>CP126121.1:525476-845953 GCA_030123625.1 Nitrospira sp.
GAGCTCAGAGATATATGTTGATCTGTTCCGTCATGAAGTTGGAGATCTGCCACCGCAACGCTTAATGAGACGGCATGTGTCACATGGAGGAAGACCCTCGCAACCCACGTCAATCCGATTCCCGAAGGGTATGAGACCGGTCCAGACAAGGACCGCTCCGTTCATCCTGAAGGGTCTCGAAGAAGACATGGATGTGTTCCGCAGCCTGCTAGAGGATTGCCTAGCTGTATGGAACAGGAGTGATCTGTTGTGGTAAAGAAAACCGGAGTTGATGGCAGTTGCTCGATACACACCCGGTTGTAGACATCAAGCAAACTGTCGAACCGAGACCGAAAGAATGACCATGACCTCATCGCGTTGCGGAAGCCGGTGTCGCGCCTCTCGAACATCTCGAACATCATCTGCCTCATAAGCGACTATCTCCTTGCATCCCATGAATCGGATTGACCGGCACAGATTGACGAATTTCGATGCCGTCTTGTTCGACATGGACGGCGTCATCACCGAGACGGCCGTCTTGCATGCCGCCGCCTGGAAGCGACTGTTTGATGAGTATTTGAAAAAACTCGCCGCGTGCACAGGATCCCTCTATGAGCCGTTCGATCCCGCAAGAGACTATCGACTCTATGTAGACGGCAAATCGCGATACGACGGAGTAAAGGACTTTCTGAAGTCGCGCAGCTTAACTCTTCCGCCCGGCTTGCCCGACGATGGCCCCGATCGGGAAACGATCTATGGGTTGGGAAACAAGAAAGATACATACTTTGACGAGTGCTTTCGCGAGACCGGTGTGGTCGTGTACCCCGGCACGGTGCGGTATCTTCACGCGGCAAGGGCCGCCGGTTTGAAAACAGCCGTGGTGTCGTCCAGCCATCATTGCCGTGAAATTATCCGGAGTGCCGGCTTGGCACCGCTGTTTGAAACACACATCGACGGACACGAGATCGATCGTCTTCATCTTCACGGAAAACCGGCTCCGGATACGTTTCTCGAAGCGGCCCGGCGTGTGGGTGTGTTGCCGGCAAAGGCGATCGTGATCGAAGATGCCCTGGCCGGGGTCCAGGCCGGACGGGCCGGTGGTTTCGGTCTTGTGATCGGCGTCGATCGAGAGAATCAGGCTGAGGCGTTGCGACAACAGGGGGCGGATATCGTCGTGACCGATTTGGCGGAGCTGCTGCCGTCGGAACCGGAAACCAAGCCCTTTCCCGCGCCGCCGGCAAAGAACTGAACGGCGCTTCCGATAATCCTATGCTCCATCGACCTCGATTCCACCCACCGCCTCATATCTACCCTCCGGATGAGTGGAACCTCATCGAGAAACGGTTCATGCCCGCCTTGCTCGAGCAAGGCGAGACCATGTTTGCGCTCGGAAACGGTTATCTCGGTATGCGAGGGTGCTTCGAAGAAGGAGGACCGATCGGCCAGAACGGCACCTTTATCAACGGCTTTTATGAGAGCTGGCCGATCATCTACCCCGAAGAGGCCTACGGCTTGGCGACGACAGGGCAAACGATCGTCAATGCGACCGACACCAAGATCATCAAACTGTACGTGGACGATGAGCCGTTTTGGCTTCCTCATGCCAATGTCAGGAGCTTCAATCGACGATTGAATATGCAGTCCGGGACACTGGACCGCGACATCCTCTGGGAAACGCCGGCGGGAAAGCGGGTCTCGATCACATCGCGTCGGCTGGTGTCTTTCGAACACCGTCATCTCGCGGCCATCTTCTACCAGGTCACGATGCTGGATGCGGCCGCTCCGGTCGTGCTCTCCGCCGAAATGATCGCGAACGAGCCCGCGCCAAGACGAAACAACCATGATCCCAGGCAATCGAAAGTGTTTGTCGAAAAAGTCCTGCATCACCGGATCAGTTATGCGAAAGACCGACGGATCGTCCTGTGTCACGCCACGAACAAAAGCGGAATGATACTCTCTTGCGCAATCGATCACGTGTTGGACACATCCTGCGGGACGACGTGGACGACTCATTACACGGAAGATGCGGGTCAAGTGGTCGCGACCATCGATGCAAAGCCCGGCCAGACGATCACCCTGGTGAAGTACATGGCCTACCATACGAGCCATACGGCGCCTCCGGAGGAGATGTGCGCGCGCGTGGAACGTACGCTGGACCGGGCGGTCGCCGAGGGGTTTCCCGCTCTGCTTGCGGGCCAAGAACGGTATATGGATGATTTCTGGCAACGAAGCGATGTCACCGTCGCGACGAATCCGGCGCGAGCCAAGGCTTCCACGACCGCCGTCCAGCAAGCCATCAGATTCAATCTGTTCCATACCCTACAGGCGGCCGCGCGCGCAGAGAACACGGGGGTGCCGGCGAAGGGGCTGACGGGGGGCGCCTATGAAGGGCACTACTTCTGGGACAGCGAAATCTATGTGTTGCCGTTTTTGATCTACACCGCCCCGCGGATCGCCAAAAATCTGCTGCGGTTCCGTCACGGCATGTTGGATAAGGCGCGCGAACGGGCGCGGCAGTTGAATCAACGAGGAGCCATGTATCCGTGGAGGACGATCAACGGCGAGGAGGCGTCGGCGTATTATGCCGCAGGGACCGCACAGTATCACATCAATGCCGACATTATGTATGCGCTGAAAAAGTACGTGCAGGCGACCGGCGATGAGGAATTTCTTTTCGATGAAGGGGTGGAGATGTTGGTCGAAACCGCCAGGTTATGGCTGTCGCTCGGTTTCTATTCGTTACGCCAGGAAGGCAAATTCTGCATTCATTGTGTGACCGGTCCCGATGAATACAGCACGATGGTCAATAACAATGTCTACACCAATTTGATGGCCCGCGAGAATCTCCGATACGCCGCCGAGACGGTGGAAAAGGTGCGCGAACGGCGGCCGGATTTATTCACCGCGCTGGAGCACAAGACCCGGCTGGAGGCCTCGGAGGTGGCGGATTGGAAGCGGGCCGCCGACCTGATGTATGTGCCTTACGATGAACGCCTGAAGATCACACCGCAAGACGATAAATTCCTGGAAGAAGAGCCGTGGGACTTCAAACACGTGCCGCCGGAAAAGTATCCGCTGCTGCTCTACTATCATCCGCTCACCATCTATCGGTATCAGATCATCAAACAGGCCGATCTCGTGCTGGCCATGCTGCTGCTCGGCCATGAGTTCTCCCCGGAGCTGAAGCGACGCAACTTCGAATTTTATGACCCCAGAACCACCGGAGACTCGTCGCTCTCACCCTGCATCCAAAGCATCATGGCCGCCGAAGTCGGCGACATGACGAAGGCGTTGACGTATGCACGAGTGGCGACGTTGATGGATTTGGGCGATGTCGCGGGAAATGTCAAAGACGGCTGCCATATTGCCGCCATGGGAGGAGTGTGGATGGTGTTCGTCTATGGCTTCGCCGGTCTGCGCGACTATACCGGCAGACTCAGCTTCCGGCCGGTCTTGCCGGAACAGTTGGACTGTCTCCGATTCAGGCTTACGTTTCAAGGACAGAGCCTTGAAGTCGATGTCGACCCGGATGCCACTCGCTACACGCTGAAAGCCGGCAGTGGGCTGGCGTTGAATCATGAAGATCAAGAGATTCGGCTCTCGCCCGCTGCGCCGTCCGTTGTACGACCGAATAGGAAATCCTCAGACGGCGGAGATGAACCACGCGAGGTTCGCCGATAGGGAACGGGCCTTGAGTGAGAACCAACTTGCGTCGAATCGGCAAGAGGTTCCACCGGCGCACATCAGCTGCCCCAAGCCGCCATCCTCTCTCATCACGCATCGCGAAGGTGATGGCCCTCGTATCGAAGGGCGGCCTCCATCCATCTATCGATCCGATACCGGTGGGACGGCAATGTCCACCACCTTGTTCTCATTGTCCACGAGAAGAATGACCGATTCTCCCTTGCGAAGACTAGAGAGCCGCCCCTGCATGATTTCACGAACTTCGAACGGCCGTTCTCCATCGCCGGTCTTAATGGTGATACGATCGCCGTTCAACGGCTCGACGACCGTCCCGTCAACCTGCCGGTTGGCCCCCTTGATCGACGACCTGTCTTCCGAGCGCTTCTGCGCGTCCTTCGCCGCATCGAGGCTGGCAAACGTCGCGTCGGTTATTTTGTTCGTTTCATCGATCAGGAAGAGCATCGGTGTCCCGACCGGGATGGAGCCCAGTTTGCTCCGCGCCTGAGACCTCACCTCAAATGATTGTTCCTTTCCGTCTTTGCTCCTGATGACCACCCGTTCCTGACCTACCGGCATCGTGTCTGCGATGGTGCCCTGGACGATCTTGTGGTCGTGGGACGCATACCCCACCGGATGGTAATCGACGATCAGATTCTGCCCGTTGACGGTGATGACCAAGTCATCGCCTGGCTTGATCTCGGGAAAGTTCTTTTCCTCAGCCGGTTTCAATGGAAGAAATCGCGGCTGCACTTCGCCGATGTTGACCTTAATCTGATCCGACGTGACCGCTTCGACCCTGCCGAAGACCGTTTGGTCCCCTTGCAAGAGCTGCCGGTCACCCATCTGGTCCACTTTCGTTGCCTGCGCCTGGTGCTGCTGGTTGTGGGGCGCAGATGCCTTGGTGACCCGCCGATCGGTCTGATTCCTATTCTGCGCACAGGCGCTGCCAAGCAACGCCATGGATAGGATGACGGCGACGGTTGATGTGAGTCTCATCTGATGCATGGTCTCTCCTTTGCTGAATTTGAATTGCGCAGTCTACACCCGGTTTATTCTCTTCCCTGAAACGACCATGGGGCCGGCCGAGCGGCTCAATTCGCATGGAACGCATATCAAACTGAACGGGCTCATCACGCAGATGCAGTTCACGCAAGATATATACCTCAGTGCGTACAAGTGGACCGACGCCCGATGTTGCAGGAAAGGCCATGGCAGAAAAGCGTCTTTTGTAGAGCATGTCCTGGTTGGCCGTATTGGGGAAACTATGAGGACAAATTGTCCGGGAGAGGACAAGGCATCCGCATTGAAAGAGAGTGGTTCATTCGTCTTTGGCATAGGCTTGGGGCGTAGGCTGGCCAAGAAATCACTGGTCCGAACTAATTCATTGAACGAGCGTCACGCCATCCATCGCCGAACGATGAGTCTCTGAGGGATACACCTAGTTGGCGTCTCCGGTAGATCTGCGCTCATTCTTGACCAATCCAGCTCCTCTCCACGCAGAATTCAGAAAGTCAATACTCAGGATTCATCGATGCGCCGAGGTCTATAGATTGCAGTCTAGCAGCACAGATCTCGTCTCGACGAAACCCAGGAGGTCATATGGCAAGCAAGAAAACGGTCGCAGACATGTTGATGGAACGATTGATCTCATGGGGAGTCGATACAATATTCGGATATCCGGGAGACGGTGTAAACGGATTGTTTGAAGGGCTGCGAACGCATCAAAAACGGATTCAATTTATCCAGGTCAGACATGAAGAGGCGGCCGCATTCGCCGCCTGCGGCTATGCAAAATTCACACGCCGGCTGGGTGTGTGCCTCGCGACGTCGGGTCCGGGAGGGCTTCATTTGCTCAACGGCCTTTATGATGCGAAATACGACGGCCAGCCGGTCTTGGCCATTACCGGGCACACCTTCCATGACTTGATCGGTACGCATTTCCAACAGGACCTCGATCTGGACAAGGTTTACACGGATGTCGCCGCGTTCAATCAGCGCGTGATGGGGCCCGCGCATCTGTACAACGTCGTGGATGAAGCGGTGAAGGCCGCCGTGAGTCAACGAACGGTGGCGCACATCACCATTCCGAAAGACATACAAGATTGGACGGAGGATGGCCATCGTTCGGCGATGAACGTCGCACAGCACAGCGGCGACATCACGGATGAGTCCTTGCCGCTCCCACCGGCATCCCGCCTGAAGAAAGCCGCTGAGGTCATCAATGCGGGATCGAAGGTCGCGATTCTCGTCGGACAGGGTGCCTTGGGCGCCCGCGCGGAAGTCCTCGAGCTGGCCGAGAAAATCGGTGCGCCGATCATCAAAGCGTTGTTGGGCAAGGCCGTCATCCCCGACGACCATCCTTATACGACCGGCAGCCATGGGTTGTTGGGCACGGCGCCCTCGTCGGAAGCCGTGGATGAATGCGACACCCTCGTCATCATCGGCAGCAGTTTTCCCTATTACCAGTTCTATCCCAAACCGGGTCAGGCGCGCGGCGTGCAGATCGACATCAATCCGAATCGGATCGGGTTGCGGTATCCCGTCGAAGTCGGCCTGATCGGCCGAAGCGCGGATGTCCTCGCCGCGTTGCTGCCGCTGATCGAGCCCAAGAAGACACGCCGATTCCTGGAATCCATCCAAGCGAAGATGCGGCAATGGAACGATCTGATGGAGGAACGGGCAAGTAGGACGGATCTTCCCATGAAACCGCAGGTGGTCCCCCATCAACTCAATCAGTTCCTGAACGACGATGCGATCATTTGTTGCGACAGCGGCACGGTTACGACGTGGGCGGCCCGGCACATCAAGATCCGGGGCACCATGCAATTCGCGGCCTCCGGGACGCTGTGTTCGATGGCCAACGCCTTGCCGTACGGCATCGGCGCAGCCGTCGCTTATCCGGGACGACAAGTCGTCTGCTTCGTCGGCGACGGCGGTCTCGCCATGCTCATGGGCGACCTCGTCACCCTGGTCAAATATCAATTGCCCGTCAAAATCATCGTGATCAAAAACAACTCATTGGGTCAGATCAAATGGGAACAACTCGCGATGGAGGGACATCCTGAGTTCGGCGTGGAACTTCAACCGATCAACTTTGCCGGTGTGGCGCGCGATTGCGGTTTGGCAGGGTATACCGTGGACCGGCCGAACGAGGTACCGGCCGTACTCCGGGAAGCGTTCGCCTATCCCGGTCCCGCACTGGTCGAGGCTGTGGTGGATCAGAATGAGCCGCCGATGCCGGGCAAGATCACGACCAAGCAGGCGTTGGCTTTTGCGGAGTCGTTGGCGAAAGGCACGAAGGACCGGTGGGAGATCATCAAGACGGTCGTGGAGAACAAGATCCGCGAAGTCGTGTAAGCGCAGCCGGATCCTCGAGCGGGATGTGAGCATGCAACTGACTCAGATCGAACGACTGCAAGATATCGCGCGACGTACAGAGCTAGGGGCAGGGGCGGTACACCTCCACAGGCCTCCGGATGTCGATACGGACGGATTGGCTGCGGACCTCCGCAGGGCGATCGAGGGCGAAGTACGCTTCGACGCCGGCAGCCGTGCCCTCTATGCCACCGATGCTTCCAATTATCGGCAAGTCCCCATCGGAATCGTCATTCCGCGCCATGCCGACGATGTGATCGCGGCGCTGGCGATCGCGCGCCGGTATGGCGCGCCGATTCTGGCGAGAGGCGGCGGCACCAGCATGGCGGGCCAGAGCTGCAATGTGGCGCTGGTCGTCGATTTCTCCAAATACATGCATCGACTGCTGGCGTTGGATCCCGCACGCAAGCAGGCGCGGGTGCAGCCTGGGCTCGTGCTCGATAATCTCCAATCCGCGGCGAAGCCGCATCGGCTGATGTTTCCACCTGACCCGGCGACACATGACCATTGTACGCTCGGCGGCATGATCGGAAACAATTCTTGCGGCACGCACTCGGTCATGGGCGGCACCACCGCCGATAATATCGAGGCTCTGGACATCCTGACCTACGACGGCCTGCGGATGAAAGTCGGCAAGACCTCTCCTGAGCTCCTCACCCGCTTGACGTCGGAGGCGGGCCGGCGCGGTGATATTTTTCGCGCGCTCCGCACGTTGCGGGACGTGTACGAGCCGGACATCCGCGCCCGCTTTCCCAAGATTCCTCGGCGTATTTCCGGCTACAACCTCCCCGCCCTCCTCGAGGAACAGGGATTCGATGTCGCCAAGGCGCTCGTGGGATCCGAGTGCACCTGCGCGGTTGTGCTGGAAGCGACTGTGCGGCTGATCGACAGCCCGCCTGCGCGGGCGCTTGTCGTCCTGGGCTATCCGGACGTGTATCGAGCGGGTGATCATGTCGTCGAAATCCTCGACCATCGGCCTCTGGGACTCGAGGGGTTCGACGGTGTCCTGGCCGAAGACCTGAAGCGGATGAAAGGCCCCGTGAAGGGACTGGGGTTGCTTCCGGAGGGTCACGGGTGGTTGCTGGTCGAATTCGGCGGGGAAACGCAGCCTGAAGCCGATGAGCAGGCCGAACGTTTCATCCGCGCGATGTCGAAACATGGCGACTGGCCCACGACACGATTGTTTTCCGATCCGGCACAACAGGAGGCCGTCTGGGCGGTTCGAAAATTCGGCTTCGCCGCCGCCAATGTTCCGGGTCACCGCATCGGATGGACCGGCTGGGAAGATTCAGCCGTGCCTCCCGATCGTGTCGGCTCCTATCTGCGCGAGCTGCGCCGCTTATTCGATAAGTATGGATATGAAACGACGCTGTTCGGACACTTCGGGCAAGGCTGTATCCATACCCGTATCGATTATGACCTTGCGACGCACGACGGCATCACGGCCTTTCGATCGTTCCACGAAGAGGCGTCCGACCTGGTCTTGCGCTACGGCGGCTCCTTATCCGGCGAGCATGGCGACGGCCAATCCGTCGCCGAGTTCCTGCCGAAAATGTTCGGCGTCGAATTGGTCCGTGCATTCGAGCAGTTCAAGACCATCTGGGATCCGCATTGGCGAATGAACCCTGGGAAAATCGTCAAGCCTTACCGCGTCGATCAAAATCTCCGGTTAGGCGCCGACTACAACCCTCCCCACGTCGACACACATTTCCATTATCCGCACGATGAATACAACTTCGCCCGCGCTGGTCTCCGCTGCATCGGCATCGGAGAGTGCCGGCGTGAACACCGAGGCACGATGTGTCCCAGCTATCGCGTCACGCGGGAAGAAATGCACTCCACGAGGGGGCGCGCGCGGCTCCTCTTCGAAATGCTGGAAGGCGATCCGATTCGAGATGGATGGCGAGACGATCATGTCCACGCAGCGCTCGACCTCTGCCTTGCCTGTAAAGGTTGCAAAGGAGATTGCCCTGTCGGCGTCGATATGGCGACATACAAGGCCGAATTCCTTTCGCACTACTACGCGGGACGGTCGCGGCCGATCAGCGCCTACTCCATGGGGCTGATCCATGTCTGGGCTCGCCTGGCTTCTTTGGCTCCTCGCGCAACCAATTTCCTGACCCAGACACCGGGCATCCGCCGGCTCATCAAGCGATTAGGCGGGATATCGCCGCATCGTTCCTTGCCCCCGTTCGCAACACAACCCTTCACGGAATGGTTCGCGCATCGCGGCCCCTCGCGGCTCGGCCGAATGCGCGTGGTGCTGTGGCCCGATACGTTCAACAATTATTTTTATCCGCGAACGGCGAGAGCCGCCGTCGAAGTCCTCGAAGCGCTGGGCTGCCATGTCATCGTTCCTCAGACTCCTCTCTGCTGCGGTCGGCCGCTCTACGACTTCGGCATGCTGGTCCGGGCGAAACGCCAATTACGGGAGATCCTCACGGCGCTGAGGCCGGAAATTGAAGCCGGCACGCCGATCGTCGGACTGGAGCCGAGCTGTGTCGCGGTGTTCCGCGACGAACTGCCCAACCTGTTTCCCCACGACTTGAATGCGGAGCGTCTCTCTCGGCAAACTCTCACCCTGGCCGAGTTCATCGCGCGCAAGGTTCCGAACGTCCATCTGCCGATGCTGCAAGCCAAAGCGATCGTGCATGGGCATTGCCACCAAAAGGCCGTGATGAAAATGGACGGGGAAGAACAGGTGCTCGAGAAGTTGGGACTGGACTTTGCAATTCTCGATTCGGGGTGTTGCGGAATGGCCGGCTCATTCGGCTTCAAGCAGGAGCATTACGAGACCTCGCTGGACATCGCTAATTTAGCGCTCTTGCCGGCCGTTCGGAAGGCCGCAAAAGACACGTTGGTCATCGCCGATGGATTCAGTTGCCGCGAGCAGCTTCGCCAGACGACCGACCGGCGAGGCCTACATTTTGCCGAAGTGTTGCACCTGGCCTTTCAGAAGTCCGCTGAACGGGGACATGGATCAACATCGCGGAACGGGTCGTCATTACGCTATCCGGAGCGTTCTTATTTCAAACAGAACTGTCTTGATTCACCTGAGAACGCCATCTGGGACGGCAAGCGCCCCGGCATGGGACTCATCATCGGAGCCACGACCCTGCTCATCGGCATGGCCCTGATCAGATCGCGCAGGGGCTCGCGCTGACGCGACCGATACCTTGAATGATCGCTGTCCCCAGAGAGTCCGCTCGCCCAGGAACTGAGCCGTGAACCGGCGATGAGCTAAGAACCATCGACGCCCTGGGTCTAAAGATGGCACTATAGGATTTAACATTGATGAGCGCGGTGGCCGGCAACGATCACGCGCTTTCGTTTAATTCCGTTTCATCCATGGAGGAGGATTATGATGATGATCTCGTTACGAACCGAGTGCGGCATCGTGCTCGCGAGCCTGATCCTTTCATTGTGCATCAACGGATGCTCAGCTTGGACGCCGGGTCATCCCACCACGCCGGAGGCCTCCAAGGGGACGGACCTGACCCCCAGGCCGGCAGGCACAGACTCAGGAGGAAACTTAATTCCCCAAAAACAGGTCAATCGGCATAATCCTGCACCGGAACGATATTGACTCGGCCTACATCGCCTTACGGCTTGCAGCTGGCCATCGGCGGACGGAGCATCGCCCCTGACCTATTCTCGCGATCACCGTCCGAAAGGCAGAAAACTGAACATGGCAATGCGAACGGTTCTTGCGGACGATGAAATGACGCTTTCGATAGCGAATAAAAACAAGGACAGCCCTTCCCTCGTGCAGACACTTTGCCTTACGCAAAGCGTTTCTAAAAAGTGTATGCCGCAATTGCACAAGAAAACCCGTCGATCCTCGTGTGGTGAGGTCGGCTACCATGCAAATGCTCCCAAGGTATGGCCTTTGCAATTTTCCACATATCGTCGCGCGATGGGCGCGCGCCATAACTTTGAGGAGGAGGTCATGATGATGAGACAAGCGTTCATATTGGCAGCATTGGTCGTTGTGGGTGCCATGCCGGCCTATGCCGCTGCAGACGTAGAGTTGAAGACTGTGGACAGGGCTTGTTGGGCGGAGATCTTCGAGGATACCGACTTCGATTTGGCCGACCCGCATGTGAAAATCCAGGGCCCTATGGAGATGGCGTCGCTGAAAGACTTCAGCGGCCGAAATTGGAGCAATGAGATTGAAAGCATCATCGTCGGTCCCAATGCGGAAATCACGGCCTATCCGGATAAGAATTTCCAAGGCACTGAATTGGTATTGAAACCGAATAAGCGCATCAACGATTTGAGTCAATTGAACATGAGCGATGACATCGAGTCGATGAAGATCTCTTGCGGCGGATGACCTATCACAAGCAAGATCGGGGTCTGAGTTTTCAGACAAGCGGATTCGGCATGTGAAACATGCGAGCAGGACGGCGGGAGGAAACGTCAGGCCGTTTCCCGACCGCCTTCCTGCAATCAATTCATATGACTGCGTATAAATGACAAAGAAAGTTTTCGTAATCAGGCGGCTTCTTCATGCTCATAATCGCGGTGAGCTCGTGCCGAGGCCGCTTTCTCGATCTCCGCGTTGACCTCACCTCCGACCAGGAGCACCATCCCGCTCCAATAGAGCCACAGCATCAGGACGATGACGCCTGTGATGGAGCCATAGACCTTGTTGTAGTTGCCGTAGTTATCGACATACAGTTTGAATCCAAAAGAAACAACCAGCCACATCGCCACAGCAAAGGCCGATCCAGGCGACACCCACCGCCAATCTTGGTCGATGTCCGGACACACGTAATAAATCACGCCGACGACGAGCAACATGATGCCGACGACGACCGGCCATTGCAGGAGATTCCATGCCACGATGAAAACCCGTCCCAACCCGACCCAATCGGCGATCCATGCGCCGATGCCGGGTCCATATAGCACCAGGGTCAAGGACAGAATGACAAACCCCGCTAATCCGATCGTGAGCACGATCGCGATGAGGCGCACCTGCCAAAATGGGCGGCTATCCGTCTTGACTCCATACACCACATTCAACGCGTCCATGATCGCCGTCATGCCGCTCGACGAAGCCCAGAGCGCGCCCAATCCGCCGAGCGACAGTATATTGGTGCCGCTGCCCTCGGCGACTTGCTTCAAGAACCGCTCGACCATGGAAAGGGCGTCGTTCGGCAGGACCTGACGCAAATAGCTCATCAGTTCGGGCATATAATTTTCCACTGAGAAGACGCCCATAAGCGCCGTGAGGACCAATAACATAGGAAACAGCGCGAGCAGGATGTAGTACGACAGCTGGGCGGCACGTCCCAGGACTTCGTCCTCTAGGCTCTCATGCCACAGCCGTCGCCCCAGTTCATAGAAGGAGAGCCCTCCGAGCTTCCAGGGATTGTACGCGGGCGATCGGCTGGTGAGCGACGAGTCGGCAGAAGTTCGATTCATGCGCGCCTCTCAAATCCCGGAAGGATGGCTTTGAAGAACGCGTTCTGAACCGGTTTCTCGATAACCTGCCAGGTACTGGCGTGAGGGTTCTCGACAGGTCCCGACACATCGCCTTTTGTCGCAACTTCGTCGCGCGGAACGTTCTCCCATAACGACATCACACCGTCGACGATCGTCCTATACAGCTTTTGGGACAGAGTCTTGTCGCGGTGAGACTGACGGCTGTCCATTGAACCACCGAGATAGCATAGTTGGAGCACGAGCTAGATATTCCGGTATGTCGATTCAGCTATACCGCTCATAGTGCAGTGCGAGCTTCGACCCGCCCGGCCGAGAGAGGTTGCCGGGGATAGTCCGGCGCGCCCCCCTTCTATCTATAAAAATAATAATTCCTGGTCACGGATTGCAGTCACCCGCGACATGCTCAGTTCGGCGATCCGTCCCTCTGTTCCCTCGAATCCACAGGGCATGATTGTTCTTATCGATATTCGCCGAAATGTGATCTCCTTTCTTGATCGGAGATTGTTCCGTCTTCTCGTCGGTCTTCACGCTCACTTCTTTGCCTCCCTTTTCCTTCACGACGTAAGTCGAGCCGTCTACGCGTATGACTTCACCGAATACGACATGGCTGTCCCGCGACGCAGCTTGTTCGGCCTGCATAGCATTTGTTCCTTCTGCTACTTCGCATGGAGTTTCCTTTAGCTGGTCTGCTGCTGACGCTATGTCCCCGACCTGCGGCATACTGAATAGAAATAATAGAATTCCGCCCGATAACACTCGCATCACTTTTGAAGTCATCATAATGCCTCCTGGTTGATAGCGCCGGCCTCTTCGGTGACGCCTGATCGACTTGTGGGGCGACATCCCTCCCAGATCGCCCGTATAAAATTTTGCCGATCGATCGAACCACCATCATCGGCTTATTAAAAACTCGGACTTGATGTCTTCATGCGGAGCAGCTTTTCCTTCCGCACAGCAGTTATTCACACGAACAGGCTCTCACCGATGTATTGATTGTCCCCTCAAGTCTGTCGCAAACCTACTGGTGATTTCCCTCGTATTCAGTAAGTATTCTCGTCCTTCATCGAGGAGCGTCCCGACACTATAAGGCAAGGCACGGCTTTTGCGAATTTTTTAGGATTAAGACGTGATAACTCTTCACATCACACAGGAGGCGATGATGGATAACGACAGAACTTCAGACAAGCTGGCGGGAGCGGCTAAAACAGTGGCTGATGAAGGCATGAACACGGTTGAGACTGCGGTGAATACCGCTATAGACAGCACAAAAGATGCTGTGCATGAGCTGCGAAACGAGGCGATGGAAGCCGTCAACCAAACCGTCGACCGAACAGTGGGCAGTGTGAAGGAGACCTTGGAACAACAGCGCCCGCGATTCGAGCAATACATTGCAGCGCATCCTTGGATCATGCTGGGAGGGTTAGTGATTCTGTGGTACTTGCTGACCGGAAGACGCGAAACTTTAAACCGGTAGCACTATCGCTGATCCACGCCGTTGGGTGACCATGAAAGCGCAGCGGTGGCGACGCGACATTCGCAGGGAGCGGTAGCACGTCAAGCGACGCTCGGCATACCGGCATGCAGGTCACGGACATTACCCGATGTCCGGCGTCTATCCGGCAGTTGTCGCAGCAACCACAATCTCTCGGAACTCGCGTCGGTCCTCTAACCGGTACAACAATATCCCCCAGGCAGTCTTCCATCTCGTCCGGCATGTCCCGTCTCTCGTACATAGCTTTCGAGCGAGTCCGGCAAGGCGTAATGGACGACGACACGCAAGTCGCGTTTGTCGATGCCGAGTCTCCGACCAGCTGTCCTCTGATGGACAAGGTGCGCAAGTATCAGTGGAGTTCGTCACGGCTGATTGCATCACGCGAGGTGTTTACCCAACTGTTTGAGCGGAATGACGGGCGTTATCCCGAGATCCAGAGCGCGGTCCATGATCGGCTGTTCGATTCGCGAGCGGACTCACATCCCGCCACAGCGCGATCCCGCCGACTAATCCATTCAGGTTGGAAATGATCGTGGCATTGGCCGGAAGCAGGGAAATATCCACTTTCTTTGAATTGCCGCCGCCGATGTAGAGGCGTGTGAAATGAAATCTTTCTTCGAGTCGGCGAATGAATTTTGCCAAGCGCCGGTTCCACTGCTTCTTCCCGTTCTTCTGCAAGACCTCATGTCGTAATTTGGCTTTGCCGAATTCGAGGTTGGGCACAAGATGTCCGTCGGTGAATAGGGACGTGCCGACACCGGTACCCAACGTCACGACCAACTCGACTCCTTTTCCGGCAATCGCTCCGAAACCCTGCACATCGGCATCATTCGCCGCTCGAACCGGTCTCCTCAACCGTGCTTGCAATATCTCCGCGATGTTAAAGTCCTTCCACTCTGGGGCAAGGTTGGGAGCTTGTCGAACGATGCCGTCCACAATGATGCCGGGAAACCCGACCGATACCCTGTCGAATGATTCAAAATTTTCAACCAATGCGACAATGGCATCCATGACCTCACCGGGCATGCCGGAAGAAGGGGTGTCCCGGCGAACCCTCCGACCGACGAGATCTCCTAATTCGTTGAGGAGGACAGCCTTGATTCCACTCGCGCCCACGTCTACGACGAATGTTAAGAGGGAGCGAGGCTTAGCAGATAAGTTCTGATTGTGTTTGCGCGGCGGAACCGGCCCCGATGATTGTTTACGTTGTAATGGAGCAGCTTTGTTTCGGTTCCGCATAGAGGCCGTGTCGATTATTCCCGTTGACTGTTGCGGATGATCCACGAGCCCATTCCCGACAATGAAGCATCGGGATAGGATGCCCGATCATCCATACATAACACACCACTGTTCACGTCTATCCGGCATCGTCCCATGCGGAACCGGAAGCCATTATTGTATCCCCGCCTGACTCAACTCGATTTGCTTCATCCATTGGCGCAATGCTTCGAGATGGCGGTCTTCTTCTTCCAAGGCTCGGCGGAAATCGGCGGCCATATCGCCCTGGCCCATCTGTTGAGCCAAGTCGATAAGAAGCGCCCATCCGTCGTTGTCCGCCAGCTCCGCGACATGAATCGCATGGAGGCTCTGTCCGATGGTCATGCGCGGATCAGTGATGATTTGCATCAACCCGACCGACGCGACGGCATTCGTGTCGGCCTTGGGTGTCACGCACGTCGGGTCGGCTCCCAGCTGGCGCAACGCATCCCAGCAGATGCCGATGTGCGCCGCCTCCTCGGCGCGGAATTGCATCAGCTGCTCCATGGAGACCATCGTCGCTTCATCCTTCCGAACCATGAATTTGCCCATCAACGCGTCATACAGCCTCGTGCCGGTTCGTTCGAATGCGAGCCGTCCTCCGAGACAGTCGATGAGCACCTCGGCATGTCTCCCCATCAGCTTTTGCATGCCCGCCTTCGCCGCTCCCTTTACCGTGCCGGGTACCGGCACGGTACCGATCGGCTCAGCATCGATGAAATAGGGCGTACGAAATCCTGCGAGGGTCTCTTCGTTGCCGGTGGAACTCGGTGGAAACTCGCGCACGGCTACGGTCATCTCTTCGGCGCCTTTGGGCGACATATCGATTCCGGTTCGATTCATTCCCATTGATTGGGGACTATCCATGTGTTCCTCCTTGGTGGTTGTCTGGTTTGTTTGGTTTATTTGGTTTGTCTAGTTTGTTTGGTTTAGTCTCTCTGAATCTTCGAACCAGATAAACCAGAAGAACCAAACCCACGAAATAAACAATCCCTCATCATGCCGCTTCCTTCAGCCATCGCTGAGCCATGAGTTCTCCTCCGGCGCTCCACTGCCAGCCGGCCGCTACGGTCTGCGTGGGAGACCCGTCCTGATTCATCTGCCGGCGATAGGCCAGCGACCGCTCCGGTTCCCGGCTCTTATTGACAAACGTTGGTCCGTCGACGCGCAGATTGAGTTCGTCGCGCAACACCTGACGCACATATTCGCGGTTGCTTTTATAGGCTATCGGCTCCGGTAGCGTCGCGGGCAAGAACTCCGCCGGATCGCGTCGCTCGATCTCTTTGCAGACATCGATGGCAAACTGAAGATGTCCGAGTTCATAGTCCAAAAACCGCTCCCAGATCGCCTTGATGTGCGGATGCTCTTCCTGTGTCACGCAGCTGTAGTAGTTGTAGACCTCGTTCGCTTCATGCAGCAGCCACTTCTCGATCCAGCTCTCCGACGCATCGATGATGGATTCATACTGCGTGACATGCTGCTCCTCGATCGATGCGATCTCCGCATACAGCTGCCTCGCCAACGGATCGGCGAACCAAGGTCCATAATGCATGTAGTAATCATGTGTTTGATGCTCACCCGCCAGTATCGTGTAAGCATGAAGCTTGGTGAGCGGTTGAGCGGTCGTCCGGTCATAGGGGTTCCTTAGATCGTCCAGTGGATCGCGATGTTCTTCCACAGTGGGTCTGCCGGGCACGATATCGGTGTACCCTTGCGTGATCGTGTTGGCATCGATGCCTTGGAGTCGATCGAGCAAAGCCGAATAGCGGTAGAGGTGGTCGAAATCTTCCAAAAGTCCGTAGCGGAGGACCTGAGCGATATAGGGATCCGGCTCCACTCGCGCCAAGGAGGCGGTAACTTCGACCGCCACCTGCTCGTACCCGATGGTGGTTTCAAGAGGAGACTGATCGGCAGGCAGCAGCCAATTGACCATCGTTTGTTGGTGTTGCTCTTTCCGCCGCACCTTGGCCAGCACCCCTTGAAGTCCCCGGTTCATGCGCGCGCAAGAATGTCCGAAGCGAACCGCTTCCGATTCGATGCCGTTCATCAAGATAATCCTCACGCGGGTGAAGGCATCCACGTTCATTTTGCTGATCGGTTTCTGCACGAGATCCTTCCAGGTAAATTTCTGCTGATCGATCGGCGTGCCTTTATCGGTTAATAAATTGACGGCCATAAGACCTCCTTGAAGACTCGTTCATCATCTGCGTTTGATTTCCGTTTCAATCATGCATGGCTCACATGGCTCGTTATCTTCGCTTTCTCAATGTCGCAATCCAACCGGTGAGTTCCTCGTATCCGCCAGGGAGTCCCTCATCGACAAAACTCAGTCGATCCGTTCTTATCCGGCATGGCAGAACCACGACTTCTCCGAAGACCGCCATCCAACCTCCACGACACGGCAATTATTATTTTGGACTTACCCCCAAGTCATCGGCGATGTTCTTGGCGATTGTCAGATGTTCCTTCAACACCGGCAGCGTCGCGATTACCCACTGCTTGACGTTGGGATCCTTCAATTGTTTCCCGGTGTGTTCGAATTCCGCCACATCTTTCACGTGCTCTTTCACCATATAGGCGATGTAGGCGCGATCGAACTCTTTCCCCGCGAGCTGTGCGAACCTCTCCGCTTGCTCCGTCTCCTCCGGCACCATGGGGGCAGGCAGGTTGATCCCTTGTTTCAATGCCAGTTGTTTAACTTCCATGGCGGCCTTTTGATGATCTTCGATCATGCGTTGGCCGAATTGCTTGACCTTGGCGCTTTCCGCCCGATCAGCCGCCATCCGTCCGAAAGCAATCTCTGCCTCTTGGGAGCCGGATACCTTCGTCAAAAAGTGCTTCTCCTCCGCTCTCTCGAAATCCGCCGCCGCCATGCCCGCAACCATACATGCGGCCAACGCCGCCGTCCAAATTATGCCGGTGTTCCTCTGCATCATCGTGTCCTCCATTAATAAATATTAGAATTGTGTCATTCACGATCACTATGTCCGCTCATCTGTTCGGCTTGTCGCAGCTCTTTCACTGGTAATCGCACCTGCGCTCCTTCGGCTTTCTTGGACGACATGGCATGCCGGGAGTCTCGATGATCCCTCCGACTGCCCCATTCCGTTCGACGAGGGAGCGGCGCACGCCAGGACACCATCTACTGTGGTCACAGGCGCCGCCGCCGATACCTTAAAGAATTGCCTTCTTGATAGACCCATGGAAATACCTCCTGCGTGATGATGGTTCTAAGACGGACAGAGGCTTATTCGTTGTAAACGGTGATATCCCTCGTATTCGACAGGTCACACTGACTTTTCATCGGTGCTTTCCAGATACATTGCAAGACGCTGACCAAACATTTGCTTCTTTTTACCGGCCAGCGGCGCGGCTCACGACACAATGGTTTTCCAGGGAAGACCTGAATAACTTTCGATTTGGGTCAACTATTGGGGAAACGCTGGTGATTTGATCGGTCTCTTTCCAGAACTTGAATTAATCAGACCTTCCCAGGGATTTAACCTTCTGTCCTTTATCTGGACAAAGTGCGCGATTCGAAATGTTTGAATCTGCTCTTACTAAAGACCGATTTCATATTGGGGCCTATCTCTTTTACAGAACAGTGGACTCGCGCTGCCTGTGATCACGCTTTTTACGCATGGCACATATTCTGCTGGCAGATAAGTAAGTATTCTAAGGTTGGACAATTCTACAGATCGGTACGGAACAGTCGACCACAAGGAGGATTTTCATGAAACCAACAATGACTGTCGTCGTTACAATCACCGCCGGTATCCTGTTTTCAGGCTGTTCGTTAGTCCAACATGCTATGCCCGGGTCCACCATGTCGAATGCTGAAATTCTTGGCATCCTCAATACCATCGATCACAACGAGATCGATGCCGGGCAACTGGCCCTGCAGAAAGCGTCCACGCCGGAAGTACGTTCGTTTGCTTCTCGTATGGTGAGCGAACATGAAATGATGATGCAGAACACCGGCCGGTTGGCCTATCGTTTGAACGTGCAGCCCCAAAAGCCGGCTCTCGCCTCTACGATGGAGGATACCCACCGGGACGCAATGGAAACTCTCGGTACCAAATCCGGCTCTGACTTTGATAAAGCGTACATCGCGTATCAGGTCAACATGCATGAACAGGCGGTCGGTCTTGTGGGCGATGTGATCGGCTCGGTGGAGAACCAGGACCTTAAGCTGCATCTGCGTGAGACAAAACCGGATCTGCAGAACCATTTGGTCTCCGCTCAATCCATCGAGCGGCAGGTGGTCGCGCGACAGTAAGAATTCGTGAAGAGGAGACGGCCGAAAGCACTGTCCCCCTCTTCATTGCGGCGCAGGCGGCAGCGTGACGTGATAAGCAGCAGCCGTTCGTGAACAGATCGAGCGGTGGGCCTCGTCGTCACGCCATCATGAGCCTTGCCAGAACGATGAGCCACGCGGCCATGAAGACGATCGGCATCCATATCGGAGCCAGTTTTGCGAGTTGTAAAAGGCGTGGCGGTCCTTGGATAGGCGGGTACAATTTGCTGCTGGCATCTTCCGTCGCTTTCGCGCGTGAATAGCCCTCGTAGAGGGTGCGTAAATGTTCGATACTCCGAAGAGAGGAAATAATACTGACGTAGGTCAATGCCCCGGCCAGCAATGCGGCGATCGGGACAAGCCAAATCAACAACAGCTGCTCGGCCTCAAACAACGGATTCTTCGCTTCTTTCTGCGCGTTGAGCAGCGTTGCGTACGCGCCGAAGAAAAACGCTTGCGTGATGATCAGCCACGTGATGCGTTGATTCACTAACTGATCATGATGTTCGATCTGCCCGCGAATCAGCCCATAGTATTCGGCCCGCGTTTGTTCTCCTGATTGATCCATGGAATGAATTATTGTCGGTCAACGCATCCCGACAGATGCGCCTTACCGTCCATCTCCCTTGCCATTCCGTTGCCTCGACTCCTCGCGACTCCAAGGCGATTGCACCGAAAAACACCGGCCCACCGTCACGCTTGAGGCGGTACGCTCGACCGCGTGGAAATGAGGGAGAACGCTACGTTCCGTCGCCTTCTTCCATCGCTTGATGAGTCAGCAATTCACGCGTCAACGTCTCCAGATCCTGATGCATCAATTGAATGATTGACTCCAACTCTTTCAACATGGCTTCTCGAATATGGAGATCGTCCGCATCATAGATCCCGCCCGAGCCGAACAAGAGCGATTTCAGTTTGTGCTCGCGTCGGGAGCCGGGTTCACCAAGGCGATCTTCCTCTTGCCAAGTCGCGATCAGCACATCGCGTAAACTTCGCCCCTCTTGATCGCGGCTATTCGGCCATGTCAAGAACCGCCAGACCCGAGGAGGATAGTATTCTCGGCTCACATCACCGATCCATATTCGTTCAAGATGGTTATGCGGGTGCCTGAATTCTTGCCGCACCTTTGTAAAATTCGCCGATGCTCCGAATAGGATCTCCAACGTGCCTCCCATGACGGAAACGACATTGATGGCGCGCGTCGGGATGCTGAATCCTCCCGTAATGGCGTCAATAAAGCCGCCGATCACGATGGCCAAGAGGGTTTGGGACATGCTGCGGGTGAATTGAATGTCTTTGAGCCGATCTTGCACTTCATCGGCTCGATGGACTTCACACTCCAATTCGGCGACGAGGCTCGACACCTCGAGCGTCGCAAGCTGAACCATGTTGAGCAGCTTCTGTCTGACACGCTCCACTTCAGCGGCGTCCTCGTGAGCATGTTCGAGAAGCGCCAGCCGATTGAGCAATGGGAGCACCTGCATGACATCGGCGATATGTATTGCGATGGGGCTATAGTACTTTTTGGCTTCGCCATGTTTGGTGGCCTCGGTAGCAGAAGGGGCTGTGTCGGCATCTGAGAACGGCGTATCCTTGAAGGCGGTCTCCCGTGGAGTACACCCTCGATCGAACGTGTACGTGGATTTGGGCGGTGGCAGTGTGGAGGTGCAGCCGTTCGCAAACAGATAGAGCGACAGGAGTAGCAAAACCAACTTAGGCATTGTGCCATACCTTAGCCGCCGATGATGTTCCGGCCATCCTCGGAAAAACCCTTGTTCCGATGACAGAGAACATGAGGGCCAATCTGTCCCTCCGGAGACGATTGGTCCTTAGTCTTGTCATGAGCGTTGGTCATCCCTAGTAGAGAATGTTCCCTGCGAATGGCACATATTCTGCTGCAATTCCTCTCAGTCGGAGAATGCTTCAATATCTGCTATGGAATCGGATAGAGAGGAGGACGAGTATGAAAGCTGTCGTCTTTCACGCGGTCGGCGATATTCGAGTCGATGATGTACCCGAGCCTCAGCTTCAAGCGCCTACCGACGCAATTGTGCGAATCACCGCCAGTGCAATCTGTGGAACCGACTTGCACATGGTGCGCGGCACCTTGCCGGGGATGAAATCAGGGACTATCCTCGGCCACGAGGCGGTCGGCGTCGTGCAGGAAATCGGCCGGGATGTCCGTAACTTGAAGCCGGGCGATCGCGTCGTCATTCCTTCGACCGTCGCATGCGGTTACTGTTCATACTGCCGGGCGGGCTATCACTCACAGTGCGACAATGCCAACCCCAATGGACCCTCAGCCGGCACCTGTTTCTTCGGCGGACCGGCGCAAACCGGCCCCATCAATGGGCTGCAGGCCGAGTACGCCCGCATCCCCTTCGCGAATGCCGGTCCGGTGAAACTACCGGACGACCTCGACGATGACCGAGCCATCATGCTGTCCGATATATTCCCCACCGGCTACTTCGGCGCGGATATCGCCGAAATCAAACCGGGCGATACCGTCGTCGTATTCGGCTGCGGGCCGGTGGGTCAGTTTGCGATCGCCAGCGCCAAGTTGATGGATGCGGGAAGGATTTTAGCGGTCGACTGCATCCCTTCGCGTTTGGACATGGCGCGCGAACAGGGCGCTGAAGTCATTAACTTCAATGATGAGAACCCGGTCGACACGATCAAGAATCTGACCGGCGGTATCGGCGTGGACCGAGCCATCGATGCAGTGGGGGTCGATTCCGTGAGCGCCAAGCAAGGCCAGGCCGCCGAAGAGGCCGAGCAGATGGCTCAGCAGTTTCGGCAAGAGGTTCAGCAGATCGCGTCCGACACCAATCCTCAAGGAGACAACTGGCACCCGGGCGACGCTCCTTCGCAGGCGATCACCTGGGCCGTCAAAGCCCTCGCCAAAGCCGGTACGCTGTCGGTCATCGGTGTCTATCCTCAAACCGACCGGTTCTTTCCGCTGGGAACAGCGATGAACAAGAATCTTTCTCTGAACATGGGGAATTGCAGCCATCGCAAATATATCCCCACCTTGATTGATATCGTGCGCAGTGGAAAAATCGACCCGGCCAACGTGCTGACACAGGTCGCGCCGTTGAGTTCAGCCATTGAGGCATATAAAGCGTTCGACAGCCGTCAACCGGGATGGATGAAAGTGGAGTTGAGGCCGAATGTCGCTATGGCGGAAGCAGTCTGAGGTTTAACGGCCGTTCAGATCTTTGTGAAGATTGTCCTTCCAGCGATGAGTCCTGTCCAAGCTGGAACGAACCTGCAGCGTCTCGGAGGCGTTGGGTCCGAATACTTTTTCCTGTATAGTCAACGCAGCTTGATAGAGCGGGATGGCGAGATCCGGGCGGTTATGCTTCTCATAGAGCCGCGCCATCGCGTTGAGCGAGTTCACGACCAACGGATGGTCGCGACCAAAAACCTTTTCTCTGATGTCCCTCGAACGGAGGAACAAAGGGATCGCGAGTGACAAGTTGTCGGAGTATAAACTGACGGCCACGTGATGAAGACTGTCCGCAATGGCAGGATGGTCCGGTCCCAACAGCCCATCGCGAATGACCCATGCGCGAAAGAACAATGGACCGGCTAAGGCTCGGCCTTGCTGTTGTTCGAATAATGCGCTCGCGACCAGATCCAAGGTATCGGCCACATGAAGATCATTGGCTCCCTTCGTCGACGTGTAGATGGTCAGCGCCCGGCGAAAGATCGTTTCCGCTCCGGCGAAATCGTCTTGCTTGAACCGAGTGGCTCCCCACTTATTGAGGAGCGCCGCCAGATCGAGGTTGACATCCGTGTCGGCGGTTCGATCCAGCAGCCCGACAGCCATCGCGTATGCTTTTTCCGCCTCCGACCAGTTCCCGACCGATCTCGCATGGTCTCCTCGTGCTTCATGCCCCGCCCAGCCGATTTCATCAGCCACGGGAAATAAACCGACGCACATCGTCGTCAACGGCAAGAGCAAGGCGCGTTTGTCGGCAACCGTTCGCAGCTCCAAACGGTCATCTATTGGAAAGCAGGCATTCTTTCCTCCGGGAGACACGGAGCTGTATGCCATGGACTTATCGCTCTCCGTATCGGCCGCCCACATACTATCGATAGCTGGATGAGAAACCGCCGAATGGTTTTCTTGAAGCAGCACATCGGCGAAAGATATCGATGAAGCCAAACAACCGCACATAACGGCGCTCAGGCATGAGAGAAGCCGGATACGGCTCAACCGCCGCTGAACACTTGTTTGTGTGTGTCCCATGCCCGAACTCTTGGTCACTTGTACTAGTATAACCCAACCTTTTCATACTGTGATGAAAGACGAGGTAAACATAACTAGGAGTTCCCCTGGCGCAATAGTAAAAAGTGCAGAAAGAAAGTTGGTCGAACTGCAAATCCGGATTCGAGAGTAAGCGCCATTGCTTTTACCTCCCTGAACACGGGCATTTCCCAACATATGGAATCCTTAGTCTTCCATATGCTGGAAGACACGGACTACTGGTCATATGCAAACACAGCAAGGGACATGCCGAGATGTATTGAGTCCTAAAACGGTAGCATGATCATCAGACGATGCGGCTGTGAGAGCAGGCGCAATTTTAATATCTACAATATCGGATCGGCCAAGGACAAGGAGTAGAACGATGCAGACACGTAACAGCATTGCCGATATCTGGGGAGCCCGCACGCCCTATCACGGCCACTGGCCTGCGCGAGTCGATGAGCGGACGTTGGAGGCTCCGGATCGCTGGGTTCCGTCCGCCTGCGTACTTTGCTCGTTCGGCTGCGGCATCGATATCGGCGTGAAGAACGGCCGCATCGTCGGCGTTCGCGGTCGTGAATTTGATCGGGTAAATCATGGCCGCCTTGGCCCCAAGGGTCTTCATGGCTGGGTCGCCAATCATTCAGCCGATCGACTGACGGTGCCGTTGATCCGCCGCAAGGGCGAATTGCAACCCGCGAGCTGGGACGAAGCCATGGATCTCATCGTCCGCCGGTCGAAAGAATTGATCGACCGTCATACGGCCCACTCCATTGCGTTCTACACGAGCGGCCAATTGTTTCTGGAGGAGTATTACACGCTGGCGATTATCGGCAAGGCCGGCATCGGCACGCCGCACATGGACGGCAACACGAGGCTCTGCACCGCGACGGCCGATTTTTCGCTGAAAGAATCCTTCGGCACAGATGGACAGCCCGCGTCATACGACGACATCGACGTGACGGACGCCATCATGGCGGTCGGCCACAACATCGCGTCGCAACAGACCGTGATGTGGATGCGAATTCTCGATCGGCGCGCCGGGCCCAATCCGCCCAAACTCGTCGTCATCGATCCCCGCCGGACGGAAACGGCGAAGCAGGCCGACGTGCATCTGGCATTGAAGGTCGGCACGAACGTCGCCCTGCTGAACGGTCTGCAACATCTCCTCATTAAGTTCGGCTGTATCGATCGTTCCTTCATCGAGGACCATACCGTGGGCTTCGAGACACTGGCGCGACTCGTCTCGACCTGGACGCCGGACCGCGTCGAACGGGTAACCGGCGTGTCCGAGCGCGATCTGCGAAAGGCCGCGGCGATCATCGGCGAGAGCCCGACTGTGCTCTCCACCGTGCTGCAGGGCGTCTATCAATCGATGCAGGCCACGGCAGCCGCCGTGCAAATCAACAACATCCATTTGCTGCGCGGCATGATCGGCAAGCCGGGCGCCGGCATCTTGCAGATGAACGGGCAGCCGACGTCGGAGAACACCCGGGAGTGCGGCGCGGACGGCGACATGCCGGGCTTCCGCAATTGGGAGAATGAAACCCATATGCAGGAGGTGGCCGACATCTGGAATGTCGAGCGGCACACATTGCCGACGTACGCGCCGCCGACTCACGCGATGCAGATGTACCGCTATGCGGAAGAAGGGACGATTCGGATGTTATGGATCAGCGGAACGAACCCGGCAGTGTCCCTCCCGGAATTAAGCCGCATCCGCAGCATCCTGGACATGAACAGTCTTTTCGTGATCGTCCAAGATGCCTTCCGGACGGAGACGACCGAGTATGCGGACATCGTGCTTCCCACCGCCCTCTGGGCCGAAAAGACCGGCTGCTACACCAATGTCGATCGGACAGTGCATCTGTCCGAGAAGGCGATCGAACCGCCGGGTCAGGCGATGTCCGACTTCGACATTTGGCTGGACTATGCGCGACGGATGAATTTCTCGGACAAGGACGGCACGCCGCTCATCAAGTGGCGCACACCGGAAGAATGTTTCGAGGCCTGGAAAATCTGCTCGAAAGGACGGCCCTGTGACTACAGCGGCATGACCTATGCCAAGTTGCGCGGGCATGCCATTCAATGGCCGTGCAATGGCGAGGCGCCCGGCGGCACGACGCGGCTCTATTCGAACCATCGGTTCAACACGCAGGCCGATTACTGTGAAACCTACGGCCATGATTTGACGACCGGCGCCGCCTATACACCGGAGGAATACCGTGCGCGCGATCCTCAGGGCCGTGCGCAATTTCACGCGGCGGAGTTCCAACCGCCGCACGAGGAACCGGACGACGACTACCCCTTCTGGGTGACGACGGGGCGCATCGTCTATCATTTTCACACCAGAACGAAGACGGCCCGGTCGCGCGAATTGAACAATGCGGCGCCCGACGCCTTCGTGCAGATGCATGAGGACGATGCCGCGGAGCTCGGCGTGCGTGAAGGCGATTGGGTCCAAGTGGAGTCTCGCCGCGGCCAGGTGACGGCGCGCGCCACAATCGGCGACATCTTATCCGGGCACCTGTTCATCCCGTTCCATTACGGCTATTGGGACGATCCCGGACGCATGCGGGCCGCCAACGAGCTCACCGTCACCGAATGGGATCCGGTGAGCAAGCAACCCTATTTCAAGCATGCCGTGGCGCGGGCGAAGAAAGTGTCCGGCTCGCCGACCGTGGAAAAGATCTCGGAGATCACCGCATCGGCCATGGGTCGGATGAAGGCCGCGGCAACCGAATTGATGGACACACCGGGCAAGGTCGCCAAAGCCATTGCGACCGCCGGGGACGAACGGCCCCTCAACGTTTTTCTCGGGATGACGGTTCAGAGCGAGCGCCAGTTGGCCGATGCCTTCCGGCAGGTCGGCCACAAGCATATGGCGGAGCCGGACATCCATGCGACGTGCCTGCTTATGGCCTCCTGGAGTCAGGGGCAAGCCGAAGCGCTGAAACCGTTCATCGCCGCCTATCACAAAACCAGGAGCGACAATCCCGACGGCTCGGCGACAAATTTATTCGACGGTCCGCGCAGCGGCGGTCTGGGACTCTTGCGGGATTTGCACGACCTTTGGTTGTCGGCGAATAACGTTCACCTCGGCTACGAAGCAGTCAAGCAAGCGGCCAAAGCTTTGCGCGATCAGGCGCTCGTCGAAACGTGCGAACGGTCTCTTCACGGCACGGACCGCCAAATCGCCTGGCTACGCACGCGCATCGACCAAGCCGCACCTCAGACGCTTGTGGTGTCGTGACATCGGTAATGGGTGGCGCGCCATGAGTGGACAGTGAACAGAATGGGAATCGGCCGGCCGGTAAACAAAAGCGTATGGCATTGTGCACAATGAAGGCCCATCGCCCGAGCGAGCGACCGGCACACGGTTCACACGACGGCACTGATGGCCATGATATGAAGCGATTGTTTCATGGAAGGCAGGCGGAGCGGAACTCGTGCATGAGGGGACAGAGTCTCCTGTTCACTCACGATATTATTAAGGAGGTTGAAGCGGGCCGTTCCATTCTCCGATAAAGCGTTCAAGTGGAATGGTCCCGGCGACGCCCGGGACAATAACCTGCTCTTCGTCGATCGTGACCACGTTCAAGAGGTCGGCTAATACATCGTCGATGGGCTCAAACGATCCTTTAAACCAATATTTTCCAGGTGATGATGGGGTAGTTGAAGACCACATCGCTCGAAATAATCGGCGGAAGTACTGTGAGTTCAGCGGTTCATCGCGGCCAAGATACGCCCGGCTTTCTGCTCATCAATGGTTTGCGCTGTCGGCAAGTCGTCGAAGTCTCCTCGGAGGACTTTCAACGCGTACCGCTCGGAGGCGATTTCTCTCGCTGTCCGAAAGCCCAATCGCCGGAAAATCGGGACGGGAGGACACCAGCCTTGCACGGCATGCTGCAGCAGAAATCCTGCCACCACCCCGGGAAGCACGAAGAATCGGCGGCTTGCCCACGCTCCAAGCCCGAGGCCCAAGAGGGCAACTGAGGCGGCATTGGCTTCCAATGTCCGTTCCATGTCCCATTCTTGGTCCAGCTCTTCAAGGCGCCGACTGATTTCATCACGTCCTTGCCGTCCGATGGAAGAGATGCTCTGTGCTGTTCGTCTTCGGATCCGTTCGTTGACGGCTTCATCGGTATGTTGCTCGACTCGGATCGTCGTCGGGATCACAGTTTTCCCCTTCCGTCGCCCACGTGCGCCATCTTGTCTTGCCTACCAGAGACTAAGTATACGTCCGTGGCTCCGGCATGACACTGGGGATGCCCCTTAACGCTTCCAGATATCTTTCCTTCGGCTCTTCCAGGCGGCGCTGTCTGAACAATTCCTTGGCTTGTTCAACATCCCGAAGAATTTCTTGCCGAGACCACTTGCGGGCATCCTTCGGCCATCCCATTCAAGCGATTCCCATCCTGCGCAACCGTTCAAGATGTGGAATCGGGAGCCGCATCACTTCTCCTGGCTCGAACTTTGTCAACCCGCCGGCATAGGTTCACCCCCCACAAGGCTGACATTCTCATTCAGCCAACGGATAATCAGCGCCAAATCGTCTTCAGAGAGCGAAATGCGAGGATAGAGTCCGTGGGCAATGTTCAGAATCCTGGCTCCGCATACGTTACGGACAAACACCGGAGCACGGCGAGCCAGGTAGGTCATTAGTATTGGAGCAGGAGCCCTCAGATTGACCCGCCACCACGGCCTGCGATGCGCCGCGATATAGCCGTCCTTCGCTCCTTGAGACTGTGCCCACGCGATAAATGTTTTGATGCGTCCACGTTCTTGCGTCGAAAAGCGACGAAAGTCATCGGGAAGATCCACGACCCGCCGGAGTTGACCGGCATCCGTGAGCCGGGAACCGGAGGCTTGAATGAGTTCTGTCGCGCGCGTAACGGTGGGGATCAAGACGGAAGCCGGCAGCCCTTCCGCCTGCTCAGCCGCTATCCATATCTTGTTCATGCCGGTCACCTGCCCTCGGTGCACCTCGAGCAACTCTCCAAGCCGGATAAAACCATTTTTCTCTGAGTCGTTTTGACGGATCAGACGCGACCATTTGTCTTGGCTTTCAGCACGCGAGAAAGAGACATTTATGCCGCCCTGCAAGTTCCCAAGCCGGGCGGGAGATTGAACACGGCGTATCTTCAGTGAACGACGGCGAGAACCAATTTTAAAACACACAATGGCCGCGCTCGTCATCGCATCGGGGAAGACCTGCGATGCTGTATCGATACGATGAAGTGATTCCCCGCCCATACCGTTCATCAACAGAGCACGGGCGGTGGAGCCATAATTCACGTCGAGCCATTCCGATGCCGTGATGAAGCAACCATAGTCGCCCGGGACCACGAGTTGACGAGTCTTGAGAAGAAAATGCAGGTGGAGCCCGGCCAATGCACTGCCGGGCAATCCATATGCTTGAAAGGTCTCGGTATACCAATGCTTCCAACACGGTTCAATATCATGATGACGAACATATGGGGGATTGCCGATAAACAATGTTCGACCGGCGGAAGGCAAATGGACCGAGCGGTAATCATCTACGATGATCGAAACACGCTTCGTGAGCCCTGCGATGGCGACATTCGCGCGTAGAAGATTTACGATATAAGGATCTTTTTCAACGGCAATGATGTGAGCATCCGGAAAGACTTGAGCGGCGCCTAGGACAAAGCGACCTGAGCCAGCGCCGGGATCGATGATACGTTCAAAAGTTACCCCTTGAGCATTGGCCCATCCCACCATGGCCCGCACCACGTGAGGCGGTGTGAAGGTCGCCCCCTTGGCACGCCGCTGTTCTGCCGGCACAATTCGGCTATAGACCTCCCCAAGCACGTTACGCTCTCCCGATAGCGGGCTCCTATGGTGCAATCCATCCTGTGGGTGGCTACGGTGGGACTTGAGCAAGCGGCCTGCTAGACGAAGGAGAGAATCTTGAGTTGCCGGAAAAACCATCGGCTCTCAATCGCTCAGCACTTGAAAGGAGTTTCGCAATAAGGAAGAAGTTCGATGCAGTATGCAGAGGACCGGATTTAATGTCAAACAAGAAGTAACCAATGGCTACACCTAAGTTGTGATTCCTTTTGAGCCCATATCTACTCAAGGACATTCGTTATTATGTGGCATTTCCATTGCACAAGTTTTGTAAGATTCTTCAAACTCGAAGCAACCCACAATTCCATCATCATGAGGTGCGATTATGGCCAGGAAGAAACCGTCATCCGATGCACGTCCCGGAGCCGGTCCGAAAGGACGGCGTGTCAGAAATCCCATCGAAGAACGGAGCCCGAGGAACCAAGCGACCGGCGGGTATGATCCTGAGGACTATCATGGTTCCGGTCCCCTCCCCGTGGGCAATGCTCCGGTTCATCCGCAGCAAACCGGAGGCTCCAGCATCCCGATCGGCGCTGAATCAAACCCAAGTCCCGTCGGGAACCCTGGCGATGTGCCGAATACCGACTCGCCATCCGGTTCAGGCCTAAACCGTGAAGCGCTGGGCGACAGCGTGGAACCGGATGAAGCCCTGAAGAAAGCATCGAAAACAGCCGCGTAAGATATGTCTTTCAGTGGCTGTCATCGATTCATTTGGGAAAAGCGTGACCGTGGAGTCAAGGATTTCGGTACGGATCTCAGAAGTGCGGGCAGTCTCTTGGAGATTGTGATGATTGCCCCTCAAGGATGCAGAGAACGGATGATTCTTCCGAAGAAAGGAAACGACATGACGCCCTCATTCGTCGTTCGGTTGTTCACCTTTCTCAAGCGGCCCAGCCGGCCGTTCAAGTAGGCGTTCAAGGTCTCTTTGTCGCGTACGACTTTGCCGTCCGGATGGTAGTAAGCAAAACTTTTTCCCCGCCACCGTCGGGAAATGCCGGGTTGCCGGACATCGACATAGTGTAGACCCGCTGTATCGAACTCAAAGGGTACGGTTTTCATTGCTTTGGCTGCTTAAACGGCAAGAAGCCGACCAATACTTTTTCGAGAGTCAATTCAAAGAACACATCCCAGTTCATAATATCCTAATTCTCGACATTCCTGTCCCCATCACCACCTAGTGATTCCCCGAGCGGCAGACGAGCGAATTGTCCACTGTTTTCTTATAACTGGAGGTGAGTTCACCAGACGCACCCGGGTGGGATCCCTGTTGACTCCTTCGCTCGATCTTGATCGCACCAGCGAGTCGATGAAGAGACGCAGTGTCTTTTGGAAGGACAGATTGGGGAGACCATCGGTACTGTCCCTGTTCCGATCTTGAATGCGCGCAAGGCGCATCTTATTGTCGCCTCAACGCTTTCCGCCACAAACGCCGCCGCGAGCCAACTGTGTGTCCGTGGTCTCAAGTTTGCTTCGACAGCTTTACCATTAGCGAAAGTCACCATTATTACTTCAAGCCGGAGGACATTATGCGTTACCTTGCCTTGCCGTTCGCATTGGTACTTTGTACTCTAGGCGCCTGTAGCAGTCAGGATAAAATGGCGCGATCCGCCAATATTTCCATGTCGGATGCCGTTCGCACGGCCGAAGCATCTATTCCCGGATCACGGGCGAAGAAAAGTCACGTGGAAAAAGAGGGCGATCGTACCGTGTACGAAGTGGAATTGGCCGACAATCAAAACAACAGTCGAACTGTCTGGATCGATGCCTATAGCGGCAGAATCATTAAGAAGACGGAACCGTAACGTCCACCCCGGGCTTCTGGTGGAGCCGAAAGCGTGGGGGACCTGGGCCAAATCGCATTGTAACTAGGTAACGAGGTCTTGATAAAACCGGCCTGGCGAACTTCTTTATCGCTTCAAGCCATAGAGTAATGACTCAGGTGAGGCGCCTGCAACGGGTCTTTCTGGGACTCGGGCGGCAGACTGCGTGGTCTCACTCTGGAGAGATATTGGAAATTCGAACGCTATACGATGGAACCGGAGCCCCGCCCTCTCCGTGTCTGACGAGAGTCCTGCGCGAAGCGTATGACGGCGAATTGTGCTTCAGCGATGCATCGAATAGACCGCTGATCGTCGGCAATTTTGTTCAGACATTGGACGGCATGGTCTCACTGAGGATTCCCGGCAAATCGGGAGGCGCAGAGATCAGCGGGAGAAATGAAGAGGATGCGTTTATCATGGGGCTGCTGCGCGCCTATGCCGACGCGGTCATGTTCGGAGAAGACACCTTTCGGAACGCGCCCGGGCATGCGTGGACCGCCGGCTTTGTGTGTCCAACCTTCGACAAGGAGTTTCAGGCATTTCGGAAGCATATCGGTAAGGACTCCCTCCACCCTGTCAACGTCGTGGTCAGCGGCAGGGGCCATGCCGATCTCGATCAACCATTGTTTAGGCGCGAAGAGATCCGCAGTCTTGTGCTGACGACCGAACAAGGCGCCGCACGTCTGCATGGACGATACGGGAGCTCCTTACCGGCCGCTGTCCACGTACTTCCCGGCGACACGGTACTCAATCCATCCGATATGGCCGCATTGCTTCATGCCGACTATGGAGTGCAGCTGCTGCTCCATGAAGGAGGGCCGATGTTGTTTTCGTCTTTCCTGAGGCAAGCGTTGATTGACGAATTGTTCCTCACCGTGGCGCCTCAAATCATCGGGCGGGGCCGGACGGGAGAACGACCGGCCTTTTCCGGCCCGCTTGGGTTAGCCCCTGAACAAGCGATCTGGGGAACGCTGCTGTCCGTGAAACGGGCAGACAAAAGCGGCCATCTCTTCCTGCGCTATCGACTTTGATCGCGAGTAGATCCTCGATCGCGATGATGCCGTGAATGTTGCGAGAGGATGGCGACGTGCTTCAGCGCATCGGCCGGAGTTCACCATGCATCTACCGCGAACGACTTCCGACAGATCGTACAGACATAGATCTGCACATCTTTGTCAGCCTCGCTTATTTTCGATTCAACTTTCACGAGAGTGTGATGGTCACATTCATTCGGAGCCCTGCTCTCTTGCTGCGGTGTCGATCCTGTTTCGTCAGATTGACTCATGATACCCGGCACCAATCATGATTATATGAAAACCGTCGGGCTATGAGAAAACGACCAATTCGAGAGCCGACTCCGAAGAAGGCTCCTCTTAAAGAGCCGCCGGCACCCAAGAAACCTCCCATTAAAGAACCGCCACGACGGAAGGGCCTTCCGCCGATCGGTGATCCGCCGAAGAAACGCCGACCCCCAAATAGTTTCAAGACCTTCTTCCTTGAGCGATCACCTCTTCTTGAGTTAACGACTATTGAACTTACTGCAAGGGTGATTCCACTCGGCGGTTTTCGTGCTTGTAAAGGCGTTCGGCATATCTGCCCAACTAAGAAACCGGTTGCCATCGGACAATGTATCTTACCCGTGACCGATTGTCCCATCCCTATTAGTCATGGCACTTCTACTGCAACCTCCGATGCGGCGCTGCGGCAGTCGTCATGAATATTCATGAATATGTAGACCGGCCAAGCCTGAAACGGAACCATGTACAAGGACACAACGGCTGAGGAATACGGTATGCAGGCAATGGAGGACGGAGAGCGATCAACGGCGGATGTCGTATGGAAGCCTTCAAGAATCGACGAGAAGCAGGGCAGAGACTGGCCCGCCGGCTTGAACAGTACGCCGGACGGGAAGATCTCCTTGTGCTGGCACTTCCCCGTGGCGGAGTGCCGGTCGCGTATGAAATTGCCCGGAGCCTGCGGGCGCCCCTCGACGTCCTCGTCGTCCGAAAACTCGGCGTTCCTGGACATGAGGAATTGGCGATGGGTGCCATTGCCGGTGGAGGCATCCGCGTCCTGCATGATGCGGTGATCCATGCCGCCGGGTTGCCACCCGCCGTCGTCGATCAAGTGACGCACGATGAAGAGCGCGAACTGCTCAGACGGGAGGAGGTCTATCGCGGCTCTCGTCCCGCTCTTCCTGTCGAGAACCATGTGATCATCTTGGTCGATGATGGACTGGCGACCGGATCCACGATGCGGGCCGCCATCGCGGCGATACGCCGACGCCGACCCGCCTCTATTATCGTGGCGGTTCCTGTCGCTGCTCCGGAGATCTGTGAGGAGCTTCGCGACGAGGCGGACGAAGTCTATTGCGACATGACTCCGGCTGCCTTTTTCGGCGTGGGTCAATGGTATGAGGACTTTTCACAGACGACGGACGAAGAAGTGCGGAGTCTCCTGGAACAAGCATTCTAGTTCGCCGGGGACAGCCCGCATGATTCATGAACGCTTACTGCAACCGCCGATACGCCGCTGAGACAAGCCGTCATGCGGCATGTCGGCGGGCGGCTCGCCTCTTAGACGCATATACCGCATCGACGCGGTATCCGAGTGACGACCGACGGCCATCTGAGTTGCTCAGAGCGCGCCGCTCGCTGCCTCACGCGGCTTTCGATTTCAGGTATCGTGTCGTTAAAGACTCGGCTTCAATATAAATCTGAGTAATGTCCGGATATTGTCGCCTGATCTGTTTTTCCATCCGATCAACCGCCTCGGTGACCTCTGCGGCCGAAAGACCGGCATGAAACTGTACGTCGAGAGCCAGGAGGATTTCGTGCGGTCCGAAGTACATCGTCAAAGGAGGCTTCGTCAACTCGACCGCCGGATCGGCTTTTGCGATCATCTGAATTCCATCGAGCATCTGTCGGTCCACCCCCTCGCCGATCAAGAGTCCTTTACTTTGCGAGGCCAGGAACACCGCCACACAAGCCAACAATACTCCGATGGCCATTGAGGCGCCTCCGTCGAAGTAAGGATTGTGCAACCGGCTTGCGAGCACAATTCCCAGCAAGGCGATCACGATGCCGAGGAGAGCGACGGAATCTTCCAACAGGACGGTATACGTCGTCGGATCCTTGCTGGTCTCGATCGCCTGGAACAGTCTCTGCCCGTTTCGCTGACTCCGAAATACCTTCCACGCTACCGACCACGAAACGGCTTCGAAGATGAACGCAACGGCCAAGACCGCGTAGTTCCATGCTTCGTTCTGAATCGGGCTCGGATGGAGGACATGGAGAATACCCTCGTAGAAAGACATCCCGCCCCCGACGGCAAAAATCAAAATGGCGACGATCAAGGTCCAGAAGTACAATTCCTTTCCATGCCCGAAGGGATGCGCTTCGTCGGCCGGCCTTTTGCTCATTCGTAGACCGAGCAAGAGGAGAGCCCCGTTGCCGGTATCGACAAGCGAATGGATTCCCTCCGCCAGCATCGCGGAACTTCCTGTGAGGGCACCGACAAGAAATTTGATCGCCGCGATACTCAGATTCCCGGCAATAGCCGCCAGCACCGCCGTTTTGGTTTCGAGCATGATTAGGGTTCACTATAGGTGATTCGATAGATCACGCCGGCCGAATCGTCTGAGACCAGCAGAGCACCATCCGGCATGACAAGGACGTCGGCTGGACGTCCCCATGCCTTTTGGCCTTGAAGCCACCCCTCCGCAAAAACCGAGTATCGCGTCCGCCCTTGCTCATCCCGTGACACAAGTGTGATCCGATAGCCGATTTTCTCGCTCCGATTCCAAGACCCATGTTCGGCGATAAAAATTTGATTCCGATATTCCTGGGGAAACATGGTGCCGGTGTAAAAACGCATGCCCAGGGAAGCGACGTGAGGATCCAGTTCGGCGGCAGGTTCCGTGAATTCCCGGCACGCCTGTTTGCGGCCGTACTCAGGATCCGCGATCGTTTTCCCATGACAATAGGGATAGCCGAAATGCAGCCCCGGCTTCGTCGCATGGTTGAGTTCGTCCGGCGGTTGATTGTCACCGAGATAATCCCGACCGTTGTCGGTGAACCATAAGTCGTGGGTGGTCGGGTCCCAATCGAAGCCGACTGTGTTCCGGACCCCACGCGCGACGATTTCATATCCGCTCCCATCAGGATTCAGCCTGCCGATGAGCGCATAGCGATCGGGATCAGGTTCGCAGATATTGCAGGGCGCTCCCACCGGCACATAGAGTTTGTCATCGGGACCGAAGGCGATAAATTTCCATCCATGACTGGTGTCTTTGGGGAAGCGGTCCGCGATGACCGTGGGCGGCGGCACATGTTTCAATCGTGTATCGATATCGTCGAACCGCAAGATACGGTCGACGGCGGACACATACAGCGAACCCTTCCGATAGGCCACGCCCGCCGGCATATGCAACCCGCGAGCGATCGTCAGCACTTCGTCGGCGCGCTGATCGCCGTTCTTGTCCAGCACAGCATAGACCTCGCCTTTGTCCCTTGTCCCGACAAAGAGGGTGCCGTCTTGCCCGAGCGCCATACCCCGCGCATTCGGAACATTGTCCGCATAGACGGCGATGGCAAAGCCGGGAGGAAGTTTGATCGTATCGAGAGGCAGAGGGCCGGCTTCGGTCCGGTTCCCACAGTGAAACAGCATCAGCGAAGCAGAGATCAGCCCGACGACACGACTCATCACGACATGGTGAGCGCTCATGATGACTTCCTCATGAATAGGTTAAAGATCCACTGTCCCAACAGCCCCATAATGGGAGGAACCAAGAGAGCGGGCAAACACCGCGCAATGGTCAACCGCCACCCCAGCAGAGGAGCTTCATACGTGAGTATTCTGAGGGGGCTGACCAAGGTTTTGGCGGTAATCAAAGCGATCAACGCTCCGGGCGGCACTCCGGTTTTCCAGAGACTCGCCGCCAGGGGAAACAAGAGATAGGGCCCACCGGGAATCACTAAGCCGGCCATCCACCCCACAAAAATCCCACGTGTCGAGGTCTCGGTCCCCAGCCACGCGGTGATCTGAGCCGGGGAGATCAGCACATCGACAAACCCGGCAATAAGGAAGCCCAACAGCAATTCGACCCAGACGCTCTCGAATAGCCGGCCGCTCGCATGGAGCCCCTGCAGCGGCAACGAGCGATCTCTTGTAAACGCGAACACACCGATAGACACGAACAGCACAAGCAACATGATCAGACTGCCGTTCATACGTCGTGTCATCGTGAAGAACGCCCTTGACCGGTCCGATACTCGAACAGGACAGGGAAGTCGGTCATGCAGCCGGCGTGAACTCTTGCCGACTCAATGCGGTCATGGCCGGGAGCGAGAGAGCAGGCGGGGTCGGTCATGCCGGCATCTCCGATGACATGGAAGGCTTGGCAGCGACAGCCTCCGAAGTCTTTGGCGCGGCGCTCACAGGTCCTGCAAGGATCGGGCAGCCAATCCTCGCCGCGGAATCGGTTGAATCCAGCTGAATGATGCCAGATATCCTCGAGCCGGCGCTGCGTGACATGCTCGAAACGCAATCCCGGTATCGTATGCGCCAGATGGCAAGGCAATGCGAGCCCTTCCGGATTGACCACGATGAACCGGCGCCCCCATCCCTCCATGCAGGATTTGGGGTACTCGGTGTAATAGTCGGGCATGACAAAGAGCACCTCCATGCTTCCACGAAGGCGTGCTTTGGCCTCAGCCGCAACGGTTCGCGCCCGCTCGATTTGCTCCCGAGCAGGCAGAAGCGCGGCGCGATTCTGCAATGCCCATCCAAGATACTGCGCATTCGCCAACTCGAGCCGATCGGCGGAAACGCGTTCAGCCAGAGCGATGAATTCTTCGATTTCAGAGATATTCTCCCGATGGAGCACGACGTTCATGGTCAATGGAAGGCCCAGCGATGTGACCCAGCGCATGGCGTCGAGCTTGCGGTTGAACGCCGGCGCTCCGGCGATTCGGTCGGATAGGGACGGTCTCGTACTTTGAATGGATATTTGCACGCTATCCAGTCCCAGTACGCGAAGTCGGGAGAGCCGTCCGAACGTCAGCGGAATTCCGCTCGTGATGAGGTTCGTATACAGGTCGAGCTTGCGGGCCCCTTCGATAAGCAGTTCCAGATCATTTCTCAACAACGGCTCGCCTCCTGTGAGGTTGAGTTGAACCACGCCGAGTTCTTCGGCTTCATGAAAGACCCGAAGCCATGTGTCGGTGTCGATCTCATTCCCATGTTCTGCAGCATCCAACGGATTCGAACAGTAGGGACAGTGAAGCGGACACCGATAGGTGAGTTCGGCGATCAATGTATATGGGCGAAACTCGTTGTTCATGACATACCTTGAAGCAGGCCGCGGTCGGAAAGGACATCAAGAAACCCAGACACCTGCCGCTTGATCTCGTCAGGCGACACGTCATCATAGGCTCGGGTCAATTGCTCCACCATGTCATCGACCGTCCATTCACCCGTGCAAAGACGCGCGATGGCTGTGGCGGTATGGTTCAGCTCAAGCCCCGTTTCGGGGTACAAGAGCAGGTGGCGGCCGGTACGCCGATCGAACCGAAGGCGGGCTTTCGGACTAAGCCGAGGCCTGACTGTGGTGAGAGTCATGAGCAGTCTGCTGTCGTCCTGATCCCGTTTCGATATACGCCATAGAAAGGTGATCGAGCATGGCCCACAGAATATCGGCCTTTTTGACCAAGGCCCTCACACATTTTTCTTGAAGAGCATAGGTGGTCGCGTGCCGAACCACGAATTCGACGGCCTGATTCGAATCGAGCGTTGCACGAGAGATGCGCAGCTGAAAATACTCCAGAGACTCCGGGCGCACCCAGGGATAATGTTGTTTCCACGCTTCGAGGCGCCGCGCCATGAGGGAAGGCGCAAACAATTCCGTGAGCGAGGAGGCCACGGCCTCCAGCAGCGGAGCCTCGCGGACGAACCGGACATATTCATCACACGCGAGCCTGACTCCCGGAAGTACGTATCGACAACTCCTCACTTCGTCGGCGTCGAGCCCCACGCCTCGTGCCAACTCAACCCATAGTGCGAGTCCCCCTTCTCCTTCCTGTTCGCCGTCATGGTCCCGGACGCGGCGGAGCCACATCCGCCGGAAAGTCGGGTCCTCGGATTTCGCAACAATGAGGGCATCCTTGATGGGAATTCGCGTTTGATAGTAATAGCGGTTCAGTACCCACTGTCGGAGCTGAGTTGCCGTCAATTTCCCGTCGTGCATCAGCTCATGGAACGGGTGCCGGTCATGGTAACGACGAGAACCTTCCCGCTTGAGCCATTCAAGAAAGGCATCCTTTGAAAGCCGATCACGAGAGGGGTCTTCCTTCATCATGACAATCGGATCTCCATTCCGTCCCATGCGACCTCCCATCCTGCCGCCTCAACGAGTTTTCGTTCGTGAGAATCCTCTCTTAACATCGGATTGGTGTTATTGATGTGGATGAACACACGACGAAGAGCGGTAATCTTCGAAAGCATCGAAAGGCTTCCCTCCGGTCCCCCGACGGGCCGATGCGCGAGATCTTCCGCCGATTTCTCAAGGAAGCCCGGCGCGGACAGTTCATCGCTCGACCAAAACGTCCCGTCGAACATGACGCAATCGGCTCCTTCGAGCGCGTTGAGTACCGAGGACGTGATCCGGCCGACGGCGGGGAAATAGGCCAACACTCTCCCACTGGTCGAGTGGCGAAACCGAAGTCCCACATTCAGGTCCGCCTCACCGGCTGAAACAAGCCCTTCCAAATGGATCGGAGGTTTGCCCGGAACGGCCACGGCCGTCACCGTCAGCTCCGACGGTCTTCCATCCGCATGCAACACCGGTTCTTCAACATCGAGCTTCAACGTCCGCCATGTGACCTGTTCGGCGAAACGCTGGAGCGTCCGATACAAGACGTTGCCTTCAGTGAATCCGCGATGCACGGAATCGGTCGCATACAGGACGAGCCGTTGATGCTCTCGGAGCGAGAGGAGCCCTAAACAGTGATCCAGATCTCCGTTGGTCAAAAAGATGGCTTGGATCGGCGTAGAACGGGATCGACGGGGATGGAGGGGGCCGAAGCGTTCGATCTGAGCGCGTATGTCCGGAGAGGCGTTGACGAGAAACCACTTACCATCGCCCGCGCTGAGACCGACGGACTCCTCTGTCCGAGGGCTTGCGGCGATCAGTCCTTTCCGCACCCCTCCGCAATTCACACAGGCGCAGTTCCACTGTGGGAATCCGCCTCCGGCAGCCGACCCTAGAACCCGCAGAATCATCATATCTCCGCCCGTTGCTATTCTTGACGAGTGGCGATGATCGGCGTTGCCTTCGATGATTCGTTCACGTCGGGGCCGTCTCGGAAATCATCTTGATACGAATTGATCTCGGAGTCCATTTTTACTTCCGCGAATGATGGAGTTTCCCAGTCCATGTGCCGACTCCTTTTTTTGGTTATTGGCTGCTTTCTAACCGGCTATGGAAGCGCGAATACAAATAAGGCATCTCCGCGAGGCGAACCGATTAAGTCGGGTGAAAACCCCTTCATCCATCCGCCCCATCCAGCCGGCACCGCGACATATTGTTTCCCTTTGACGCTGTAGGTCATCGGACTGCTGTGAATGCCGCTGCCGGTTTGAAATTGCCACAGCAATTTGCCGGTACCGGCATCGAATCCATTGAATTCGCCCGTCGGCTGACCGGCGAACAAAACATCACCCGCCGTCACCAAGAGCGAACTCACCATCGGTTTGTGATAGTTCCACGTCCAGACCTCTTTGCCCGTGAGATCGTAGGCTTTGACGTGGCCGGCCTGAGCCTGCCCCATGACGCTCGCCTCGCCGCCCCAATAGGGTAAGCCCTCGCGGAATTCGGCCGGTTTGAGTGTGAAGGTTGCGCAGGCGTCAATAACGGGGGTGTACAACAGTTTCGTTCGAGGACTGTAGGCTGCATGCACCCATTCCTTTCCTCCGGCCGGGCCTGGACAAATGACCGTGCCTTCAGGAGTCGGCGTCTTTCGTACGGTCACCCGTCCCTTTTCATCAATCCTCCCCCAGGTGACTGCGACAAACGGAGTCGCGCTCATCAGTGCGCCGGTGGTCCGATCAAGAATGAACAGATGGCCGTTGCGATCGAAATGCGCCAGCAGCTTTTTGCCGCCTTCATCGACGAGGATATTCTCGTTCACCCCCGAATAATCCCAGACATCGTGCGGAGTCCACTGGTAATGCCACTTTAAGGAGCCGTCGTCCGGATTGAGCGCCAATACCGAATCGGTATACCAGTTGTCGCCCGGTCTGACGCTTCCATCAAAATCAGGACCGGGGTTGCTCGTGCCCCAGTACAATATGTCCGCCTCCGGATCATAGGTCCCTGTGACCCAGGCAGTGCCGCCGCCTCGTTCCCAGGCTTGACTTTCTTTCGGCCAGGTATGCGATCCCGGTTCGCCCGGCTTCGGCACATTGTAGCGGCGCCATATCCGCCTTCCACTATGGAGATCGAAGGCATCGATATGGCCTCTGACTCCGAATTCGGCGCCTGAGTTGCCGACGATGACGAGGTTTTTCACGATAAGGGGAGCCATTGTGGCACTTTCTCCGGCTCGAATATCGACGAAGGGTCTGCTCCATAACGATTTCCCCGAGGTCGCATCAAGGGCGACGAGATATCCGTTTTGCGATGCAAAAAATACTTTACCGCGGGCGACCGCGACGCCTCGATTCACATTTCCGCAGCAAAGAGGCGTATCCAGCGGAATTTCATGTTTGTATCGCCATAGTTCTTGTCCGGTCTCCGCATCGAGCGCCCACACATAGCCGTCCCACCCCGACAGGAACATGACCCCGTCCACCACGAGCGGCGACGATTCAAAGGCATACGTGGCGGGATTGGCAGTCAGCCCGATTTGTCCGGATTGAAACACCCATGCCGGCCGCAGGCCTGTGACGTTCTCCCGCGTAATCTGGTTCAGCGGGCTATAACGCCAGCCATCATAGGCTCCATAATAGGTGAGCCAATTGTGAGGCTCCGAGCGCGCGCCGGCGATGCGCGCGGAGGTCACATCATGGGCAACGGGCGGGGCGGAGCCTTTCGCGTTGCTGAGAGAACCGAGAGGCCGACTGCCATCGGCCATCGGATAATCCTGACGTGATGCTCCGCATGAAACCGTGAGGAAAAGACATGTTGCCGCTATGACGAATGTGGTCATGCAATCGATGTCGCGTGATGTCATCAGTATGCGCCTCATTACGGCCTTGGTTGCTTCGGCCGATCGAGCTTCGTCTCAGCCGGCACGTCCCCGCGGACAAGAATAAGACCGAGCATGCCCCGTCCCGCATGATTCGCGACCGGACATCCGAACCAATAATATCCGGGTCCGTCCAAACGCAGTTTCGTTTTCCCTCGCCGATGAACGGGCAAGAAAAGGAATTCCCGATCACCATTGCTCGGCATTAAGGCGGCATGAGGCAAGATATCCTCGTTCACGAATTCGATCTCGAGTTCTCCCGCCCGAGGCATGACGATGATGGCGGGGTTCCACATCAACTGACCTTCCGGGATACGAATTTCATCCCGCATGACGCCGTCCTCCTCCAGCCGTGCCTCTGAGAGGCCTCCATGCGGAAAGAGCCGTCCCACAATCTCTTTGTTTTGACGATCGACGTTGGGTAATTCGTTCAGGAGAGCCGCCACCTCGGGAGTGACTTGTTTTAACACGCTGGGGCGAAAGAGTTTGACATATTCACAACCTTCGAGGACGAACGCCAGGAGACCGACTACCAGCACGGATAAATTTTTTGTTGAGAACATACGAATCTGTTTCATTTCTCGATGAGACTACATCGTACTTCTCCATCGTCTTCCCTGCGGTCACTGAGCATTCAGGTCGGACGCTCCATGATCCCTCACTTGCCCATTATTGAGACCCTGCATGGTCGGACCGCCATGATGAGACCCGGAGTCGCTCCCCATACCGCACTCAATTTCATATGGCTTTCGCCGTTGCGACGAGACTTGCCGCGGACAAATCCTGAAGCATGGCGGTGGTCTTGCCGTCGAAGTGGTCCTCTCGATCGTCGAGCGCCTCACGTTTCGTCACATGCACAATGCCGTCTTTGTGTTCCGGCGGACTGTAGATCGTGTAGAGCTTCAAGGTCTCTTGTCCTGAATTCAAAATATTGTGCTCGGTTCCCGACGGTATGACCACCGCTGTGCCGTCTTCAAGCGGATACTCCACCCCGTTCAGATACGCCGTGCCACGCCCTGCTTCCACCCTGATGAATTGATCCAACCGATGTGTTTCTGTCCCGATATCTTCTCCCGGCTTGAGGCTCATCAGGACTAATTGGCTGTGCTCAGCCGTGAACAATACCTTGCGAAACATGTCGTTCTTGAGGGTCGCTTCTTCAATATTCGTAATGTAGTGAGCCATGGTCGGATTCCTCCTCTCGGAAGGGGAAGGCGATCGACTTGTAGCGGGATTCCGGCGGATTCGATACTGGTGCTCCCCCTAGCATTGCACGGGACACAACGCGGCTTACCGCACCTATTTATTTTTGTCTCCGGCTTCATTCTGTAGTGGCTCGAACGGCGACTCACGCACCGGCTCTATTGGAGAGCTGAGGTCTTCGGAACTTTGCGATCGTCGCGATCAGTGCGTCGTCCTGGAGCCGAGTGGTATAGGCAATATCTCGTGTAAACGAGCGGAAGGGAACCGGACCCGTGCGTCCCTCATCAAGCAAGTTAACGGACGATATAGCATCTCAGATGCCATAGGATCTCCTGTGCGAGAAAAGGAGGTTAAAGTCCAGCCCGTCGGCAACATCGCCGTCGTCAGGTTGAAAATTCTGCTCACCATCCGAAGGAATTTCGACGTTTAAAATCCTGACATCGATCACCACGTGTCTCCCTGCCAATGGATGATTAAAATCGAGTTCGGCCATGGGCCCAACAAGATCGACCACGACGAACGGAATGCCCTCTTCCGTCACGAAAGCCATTCCTGGCTGCACATCGGCTGGCAAAAGATCCTTGCTCACCTCCACTCTTTTCGATGCATCATAAGGGCCAAACGCCTCGTCGGAGCTGAGATCAATGTGTTTTTCCTCGCCTTTTTTCATGCCGGTGAGCGCTTTCTCAACGTTGGGCAATAAATCATGATGACCCTGTTCAAATAGACCGAGATTATTGGGAATAGTCAGATCAGATTCCGGAATCGTAATCGTATATTCCATGTACACGATGGCTCCGTCCGTAACCGGAGGATTTCCGCCCGCATTCTTCTGTACGGAGCTGCCTGACATCAGAGTGGGAACCATTTGAGAACATGAGAGTTGCGGCCCCAATGATGGTTTAGTGACGAATATCAGAGGGAGAATCAAAAGGTTCATCATGATCGCGCTTGCCAGTACAGCCGATCGGCTGCAAGGCATCGCAGATTTGAAAATTTGCATAAATCCTCCTTGAACCAACACCCAGCGTTCGCTAAGGCAGGCCTAGGAAACGCTCAGTTCGTGTTCGAATGCTCGAGAGTCAACGGGCGAGTCGTGTGTGCACTTGATCGCCCGATGGTGATAGGACTGAACCCAGTACGTCCTGTCGGCATCCAACCGTATACGAACGTGCCCTGTCCGGCTCAGGTGATCAATGGCCAGGAATACCTGATTCCACGTGATGCCCGGACAGAGATCCATGACCTCTTCCAGTGGGCACTCTGTACCCAATTGTTCCAGTGCTGTTTGGATTCGATCACGCAGGATCGTCATGGCCATACATCACCTCCGTCTCCTCGTTGTTGTAGAGGCTCCATCAATGCATCGGCCCTACCATAGAGTAGGGAGGAACCCACATAAACTAGGAGATGCCCCGGTCTCCGTGAGCACACTCCGATCGAGTACTGGCTCGATTCTGTGACGGCAAGGGTTTACCTGACGTGATGCATGACACGGGTAGGAAATGTCCTCAACTCACAGGGGAATCGGCAGGCCCTCGCAGGACATTGGCAGATGTAATATCACGACGGTCAATACGAACTCGACACGAGCTCGACGAACTCCGATGTTCGTCGATGCAGATTATTTTTTAAGATGACGAGCGGCCTACCGAGCGCATTACGGATAAGCCATCTACATAATAGTTTTCATAGTTTGCCATCATCATGAGCCAGGGATCATCCGAGCTACAGAGAATCCGCTTTCTTTGCTACGAAGAATGTATGGATCTCAAACATCCAAATCCGGATCCGGGGTTCTGGATCGAATCTGCTGTGGCTCGACTGTCAGTAGTCATGATGTCCATGATCTTGTTTATGGTGGAACCGGCCTTTTCGGCTGATATTCCTTGCCGCCTCAAAGCGAACTCGGAATCCGTCGAAGTCCAGATTGTGGTTGGAGGGAAAGAGTACTGGCATGGCACGATTCAAAAAGATGGAACCCAGCATGTCAGCATCCCGGAGGGCGCTTTTACCCTCGTGTCGAAGATGTACAACCCGAATTTGCGGACCTACGAGGATGTGAGGACGGAGACACACACCAGGGTCTGTCTGGAGCGCCCGGCGCTTTCTGTTCCGCTCTTTGCTGATCATTGATTTCCTTAGCCTTTTCGTGGGATGGAGTCTTAGTGGGATGAGCGACATTGAACCGCATCGTAACAAATGAGGTGACAGATGAACATTCGAGACATGATGACGACTAACCCTGCCTACTGCCTTGCTGATGACTCTGCCGTGCAGGCGGCCCGTATCATGGTGGACAAGAAGGTGGGGATTGTACCGGTGGTGGAATCCTCATCACGACCTCGATTGCTGGGGGTCGTCACCGATCGGGACCTCTGTGTCACTATCGTCGCGACCGACCGGCAACCGAGTGGGGTTAAAGTGCGAGAATGCATGACCGCGGACATCATTGCCTGCCGCCCTGACGACGATGTGCAACGGGCGGCGGATCTCATGTCCGAACATCAGGTGCGCCGCATCCCGGTCATCGATCAAGAAGGCCTTCTTCAAGGGATGGTGTCCACGGCGGACTTGTGGCAACGCTCGGATGTGCCGCCTCAGACGACGCATCAGACGCTGAAGAAAGTCACCGAACCCACGGCGCAGGCCAGCAAGCCGAGAGCCAAGACATCAAAAAAGGCGGCGTAACTGGCGGCATGGAGCGCAGCATGTCGAGATATCTCTACCGCCTCTTTTTCCTACTCAGTCTTATGCTTGTCAGCATGGGATCACGGATGAGCATCGCGGTTGAGGGTGCACCGTCGGAGCAAGAACAGCATCGCAATACGGTGACCGGTGTGCTGGAACGGCTGGATCTGGACCACGGCAGAGGTGAACTGCGAACCGACCTCGGCAAGCCGATTTTCTTTAACGTGGCTCAACCGGAACTCTTTCAGCGATTGACGGTGGGCAAGCGCGTCACCATTGAGCTGGATGCGGCAGGTCGGGCGGTGAAGGTGATTGCCGTACCTGCTCCAGAACTGGAACAGCCTCCATCATAAGCCCGCACGGCAAGACGGGCGAAGGAGCTTCGATGCCGGAGCGAAAGACGATTCGACGAGCCAAGCAAAAAGCCGCGGAGGGCAAACGGCCCAGCACGCAGGCCGGAGAATTCGTGCGAGAAGAGATGGAGCACATCCGCAAAGGCAAACATGGGGCCAGATCCGCCAAGCAAGCGATCGCGATCGGCCTCTCAAAAGCGAGACGTGCCGGCGTGCCGTTGCCGCCACCGAAAAAGGGCAAGACCTCCGAAGCCACAAGAGTCAAAGCTGCCCGGGACTACCAAAAGGGCCAAAGAGGCCGTTCTCGCTCCGGATCTTCCCGGCGATCGAAAGCCACATCGGCTGCGCTGCGGCGTGAGGGCAGCGGTGCCGCCTCTCACCGTTCACTGGCACGACAAGCCAAACGAACAACCCGACGGCGCACTGGCTGAGGACATATCTTCTGTGCAGTGGCAAGTCCATGCACAGAGCACCGCTCTTATTCAATATTCAAGAATCCAGTTGCTTTGAGATCATCATAGATTCTATGGCCCCAACACCCGTCGCATCAGCAGGAGGTGAGACGATGAACCATCGCAAGCCATATCCGGTCAAGTCCTTCGATCTCCATGGACTGAACGGGATTTCCGATCGCACTCTGGAGACGCATTTCAAACTGTATGAAGGGTACGTCAAAGAGACGAACCGACTCAACGACGAAATCCGAGAGTTTTTGAAAGACGGCAAGGTCAACCACGAGGAGATGCCGGCCTATTCGGAACTCACTCGCCGTCTCGGCTTTGAATACAATGGGATGGTTTTGCACGAACTCTATTTCGCCAATTTGATCAAGGGAGAAGCAAAAGGACCATCCAGAGGCTCAGCCTTCCTCGAGGCGGTCACGGAGAATTTCGGCAATTACGAGTTATGGAGAACCGGTTTCATGAGTGTGGGGAACATGCGTGGGGTGGGATGGGCCATCTGTTATCAAGATCCTGCCACCGGCTCTGTGTTCAACCATTGGGTGACACTCCATGAACACGGCAACGTGGCGGGATTCATCCCGCTCCTGGTCATGGACGTGTGGGAGCATGCCTATCTGCTCGATTATCGACCGGCTGAGCGGAATCGCTACATCGATGCTTTTTTCGCCAACATCAATTGGAAGGCGGTCGATGCCCGTACCGCGGGCGCCATGGCTCATGTCGGAGTTTAGTGAGAGGCTTCATTGACGCTTCGGGCGAAGACGATTCACGAATGTGAACCGGCGGCCGAACAGAATCTTGCGCGTCCGCTCATGACCGTGCTGTTCAGCGGCACCGCTCACCCGGTTTTGGCTCAGTCCATCGCACACGAGGCCGCGATTCCGCTGGGCTCCTGTGCGATTGAACGGTTCCCTGATGGCGAACAACGTGTCACATTGTTGGAATCGGTTCGGCAGCGCCAGGTGATCCTGGTGCAGCCGCTCTCGCCGCCGGCAGTCAATGATCACCTTATGGAGTTGTTGCTCTTGGCCGATGCCTGTCGCCGCGCGGCGGCTGCCTCCATTCTCGCCGTCATACCGTACTTCGGGTACGCCAGAAGCGATAAACGGCACGGGCATCGAGAAGCAATCGGCGCACGAGTCGTGGCGGATCTCCTTGAAACCGTCGGCATCCAGCACATCGTCACGATGGACCTTCATGCTCCTCAGATCGAGGGTTTCTTTCATCGACCGGTGGATTGCCTCACCGCCGTGCCGGCTTTGTGTCAGGCTCTGAGTCTCCGCCTTCCTGCCCATCGAAGAGCGGAGCTGGTGCTTGTGTCACCGGATGCCGGACGAGTCCACATGGCCTCTGACTATGCCTCGCGACTTGGTGCGCCGGTGGCCGTCGTGCATAAACGGCGAACCAGTGAAGGAACAACCGCCGTGACGCATCTTGCCGGCGACGTGAAGAACAAGTCCTGCGTCATCATCGACGATCTCATTTCAACCGGGAGCACGATCGTCCAGGCAGCGAATGTCCTCCTGAAAGCGGGTGCAAGACCCGAAATCGCTGTCGCCGCAACCCATGGTATTTTTGTCCCCGGCGCTCAAGAGCGGCTGCGCGAAGTAGGGATCAGCGAGCTCTTCGTTATGGATACTCTTCCGATAGCCGCGCAGCACTGGCCCCAATTGCAGGTGGTGTCGAGTGCTTCGTACTTCGCGGGAATCCTCGCCCGGTTCATGGGCGAAGGGTCGCAGACGCCTCAATCGACACCGGAGCGGCGGACGTCATGACGGGATGAGTCGTCGAGGTTTCGCGAGTCAGTTTTCCGACAGTTCCATCGCTTTGCTTTTTCACTTTAACTTGGCGACTCATCTTCCTCGATAGCGATATCTGCGCCCGATATTACAAGAGGTATTGTCCGTACCACTCGACTGCAACACGCGCCACCTGTTCCATTGCGCCGGGCTCTTCGAACAGATGCGTGGCGCCGGGGATGATTTCCAGTTTCTTTTGCCCAGGGAGCACCTGAAAGGCCTGTCGGTTCAGCTCGATGACAGGCGCGTCGTCTCCGCCGACGATCAGCAGCGTCGGAGCTCTCACGCGGGACAAAAAAGAGGCGGCGAGATCCGGGCGTCCGCCGCGTGAGACGACGGCTCGCACGTGATCGGGACGGGCTGCGGCCGCGATCAAAGCGGCGGCGCTTCCGGTGCTCGCGCCGAAGAAGCCCAGCGGCAGCGCCGACAGTTCCGCATGGAGGCCGTACCAGTCGGTCAGTCCGATAAGCCGCTCGGCGAGCATCTCGATATTGAACCTGAATTCCATCGTGCGAAGATCAATCTGTTCTTCTTCTAGTGTCAACAGATCGACCAAGAGCGTCGCAAAGCGATCCTGCTGTAGTCATAGCGATTGCGAGGACTATGCCGGCTGCTGCCGCTGCCATGGGCGAAGAAAACCAAGCCCCTCGCATGCTCGGGGATCGCGAGGTCGCCGACAAGATCCGCGATATTGCGCCACATCCACGTTGGAAATCGCTTGAAGTCCCCGAGCGCTTCGTCGGCCGACCGATCGATGCTCCGCCGCTGACATACCGGTGGACGCGATAGGCGTCGGGCCAATCTGCCTCGGCTGCGACGGCGGCAAAGCCCTTTTCGTTAATGAGCCGCTTCGGTGGAGCCGGTGGCCAATCCGTCGTCCACCAACACGACGATCCGATTTTCAAGAGACAGCAGAAGATGGTCGCCGCGGTACGCTCGCTCACGCCGGAGCAGCTCCTCCTGCTCGTGTGCCGCCACGACCTCAATGACCGAGTTGGGCAACCCAGCCGCCCGATGACTTCATCATGAAGCACGCGAATCCCGCCGCTCGCAATCGCACCCATCGCCAATTCTTCATACCCAGGAACGCCGAGCTTTCGCACGATCAGTACATCGAGCGGCACCTCCAAGGACTGCAGAAACGCACGTCTGAGTACCCCTTTCCCTGTTTCATAAGTGGTAAAGTGGTAACTTCTGAAACAACTCCCGAAGCCGCATTAAACCTGCCGCCTGACTGTTGCAGAAGCCTGTTGCAGGCTCCCCGCTAGGGCTCAGCCGAGTGGCAATGCTCTAGGTAGCTCCTAAGATATCGTCGTGAGATATAGCACGCGGTATGCGTTATGGAGGATGACCATGAAGATATGGGTAGGGATTTGTCTCTGTTCCTGTGCGGTAATAAGCATGGAGCTCGCGACTCCGTTATCAGCCTCTGCTGATGATCCCAATAAGACGGAGACAGGGCGCAGTGCAGCATGGTGCCAGCTCCATGCCTGTGAGATGTATGGCAAAGTGATGCCGTTCAAATGCGAAGGTGAAGCGGTAGTAAATTGCTCTACGCATAGGTCTCTGGAGACCTCGAAATCATCTTCACCCTCCACTTCACAATCCACCAAGCCCACCACAACGGACGTTCCGCCACGAGTTAAAGAACAACACACCCCGTAAAGCTTTAATTCTAACTACGCGCTCCGTATCGCTCTCCTTTCAAAGCGAAACTTGAGCAGACGTGCTGCTGAAGAGATGATGCCGGAGGGGTGACACCGTGCACGGCGCACCGTGTCCAATTCAGATGCACCATCACAGAAGCGTGACCGTGCGCCAATTCCCGCTGCATCATTGCCCTATCTTTCTACTTGGCATGAATATTATTTATGATACTTTTTGGTATTCACACAGGAGCGTTAATTATGTCCAAAAACACCAGCCTCACCTTAGGCGACCATTTCACTGACTTCATCGCCACTCAATTACAGGACGGTCGTTATGGCTCAGCCAGCGAAGTTGTACGGCAGGCGTTGCGGTTGCTTGAAGAACGTGAACAGAAACTAGCGGCTCTGCGCCAAGCCCTTATTGAAGGTGAAAATAGTGGCAAGCCTAAAAAGCTCAATATGAAAAATATCATCCGAACCACCAACCGTCGCGCGGGTCTGGATGTTTGATATTGTTCTCCATCCTCGTGCGGAAACCGACCTTGCCGACATTTGGCAATTTACCTTTGAAACGTGGGGGCAACCCAAGCCAACACGTATCTTGAACAACTGGATTTGGGATTTAACCAGTTGGCGAAGAATCCCAACTCGGTAAGCCCTGCGACGAGATCCGCCCAGGCTACCGCTGTCTACACCTCAATCGCCATATAGCCTATTACCGCCTTCGAGCCAATCAGATTATCATCGTTCGTGTGCTTCATGAACGCATGGATACATCGCAGCATCTTGACGATTAGCCACCTTCTCCTGTTCCATAAGAATAACTTTTGAAACACTTCCAGAACCCCCTTAAACACTACTGCTTGCCTGTTGCAGAAGCCTGTTTCACATTAGTCGCTCAAACGCTTTTAAGCGAGTATGTGGTAACCAGTTCTTTATATTTCCCACATTCTCTGTCGTGCCTCAGCCGCGAAATCATTGGCCTGTCCTCGAAACGCCTGCATGCTGCCCTCGATGGCGGTGAGCGTTTGTTGACACATCACGCGGTTGTCTTGTTTGGCCACGTGCAGCGTTTCCCAGGTCTCCTGAATGGGATTTGTCCGAAGCCGCTCGCGAAAATCGGTCGCCCACTTCGCCCGCCGTGCGAGAGAAACCCGCAATCGGTACAGCCTCAACAGGCGTTCAATGCTGTGGATGATGGTCGGGGTCGTCGTGGCTCCGTGCAGAAACCCCAGGGCGCCTGCATCAATGGCGCGTTGCACGTGGGCGATTTCCTCTCGCTCCGTCGTGACAATAAAGGGCGACCAAGAATGGTGCCGCTGATTGAGGCGGAGCAAGGCATACTGATCGCGTGACGCAAGGCGCTGCGGACAGATGACCACCTGGTAGCAATGTAACGGTATGAACGACACGGCGTTCTCAAACGAGGGACAGACCTCCACCAGAACGGATGGAAAGTAGCGAAGGATGATTTCGCTGAGCGCCGGAGCAGGTTCAATGAGCAGGATGGATGAGGATGGGAGTGATGCGGGCACCACGGCCGCCTTTCCCACAGGGTCGGCGGTCGGGCCATCCAGGAGGCCGCTGACTATGTGTCGTGATTTATGATGGTAGTCTGCGCTTGTTCCCCAAGCGTGTCAACACGGGTAACCCTCGACAATACCGTCAGCGTTTTTTCGATCTGGCGGAAGGTATCAGACTCATCGAACAGCATCAGACGACGGTGACTTTCTAGAAGCTGCTTATAAGTGCTCTGACAGAGAAGCAGTGTGGTCTCCAAGGATTGTGCAAGTTCAGCGGTGTAGTGCACCACGGATCCAGTCTTGCGCCGATCGCCGTTCAGCTTCTCTAAGCGTTGTTGAAGGGTACTGAAGGTGGCTTGCAGTTTTGCGATCCCCAACTCGGTATCGAGGGGGTCGATGAACGTGAACGGCTGACGCTCGTCACCGTCACCCTTGTGTCGTGGAATTCGGTGGAAGGAAGCCATGTCGGGTTATTTTAAATATTTTAACTGCAAAGGCAAGTGGAACCGCTGACAGGGTAAATCGCGTACACTCGCCGGAGAGCCAGTCGATCGGCTAACGCGGTGGAAATTTTTCCCTCGACGAGTCCCGCCACATTTTTCACTGCCTTCTCTTGTTTCATAAGAGGACGCACCGCGCTTTGCGCCGTGCGAAGGAAACCCGCGCACCGTCGCTTACGCATAAGAGCTTGAAGCCCCAGCATTACCTGGAAAACGCCTGTGGATGTTAATGAGCCGCCCCTTCCTTACAGAGGGTGAGGAGCCGGTCTAACGCCCGTTCTCTTGTGAGATGTTCGATGGTCGATGCCATATCAAAGAGGGCACTCCTTCTCGATAGGCAGGAGATGTTGCATACTCGTGTGAACGGCTTGCAGGGTTCGTTCGAAAATAGCGAGTTTCTCCCAATTCTCCTTCAGCCTTCTGATCATGGGGAAATGCTGCCATGTGTTCCTGGAATCATGATACCGCTCGTTCCCGCGAAGCCAGCAATTGAAGAAACTGATGATGCCACAGCGCCAGGTTGACTGTCTGGACAGCCTGAACTTCGCAAAGTGTATGGACGGGCGTGAGGGGTGATTTTGGTGTCCGGGTGGGAGTCTGGTCGGTAAAGCGTGGGAACGAACCGATACCCATCATCAGTTACTTACCACAGAATGGTCGAATCTGTTCCTTGGTGTCCTTCCTTAATATCAAGTGGAAATCTTCTTACCTCATAATAATATTAAGGCGAACTAGGCGGTGGCCCTGCTGGAGGAATCGGTGTCGGTCGGGGCGGCGGCACCGGTGATGGCGGCAGGGGTTTGGGTGGCGGTGACGGTACCGGAGCCGGTGGTAACGGTTCTGGATTAGGAGTCGGCACGGGTGGAATCGGTTGCGGAGGCAAGGGATCGACGGATGAGGACGAGGTACCTGATACGTTCGTGCACTGGATAGAAGCGCTTGGCATATCGCCGCTGGTCACCGTCATCAGCATCATGAACCCAGCGAGACTGTTCAGCATTGTGCCTCGATGATTCTTGTCACAACCGGACACCCCCTATTCATCTTGGAACCTGGTCCGTGACCGATCGAATAAAAAGCTCCGCTCTCTTTCGAAAGCGGAGCTTCCCAGGACTTACAAGTTTTTTCGTTATGGCCTCTCACGTTTCCGCGGGAGATTCACAACGTTGTTCTTGTAAGTCCTGTTGACTCTACGTTAACGTCTTTCTCCTTCAGCTCCTACGGGTAAAGTCCCTAGAACGTATTGAAATGTCCTACCACGTATTCCGGACGGATCATTGGGATTCAATCAGGCGATCGGGGACGAGCCGCATCTGATCCCAGTGCGGCAACGTGTGTGTGGAGGGCATCGGTGATGCGCTCATGCGACCGCGTTCCCTTTCCCTGTCGCTCCAGCTCTGAAGGCGAAAGCGGCAGGCCGAACCGTACGGTCATGGGGCGGAAGCGCGGAAACCATGCGCCCATGGGAAGCGCGTGGTGTCCTCCCCCGATCCACACCGGCACAGCCGGCACCGAACGAGCTTGCAACAACAGTCCGACTCCTGACTGGAACGGTTGGAGCCGCCCGTCCGGTGAACGGCCTCCTTCAGCGAACCACACCAGGGGATGACCTTTATCAAGGATGGCTGCGCCATAGGCGAGGCTTGTCAGCGCTCCGCGTCCTTGCTCGATCGGCACGACGCGGGTCGCCCGACTCACGAGCCGCATGACCATATTTCCGAACATCATTCCGGTCCATCCACTCCAATAGAGGCGGCTGAGGATCAGTTCCGGCAGAGCCGCCACCAGCGCGGGCGGATCCAGCAGACTCGTGTGGTTGGGGACGAGTACCATCGGACCCTGAATCGGTACATGCGTCACTCCTTCCACGGTGATGCCGAATCTGGTCGTCATCAGGTGCCTCGTGAGGCTCAGAAGCATCGTTCCAAACCTTTGAATCACCGGTCCTTGTGGTGCGAGCCACCGCCGCTGCTGTTCATCCAGCAATTCAAGGGGACGTCGCAGACGCTTCAGCACATCGTTCCCTGCACTCTTCGCCATTCCGGCTTCAAGGGCTTCCCGCAGCAGATCGCGTACGGTTTCGATCCGACCGATCGCCTCGTCGGACAACTCCAGACCGACCCGTTCGCGTAATTCCAGCGTCACGTTCAACCATTCTAACGAGTCCACACCTAAATCTAAGTGCAGGTGAGTATCCGGCGTGAGTCTGGCATCCGGAAATCGCCGAGCCAGCCATTCCCAGACGGTCTTCGCTTCAACCTGTTCGAGCAACTGCCGATCCTCGGGCGCCATCTGCTCAATCAGTATCGGTCCTTTTTCCCTCACGACTCCTCGCTGCTTTGCCTGTGTATAGAGCTCCCGCAACTTGTGACGCCTGATCTTTCCCAAACGAGTACGGGGCAGCGGCTCCAATGTGATTGCGTAATCGCCGATGCGGTGGTGCGACGGGAGCGAGGCAGATCGTTGCTGTATCTCTCGACGGATCAGTTCTTCCAGCTTCGACTGCTCCAAGCGCACGGCGCTCGCCTCGGGTCCCACCAGAGCGACCAGTCGATTGCGGTCTTCCAGCACTGCGGCTTCACGGATCACCTCACTCTGTTCAAGTACGCTTTCGACAGACTCCGGATTGATGTTTTCTCCACCCGGCAACACAATCATTGAAGAGACGCGACCGTTCAAGTAGAGCACCCCATCTGTGAACGATCCGAGGTCGCCGGTCCGAAAATAGCCGTCTTTCGTGAACGCCTCATCGGTCTTTTTAGGAAGATTGCGATACCCGGCAAACACGTTCGGTCCTTTCACTTGAACCTCGCCCTGTTTTGAAACAGGATCCGGATCAATAATCCGAATGCCGACGTTTGGCAACGGAGTACCGGCACTCCCGAATCGGAGGCTTCCCGGTACATTGAGCGTCAAGATCGGAGATGTCTCAGTCAGCCCATACCCGCTCGCGACTTCCCATCCCAACCCTTCGAGTTTCCATGCCACGTTGGCATCAAGCGCTGCTCCCCCGGAAACGACCATGCGCAACCGTGGCGCGAAGCGGCGATGCAGTGTCTTGAACAGCCACGGACCGGCCCGCACTCCGAACCGCCGGCGCAGGGCAATCGAAAAGTCGAGTGCCCCACGGAACAGCAACCAGGCAAGACGCCCCATTCGATGTACTCGAGCTTCGACGGCTGTCATCAGAGCTTGGTAAAAGCGCGGCACGGCGACAATAATGGTGGCTTCCCCCTCGATCAGTGCTCGTAAGATTTGTGGACCGACCAGCGAATGGGGCAGCACAACGGGCACACCGCTCGACAGGGGAGTCAGGAGTCCCACAGTGAACGGATAGACATGGTGCAACGGCAGCGGGAGCAGCAGCCGATCCCGGGGTGATAACAATTGTTGCTGCAGCAGAGCGGACAGGTTCGACATCAGATTGTGATGCGTGAGCGGTACACCTTTGGGAAGTCCTGTAGTTCCGGAGGTGTAGAACAGTACAGCCGGATCATTCGAATCGACGGAGCCACACGTCTCGGCTTGCTCTGCGAGATACCACTGGAGGCTTCTTTTGTCTGTCTTATCGGCATCCAACAGAACCAGCCGGCATTCATGATCCGGCATCATCGTCACAAGGCGATCGGCCATCGACGTCGTCGTGAAGAGCCATTGAGCCTTGCTGTCTTGGCGAATGTGCCGGAATTCTTCCTCTCCGACTTGGGTATCGACCGGCACCGGAACGGCCCCTGCTTCGATCAATGCGAAACAGGCGACGATCCACTCGGAACTGCTTGGGGCACAGAGCACACCATTAGCTCCTCGCTGCAACCCTGCTGCGGCGAGTCCCATTGCGAGCCGCTGTGCTGTATCGATCAATTCGCGGAACGACCAAATCCGGCTTCCCTTACGATGAAAGATCACAAGTGCCGGGGAAGTTTCGAATCGAGCAAGAGAGCGAATGAGGATTTGAAGACTATCGCTAAAAATCGGCATTGATCGAGTCTCGTGAAAGGAGTTTGCCGTTCACCGTTCGGCCACCTTCTCTTCAGCGAAGGTGCAGACTCTTCTTCGAATTCTTGTCAGTCACGTGGGTGAGGTCCTGCCGGAAATCTCGCTTGAACACACCTCCGTTGTGTGTGAAGCGTAGAGGTCCTAAATACTATTCAAAACGCGGCCTGGCATTGCCGGTGACGCGAGGGGATTTCGACGTCTAAAATCCTGACATTGATCACCCGTCCCTCCCTGCCAACGGATAATTGAAATCGAGTTCGGCCATGGGTCCAACAAGATCGATGATAAGGAGTTGTAAATTGAAGAGTGTGTATACATCCTCCTGTGGTCCAACAGTTCATGAATGTCTGGTCTCCTGCATAGTTTCGGTGCTTGTCGTGACTCAATGAAATTCCCGACACTCTGGAATCGTGATGTGGGATTGTGCATGTGCTAGTCTCTGTCTCTTCCTAGGTAACATTGCAACTATCTTGCTGAACTCAGCGATGCTATGGATCCAACTTGATCCACCATCGACTTGGTGAAGGGGTCGCTTATTCTCTCTCTAGATTCCACTATGTGAGTGAGAACGCGCACCACTAGGAGATGCCCAGGGAAGACCGGATCTTCGGATGGTCGACCGGAGCGCATCCGGTTATCGACATCGCGCAGGGATCGGTCTCGAATCGTCCATGGAACCGGACGAGCTCTTCGAACGCTGAAACCAAGGCGATAAAACGACCGGATGGCGAGCGGGTCTGTTACTGCACGCTGCAAGATGAAAGAGGCCGAACCTCGCATCACCTCCATTCGCTTCTTTGCATTCCCGTTAACCAAAGGGCATACCTTTTGCCTCACTATCTACTTACGTTCAGCAACGCTGACTCTGTTTGAAAAATTCGTCGAGAAATCGTCAAATCGTATTCGTCTATCGACGCTGAGCGAGACGATCTGTCTCGACGGGAGCACATTTTCTTGATGATGCCGAGAGAATGAGGATGAAGACATGGCGCTCGATAAACAGTTGGAGAAAGCAGCCGAGGCTGGGCGACTCAGGCTGCGGCGCCTTTGTCGGCGTAGTGTTGGAGCGGGTCGACAGGATTCACGGTCGTGGCCTGTGGACCTTTTTCCCCCGGTTCGATGTTGAGCGTCACTTCCATGCCGTCCATCTTCTCGAACTCCAAGTCATGTACCGCGTTGCGATGAAAGTAGACTTCGGTGCCGTCATCCAACACAATGAACCCGTAGCCTTCCTCGGGAAAAAGCCTCGTCACGACGCCGTGCTCGGGCGGCGCCGCGATGCGGACTTCATGCGACGCCCGTTTTTCTTGTATCCGGTCTAACTCCGTCTCCAGCGCTTCAAAAGCCTGGCGGATGGCTTCTTCGAAACTGTTGTCGGTCTTGCGCGCCGTAACCGTATGGCCGGGCATCTGCGCGACGAGGACGGCTTCGTGCGTGTCTTCTGCTTTTTGGTAATCCTTCCGCGCGAGAGTGACGCGCAAGTGGACCAGGCCGGCTGACGGTTTCAGCTCGTTGGCTCGAGCCGTGATGTCGGCGGCCCATTCGTCGGTGACCTTGGTGTGTCGCCCTTCGATTTGCAGATCCATGTCGTCCTTTTGTGTTTCAGCGAAGGCGGGCTAATACCGATAGACTGCCGTCAGCAAGTGGCCGTCCGGAATCTCCTCCGGCCTCATGCCGTACACCTTGCCGTCCTGTCGAAGCGTCTCTGCGGCAGCCAGGTCCAGCAGTTCTTCGTCGCCCGGCTCCTCATGATCACGCTCGTCCAACGCAAGCCGGTTGAAGTCGAACCGCCCCCAACGGTGCACGCCCAACGGAATAAACAAAGTCGCAATGCGTCCTTGGAACGCGGCCGTGAGCGTATGGCCGGCTCGCCCCTTGGCGATTCCTTCATGATATTCAGCGACGGCCTTGTCGCGGGCCTGCTCGAAGTGACAATCTGCGATGGGCCGCGCTTTGCGATGCAGCTCGTCGTCCGGGACGCCGTCGGGATTTCCTGCGACAATCTCCTCTACGATGAAACGGTACCTGCTTACTTCTCTATAGATCGGCACCAAGTATTCGACGCAGGCCAGAATGAGGGGCACGCGCTCGTTCGTCAGTCGCTGGTGCAACACCTCCTCCACCCAGTGGAAATACCGCTTCACCTTGATCACATCCACGTCTTCGGTGCCGGCGCCGTGGCCGTGCACTCTCCCCCCTTCAGGCCCTCCCATCGGCAAACTATAGCGTTGAAGATACGGGGCCGGTCCGTCTGCTTCCGGCAGCGTCTGCTCAATGCCCTCAGGCATCTCCGGTAAGGACACCGGCTCGAGGCCGTCGCGCGTACAATCGAGGAGCCGCACGGCCTTCTGGCTGAGGGCGAGCACATAAAAGTGCGCCTCATTGATCAACAGCGGTAAGAGCGGTTTGATGTAAAACCGATCGGACACGGCCACAAATTCCGTGACCGCGAACGGCATTCGATAGCTCCGGAATACATCAGGTGAACGGAATACGGCGAGCCCCTCGGCTTGGTGCCTCCAGAATGCCGAGTCCTCGACCAGACCCGCGACCGGTTCCAACAGATTGCGGGCCTCGGCAGCACGCGTACCTTCATTGATCAACTGCTGCTCCGCCTGTCTCACGAGGTTCTTCAGCCGGATCGGATCCTGCCTGATTTCCTGTCCCGCGCGGTGCGTGGGCAGAAAAATGGAAATCGCCGGCGCCCGACTTTCGGCCAGGAGAGATCTGAGCTGAGACTGCATAGGCGGGCCCGCCATGAATTTCATCATAGGTTATGAGATCACCACTGCCATCTAGTACCTTCCCTGGGAAAGCGAAAGGTCGTAGTGCCGTTGTACAGCGGCTAAAATCATCAATATGTAGATCGGGTACCGCAGTTGATCGTGCACAGCGAACCGACCAACCCTCGTGCGTCTCCTTCCTGAGGAGTAATCCCTGTGAAATCCGCAGTACGCTTTCATCGTCATTTACATTCGGGAGCTCACGAGTCCATGAGATAAGTTGTCCCGCGCGAGACAAAATGTCTTTTGTCTCATCCACCGTAACGGATGTTTGTTAAGACTGGGGTATGGTACGATTACGCGTTGATAGGCATTCATTTTGCTGGTGATGCGGGCATGCGCAAGTGGTCAGGCAGTCCATTTCCCCTGGGAGCCAATTGGGACGGACAAGGCGTCAACTTTGCCTTGTTCTCGGAGAATGCGACGAAAGTGGAGTTGTGCCTGTTCGATCGTGCCGACGATCCACGCCCATCCGTTTGCATTCCGCTTGAAGAACGGACCAATCAAGTCTGGCACGTGTACTTGCCGGAGCTCTTTCCCGGACAGCACTATGGGTATCGCGTCCACGGCCCTTATGATCCGGCGCAGGGCCATCGATTCAATCCCGCCAAACTCCTCATCGACCCGTACGCGAAAGCGGTGGCGGGCAACGTGCAGTGGTCCGACGGGCTCATGTTCGGCTATCGAATCGGTGATCCGCAAGCCGACCTCTCGATGGACGACCGGGATAACGCCGCCTACGTTCCCAAAAGCGTGGTGGTCGATTCCGCGTTCACCTGGGGCGCCGATAAACTTCTCCGCACTCCTTGGGACGAGACGGTGATCTATGAAGTGCACGTGAAAGGATTGACGGCCCGCCACCCCGACGTGCCGGAGGATTTGCGAGGGACCTATTTGGGCATAACCTCGCCGGCTATTCTGGATCATCTAAAAACCCTCGGCGTCACAGCCGTCGAATTGTTGCCCGTCCATCATTTCGTCCGCGAGAAACATCTTCAGGATCGCGGGCTCACGAACTATTGGGGCTATAATTCCATCGGATTTTTTGCCCCCGATATTCAGTATGCCCATTCTCAGAAACGCGGCGAGCAGGTGCGCGAGTTCAAAGCGATGGTGAAAACGTTGCACAGCGAAGGCATCGAAGTCATTCTCGACGTCGTCTACAACCATACGGCGGAAGGGAATCAACTCGGACCGACCCTCTGCTTCCGCGGCATCGATAACGCCGCATACTATCGCCTGGTGGACGACAACAAACGCTACTACATGGATTACACGGGATGCGGCAATACGCTGAACATGAACCATCCGCGTGTGTTGCAGCTCATCATGGACAGCCTGCGCTATTGGGTCGAAGAGATGCACATCGACGGGTTCCGTTTCGATCTCGCATCCGCCCTGGCGCGGGAGCTGCACGACGTGAACCGCCTCGGCGCGTTCTTCGACATCATCTATCAGGACCCGATCCTCTCCCGCGTCAAGTTGATCGCCGAACCCTGGGACTTGGCTTCCGGAGGCTACCAAGTCGGAAACTTTCCCTTGGGCTGGGCCGAATGGAACGATAAGTATCGCGATACCATCCGCCGCTATGTCAAGGGAGACGGCGGGCAGGTATCCGAGTTCGGCTATCGCTTATCAGGCAGCAGCGATCTGTACGAACGCAGCGGGAAACGCCCGTACGCCAGCATCAACTTCGTCACCGCCCATGACGGTTTCACGCTCAACGACCTGGTGTCGTACAACGAGAAACACAATGAGGCGAACGGGGAAGAGAATCGGGACGGCAACGACAACAACCAAAGCTGGAATTGCGGCGTGGAAGGCCCGACGAATGATCCGGCGATCGTGGCCCTGCGAGAGCAACAGAAACGCAATTTCCTTGCGACCCTCTTTCTCTCCCAGGGAGTCCCCATGCTGTGCGGGGGCGATGAATTGGGCCGCACTCAGGGGGGCAACAATAACGCCTACTGTCAGGACAATGAAATCAGCTGGTTTAATTGGGACCTGCGAGACCGCGATCGTCAACTGTTGGCCTTCGTACGGCGCCTCATTCAATTACGGCGCGAGCAGCCGGTGCTGGGCAGACGTCAATTCTTCCAGGGACGGCGCATTCGCGGGTCCGAAATCAAGGATATCGCGTGGTTTCGTCCCGACGGCCATGAAATGACCGATCAAGATTGGCAGAACGAGCATGCCCGCTCTCTTGGGGTGCGGCTGGCCGGCGACGCCATCGAGGAGAAGGACTACAAAGGACGGACCATCCGTGGGGACACATTGTTATTGCTGTTTAACGCCCATCATGAGCCGCTTCCTTTCATCCTGCCCGCGCATCAGCGGGGCGTTCGATGGGAAATGCTGATCGATACGAGCGATCCTGAAGAGCCGGACGACGATCACAAACAGTTCCGCGGGGGAGAAACGTTTGATCTTAAAGCCCGCTCAATCGCGGTACTGCGGTTGCATAAGACGCGCTGATCCTAAGCGGCCCTACCTATCCACCTCACACCTCCGGTTGATACCCTTGACCATCCGAAAATAAAACAGACTCGGACCAGTGAGATTTCGCGGGCATCCTAGTCGCGGTCACCGAGGCGCATCATCGAACGTGAAGCCTGCGCACATCTGCATGCGGTAGGCGGCGATTCAGCGCACTTGGGCGCGATTGCGGCGACTCAAAACTTTCCCTAGACGGTGTGGAAACTGAGCCGTCTCGATCTCTTCGAGCGAGAGCGGCAATGCGAGGGACCAGTTGGGATATGTGCCTTCCGCTCCCGGCATATTCGGTCGCTCCGAGGCAAGGCAGGCCGCCTCCATCGTGGCCATGACGATAACCGAGGGCGCGACCGCCAATTGCTCGAACGTGCGGACGGCCGCCGTTTCCAAATCGGCGCGCCGATCGATTCCGCTGATCTGCGCCATCTTCTGCCGCAACTTTTCGGCCGCGGCCTTGTCCGGATCCAACCCGCTCCGGCGCTGAAGTTCCAAATCCGCCCCGGTCCAAATGCCGGCCAGCGTGGGGAGATCGTGCGTGGTCACGGCGGCCAAGGCCTTCTCCGGATAGTCCGACGGTGCGGTATCCTCGAACCAGAGCAATCGGTAAGACAGCATATCGTACTTTGCCATCTGCTCACGAACGCCCTCTTCGACTGTGCCGAGATCTTCACCGACCACCACCGCGCCGGCTCGCCGGCTTTCCAGCGCGATGATGCCCAGCAGGTCATCAGCCCGATACCGCACATATGCGCCGTCCTTCGGTGCACAGCCATGAGGAACCCACCAGAGCCGGAAGAGGCCCATGACATGGTCGATACGCAACCCGCCGGTATGGCGCATCGCGGCGCGGATCGTTTGAATGAACGGTTCATAGGCCGCCTGCCGTAGTTTGTGTGGGTTGAACGGCGGCAAGCCCCAATTCTGGCCTTGTTTATTGAAGAGGTCAGGGGGAGCTCCGATCGAACAATCGAGTGCCACGAAATCCTGCCAAGCCCAGGCGTCTGCCCCATTAGGTGAAAAGCCCACGGGCAAGTCCTGCATCAATGTCGCTGGTTCCGTCGCGCGCGCTAGCTGGCGGTCCAACAGCCACTGCAGCCACTTATGGAAGCGTACGCGATCGACATGCTCCTGTGTGAAGCGCTGCATGTCCTCCGCGTCGGGGCGGCGATAGCCGCTCGGCCATTGCCGCCAGTCGGCGCCATGCTGTTCCACCAACACGTTGAAGACGGCGAATTGGTCGAGCGATGGTCCTTGGTCCCGCTGAAATCGATCGAAGTCCGCGTCTTCCTTGAAAAGGACCCATAGTTTCTGCAAGGCATCCAGTTTCAGTTGAAACACCCGATCGCGATCGATCTTCCGTTCGTCGTTCAATGCACGAGCGTCCGCGGCGAGCTGCCGAAGATCGCCTTCGATTCGCTCGAACCCCGGCACATCTTCGATATGGAGATAGAGCGGATTCCGATAGCGGCGGCTGGAAGGCGAATAGGGACTGGCTTCCTGAGGCAGAATCGGAAGAGTCGCATTCAAAGGGTTGATTAGCACCATCCCCGCTCCAATGGACTTGGCCCATTCCCCAAGGCGGCGAAGGTCGGCTAAGTCCCCGAGGCCCCAGCTTGAACGGCTTCGCGCGGCATAGACCTGCGCGCTCCATCCCCAGGTTCTTAATCCCGAGGGAAGATGGCAGCATCCAGGCGTAACAATGAGCTTCATGGACGGAGGCCCACCCTTCGGCGCGAGCTCATGGTAGCCGATCGGTACGCTGTTGGGGAGGCGGTCGCGCACCTCCATAGTTGTGCCGTCTTCCAGCCGCAACTCGGCGCGACCGGGGAGGACCAACGGTTCTCCGCGACGCATTACCTTGACCGGTTCGTTGAACAGAGACTGTGGCGCTTGAGGCGGGCGGCCGATCACAGACCGGATCGCTTCGATAGATTTCCGAGATACCGTTTGCTCCTTCCCTGCTGCGTCTTGGTAGACGGTATCGATGCCCCAGGCATCGCGACTCATGGCCTGTCCTTTCACAGGCTGGTGAAATAATCTGGCCACAGTTGTAAAAAAGTTTTTCATATCCCGTTAAAGACCAGGCATTCGTAAGGCAACAAGGTGCGATCGGATAGGTCGGCGCGTCTCGTGCCGTGATACTGTTCCGCCTCGGAGCTCCAATGGAAACGGACGGAGACTCCGTCCGGAATCCGCTGCTCCTGCGCGGACAAGTTGAAGAGCGCACGAATGCTGTCTTGCGAATCGAACTTTCCGCGGGTCAGCTCCAATACGGGATCGTCAGTCGGAAGCAGGCGGGCGGTACGATTGATGCCATCACGCAGGGCCGGCCATTCGCGGCGCGCCCGCAGCAGATCTTGATACAGCCGCCGCAGTCCCGCGCGATGTGGGTCCGCTTCCCAGGACCAGCTCAACCGGGAAGCAGCGAACGTCGACTCGGCTTGGGGGTCCGGCACGTCACCGTCCCTGTGGAACGCTTCGAATTCCCGTCGCCGGCCGGCGCGGACATTTTCGATCAGCGCCGGATCGCTGAAGGAACAAAAAAACTGGAACGGGCGCGGCTCGCCGTATTCTTCTCCCATGAACAAGAGCGGCAAATACGGCGCGAGCAGCATGAGGCTCGCTGCCAGGCGTTGCGCCGGCGGAGGAAGCAGCGTGCTCAGTCGATCGCCTGCGGCGCGATTGCCGATCTGATCGTGATTTTGTGTGCAGACGACGAACCGGTCTCCGGGAAGTCCCTCGGCGGAACCGCCGTGGCGTCGATCGCGCGAACGGCTGTAACAGCCGTCGAACACGAATGTATCGGTCAGCGCTTTGGCGAGTTGCTCGGGGCGTCCATAGTCGATGTAATACCCTTGCCGTTCACCGGTGAGGCAGGTGTGTACCGCATGATGGAAATCGTCGCTCCACTGCGCGTCCAACCCATAGCCGCCCTGCTCCCGCGGCAACACGATCCGCACGTCGTTGAGGTCGCTCTCCGCCACGATGTACGCGCCATAGTCTCGTCCTTCCGAAGCGGCCTGCGCGGCCTCTTTGATATCGCGGAGAATATGGCGGGCCCCGAAGTCATAGATCGCATGGATCGCGTCCAACCGTAGCCCGTCGAAATGGTAGTCGCGGATCCACATACGCACATTGTCCAGTACGAACTGCCGCACATGGTCTGATCCGGCCTCGTCATAGTTGACCGCCGCTCCCCAGGGCGTCCGGTAGCGCTCGGTGAAATAGGGTCCGAATTCGGCGAGATACGCGCCTTCCGGACCGATATGATTGTAGACGACGTCGAGAAAGACAGCGAGGCCGTGGCGGTGACAGGCGTCGACGAGACGCTGCAAGCCGTGCGGCCCGCCGTAACTGTGTTGCGGCGCATAGGGATGCACGCCGTCATATCCCCAGTTGCGGGTGCCGGAAAATTGTGCCACCGGCATAAGTTCGATCGCCGTCACACCCAGCTCCTGCAGAGCCGGCAGCCGCGGGATGACGGCATCGAACGTGCCTTCGGGCGTAAACGTGCCGACGTGCAGCTCATAAAAGGCGAGACCTTCACGCGGGATGCCGCTCCAAGCCGCATCGGTCCAACGGAATTCGTCCGGATCAAGAACGGCCGAAGGCAGACTGACCCCGTCCGGTTGCCAGCGCGATGCAGGATCCGGACGCTCAGGACCTCCATCCAAGCGATAGGAATAGCGTTGCCCGCTGAGAATGCGATCGCTCGTGAAACTGAAGTAGCCCTGCTCTTCCTGTTCCATCGGGCGGACTACCCGGCTCTCGCCGTCAATCAACACCAATTCCACACGCTTCGCTTTCGGAGCCCATACCCGCCACCGAACGCGGCCGTCATCTTGAAACAGCGCCCCGCACTCCGGTCGTTCTTCTTGCAAGGCCTCAGTATTCTGGTTGGGGAGCCGGCTCGGCGCCTGCCGCCGCTTCTGCATCTTGTTGTCTACGGTTCCAATTCAGCCATAGAACCCGTTAAAGACGTCGCGACATAAGCCGCATCACGGTCATTCACCGGGCAGTTTTTTACTCTGCACTGTGCCGCCTGGGACGGTGCCTCCCGGAAGGGTCCCTCCCGGCAACATGCCTCCAGGCACCGTTCCGCCGGGCAAGGTCTTATTGGGAAATGTTCCGCCCGGAAGTGTCCCTCCCGGAAGAGTCCCACCCGGCAACGTGCCGCCGGGCAGCGTCCCTCCCGGCAAGGTGCCTCCGTCCGGCGTATTGTCAAGACCGGAATGCCTCGTCCCTTCATCTGCCGTTCCAGAACGTGGCGTATCCGGTGTACTGACAGGCATAGTGGACTGGTCTCCGAATCCTGCGCCACAATCCGAGGACAGTAACATTGAAGACAATCCAAACAGGAAGACAAGTAGCGTTATACGTTTCATCACAGCTCCTTATAGCGAGGGTGATTTCACGTGAACGAGCGTCGGCTTCTGAACCGGTGGCCGTTTGATGACCTGATCATGTGAGGGCCACTGTTTCTTGTCAGGAAGTGACAGGGAAACGGGTCGACCGGTTTTCGCCGACCGATAGAGGGCCTCGACGATCGCCACATCGATCAAGCCTTCCAGCCCGGACGGTTCGGGATCACGGTCGTTGAGCACGCAATCGGAAAAATACAGCAGCTCCGGTGCAAATTGATCACGCCCCTCGTATCGCCGAGAACGGCTCTTCCCATTGAGCAGACTATTCTGCCGAAGTTCGCCGATATACTCATAAGCCGGATCCATCCGAACATACCCTTTCGTGCCGACCACTTCGTAAGCTGAGACATCGGTCGCTCCAAAGCTACAGACGAACGTCGCGAGACAGCTACCCGGGAATTCGAGCCAGGCCGTCGTCATCTCATCGACCTCTCGAAAACGCCGGTCGGTCCCCTTGACCGCACAGGCGCTGACTCTCGTCGGGTTGGCTTGAAAGACGTAACGGGCGGCATTGATGCAATAGACGCCGATGTCGTACAGCGAGCCGCCGCCTAATTCGGCATCCACCCGGATATTTTCTTCGCGCACCTGCATGGTAAAGACCGAATTGAACAGTCGGAGGTTGCCGAGCTTGCCGGACCGGGCGAGCTCGACCGTGTCCATGTTCGCCTCCTCGAAATGCAGGCGATAGGCGACCATCAATTTGGTATCGGCACGATCGGCCGCTTGGATCATGCGTCGGCATTCCTGCTCGGTCACAGCCATCGGTTTTTCACACAGAACATGGACGCCTGCTTTGGCCGCTCGCACCGCATAGTCGCAATGCAGACTATTCGGCAGCGCGATATACACGGCGTCGATATGGCCTTCCCGCAGGCATTGATCGTATTGACGATAGGAATAGCAGTAAGGGACTTCATACCGACGGGACAACTGCCTCAGCTTGTGGGGATCATCGGATACCAGCGCCGTCAATTGGGAATTCTTTTCAGCATGGGCGAATGCCGGTAGGACCGCGACCTGCGCAATGTAACCGAGCCCTACCACGGCATAACGAACCGGCGTCGCTTCAACGCGAGACGTGCTGCGGCGGACGATGGAAGATTTAGTCGAGACAGAACGGCCCATCAGACCTCGCATAAAGTGCTTTTAGGAACGTAACATTCAATCCTCCATCGTCGCAGCTGACGATCTCCCTAGTTCGTCAACTGTCCGACTTCGCCGTTCGATCCCAAGAGGAACGTGCAGGCTATTCCTCATTCTGCCGACACAATCGGCGCTCCTCAAACTGTTCAGAGCGTCGGTATGCGAGGCTGCTCGGCTTGTTCCAGTTCTTGTTGATGTCTCAAACAATTGGGAGTCCAAGGAATGGCTTCAAGCCGTTTTTCTTCGATCGGTTCACCGTCCACCACACAGGTCCCGAAGGTGCCTTCGTCGATCCGCTGCAGGGCTTCGCGGACTTGGCTCAAGGTTCTCCAATCGGCATCTGCTTCCCGAAACTGCTCATCCTTCCGTTCGTCGTCGATGCTCTCGTCGCCCGCATCACCAGCCGGGCCGTCGCCCGGCTGCCGAGCCCGTTTACCGGCTCGTGTGAGCTGTGCCAACAAGGCTTGCTCTTTTTCCAGCAGTTGTCCCTTATATCGGTCTTTATTCATGAATCCCTCTCATGTGTTGATGCCGGCCCTCTTTTATGGGTGACCTGGCCTTCTGTCATCATCGCCGTCCAGAGCGGGATGGATGACGGCGCTTCACATCTTTGCCGAACAATGTGCGCAATTCATCTTTGGCCCGTTCCAGCCGGTTTTTCTGGGCGGCATCTAGATTTTTGCCGCCCCGATTGATGTGAAAGCTCAGCATGGACATCGCTGATTGATAGGGAGTGCCTTTACGCCTACGGCTCCGTAAGGCCGACCGCTTGAGCGAAGAGGCGATCTGACGAGGACTCGTCTTCGTGAACAGGCCCTGTTCCAGATCCAAAGCATCGCTATGCCTCATGACGTCGGCCGACCATTTGCGAGTCTTCCGTGGTTTCGACTTGGATGATCCGAGGCTTCTCTTTCTCGTATTTGATCGCTTGGCCATTTCTGTTCCTCCGGCAGGTTATCCTAATCACCGCGCACGCGATGCGGTCGCCCAGGCTCCAATGGCCAGCCCAGCAGAGTGAGAACCAATTGTGTTGCAAGACCCACCGCCCATCCCGCTATGACTGCGCTCCATTGCACCCCCACCGAATGACCACTGTTCCATTGTTCGTGCCATCTCCATGAATACCTCCAGGTAATACATCTTGCCTCGCTGCCATATGCAGAAGGCCGAAGTATTTGTACGTATGCAATTGAAAGACCATTCGAGAACTCTCCCCAAGCCGATGGAATTTGTGCAGAGGCTCAACGATTCATCGCCCATCATGTCTCTGCTCAGACATGATGTCCACAGGGGATGTCGGCCAAAGAAGAAATCCGGTTATCGCCTTGCGCATGTAAGACTATGCTCCTCACGACACACCGTGCATTGTCCTCACCACGAACATGTCCAGAGAGGCAGTGAGCTGCCTTAGAGCTAACGAAAAGATTCGAGCCGTCGGTCGTCGAACTCTAGATCCTGCTTCACAGCTTGTCGCGAGAAACTCGGTGTCAGGGCCAAGGGCACATGAATTGCAGTTTTGTATGAATTGCATTTTGTAAGGCACCATAACCATTTTCTTCTCAAAAGGAGGCAGCATGAAAACCCTTATTAGTACAATCCTTATTGCAGGGGTCGGTCTTGTCGGCGGCATGGGCCTGTCTTTGTCGGCGGCGGCGGACGACACTACGTCTCAGACGCAGGCGCATCAGTTAACTCCTAAATTTCCGAAGTCCGATAAATGTTCGACTTCCTCGCCATGCCGCGACGTAGTCGGAGAGATCGTGAGAATCGAAGAAAACTATTGGGTCAAATTGCCCAATGGCAACGAAACCCATATGCGCGTCACTCCCGAGACGAAGATAGAGTCTCGTGTCAAAGTCGGCGATCCGATCGCGGCGCAACTGACGTCGACCGGCGATGCGGATGCGATCAAAAAGTTGAAGCAAATGCCGACGGCGGATGAGTTGAGCATCCAGGAAAAGAAAAAAGTAATAGAAGAGCCGACGACATTAAAAGACATGCGCTGAAAGACATACTGAGTCAGGAAGCGGCGTTGAGCGGACCGGCTGTCCCTCAAAAGACAGGATGATCGATTCTCGACGAGCGCGGTCACAAGTGACAAGAAAACGACCGATGCCGGCGACCCATGGACACGGAGAGCGGCCGAGAGCAAGTCAAACAGATTGCGACTTTGGCCGCTCCTCTGCCCGCCTCCTTTGAACACAGTCCAATGGTAGGTGGTAAGCGGCGAGACAGTGGCGCCGACTGCCTGCCGCCATGCCGACATCGATAAGGTATGGACTCTGCATCGGGCTGGAACTTCCCGCGTGCAATCGAACCGGAGACAGTTATCTCCATTGCAGGATAACAGGAGAAGATGTTCGACTCCGACCGCCGTTCAGCACGATTCGGCCGCATGATGGATCGCTTGCGGACGCGCGAATGGATCGTGCCGACCGCCATGGTGTCGGTCGCCATCGGCTTATCCTTCGCAATGGAAGCGCTCGACGAACACGTCAAAGGGCGGCTGGAGCCGGTGTGGTATCTGTTCAGCGGCGGACAAACGATCGCCCGGCAGTTCCTGTCCGCCCTGGCCGCCGCCATGGTGGCCATTCTTACCATGGCCTTCTCAATCACCGTGACGGCACTGACCTTTATCGGCCAGCATTACGGTTCTCGCGTCTTGCGCAGTTTCATGCAGGATTTCAGGACGCAGTTTGTCATGGGGACCTTTCTGGCGACGTTCGTGTACGCGTTGCTGGTCTTGCGCACCGTGCACGGCGCTTCGGACGACAGTTCCCTGCCCCGCATCTCGGTCACGTTCGCCATCATGCTCGCCGTCGTGTCGTTATCCATACTGACATATTTCCTGTATCACCTGTCCGAGCGCATGGACGCGCCGAATATCGTCGCGTCCATCGCCCACGATCTTGATCGCGTAATCGATCGAACGACACAGGCGCGCGCCGAAATCGAACCGTTTTATGAGGAAATTTCTCCCGAACTGCCCGGAACGGCTGCGTACGTGGTCGAAGCGATGGACAACGGTTACATTCAACGAATCGATGAAGAAGCGTTGATAGAAGCAGCCGCATCGCACGAGGCGATGGTTCGACTCCACTGCCGCGCCGGCATGTTCATGGTACGAGGAGATACGCTCGCGACCGTTCAGGCAAAGCCTCGAACGGAGACACCGCTCTGCACCCGCATTCGCGCCTCTATCCGGCTCGGAGCCGCACGCTCGTTGGAACAAGACATCGAATTCGGCATCGATCAGCTCGTGCAAGTGGCGATTCGCGGGTTGTCGTCGGAGCGCAACGACACGTTCACCGCGATGCTCTGTCTTGACCGGCTTGCCGCCGCGCTCAGCCGCCTTGCCGAACGGGACTTTCCACCTTCCATGAGGCGGGATCGCGATGGCTGCCCGCGGCTGTGGATCCGTCGGATGAGGTTCCCCGACTTGGCCCATCGGGCTTTTAAGCAGATTCACTCCTTGGGAACGGCCGTCGTCTCCATTCGGTTGTTCGAGACTCTCGAAACTATCGCGCGTCGAGTCGGACGGGAGGAGGACCGCGCAGCCCTGCGCCGGCATGCGTTGGAGACACACAGGGCGAGTCGAACCACCCTTCAAGATTCAATGGACATCGAAGACGTAGAACGAGCCTTTACGGTCACAATGCATGCCTTGAAGGAGAATCCTCACCCCTACCCCGCCTCGGAGAAGCCCGATTCCTGATTTTCTCACCTCTAACCGGCATCATTCATGACGGCCCGGAACAGCGCAACGGCGGCGCAAAAGAAACGTTCCTGATAATATGAGCGGAGAAATACCGGAATCGCTACGCCGCCAGCTTAAAAAACGTGCTGGTCGAGCCGTCCCGCTTGTGCTCCTGGTACAGAAACACTAATTTCCGCTTGTCGAACGTGTCGAACCAGTCATCCCAAGCGATCTTCTCCAAGCGCTTTCCCCCGTAACCGGGAAAGTCGATCCGCAAGACGCCCGCACCGTCCCGCCCTGCAGTATCACCGACGACGGAGGGCATAGCCTTTCGTGACTCCGCCCATTGGCGGATGACATCGTGATTGCGCGTCGCCAATGATTGCCCCTTCCGGTCCTCATGGTCGTCCGGCGAATCGATCCACTTGGAGTACTTCACATGCTTCGCCCCTGAACCCTTCGACCGGCCGCCGCCTCTTCTTCCGGCGCCTCTCCGGCCGGCTCTTCCACTGTCGGCGCCTTTTCTACCCGCGCTCCTTCCCCTCCCGGCGGTTCTGCCGCTGCCGGACGACCGACTTCCGGAACGGCTTGTCCTGCCCGAGCGGCCCGCTCTGGTTGAACGCCCTGTCTTCTTTTGAGTCCGCATACCATCCTCCTTTGTGTAGATCGACATCCCTACGCCGCGTCTCTCTAAAACTTTTTCCTCGCATCTCCGTTACACCGCCAGCGCGGCATGGCATTTCGGCCTCCATCCTCTTCGGCACAGCGTCATCATGTGGCCGTCCCGACTCATATGCTCTCCTACAGCGCTCTCAGGAACGCCGTGAGATCCTTCTTTTCTTCTGGGGACAATTTCAACCCCATCACGAGATTGAAAAATTCCACGGTATCTTCCAGCGTCAGCAACCGCCCATCGTGGAAGTACGGCGGGGAATCTTTAATGCCCCGGAGCGTAAATGTCTTGATCGGACCGTCGCCCGGTTCGTCTTTGAGGAACCGTTCGAGGTGCAGATCATGCATCTTATTATCCAGGTAAAACGGCGGCGTATGACACTCAGCGCACTGGCCTTTGCCGAAAAAGACCTTCTCTCCGCGTTGCTCATTCTCCGTGGCTTTCTTCGGGTCCAGCCGACCGGTCATGGGATCGAGCTTAGGGGCCGGGGGGAAATCGAGCATGTTCTGCATCTGCGCCATGTGACTCACGTGAATACGATCGACAATATTCATCCCTTTTTTGATGGCATGGATTTCGTCGCCGTTGAAGTAAGCCGTCCGTTGCTCGAACTCCGTGAAGTCCTCGATCGAACGTAGACTCCGTTTAGAACTATGGATTTGCTGATTGAATACTCCCCGGAGGCTCGTCGTATCGAGACGCATGCGCCGTTCCTCGGGCCTCGTGTCTGGATTTAAGTGGAACTGTCCGGTCGTATGGCCATTCACGTGGCAGTCGAAACAAGTCACGCCCAAGCTGGGATGCAGGCTTTTGCGGTCATCGGTCGGGTTGAACTCTTCTTGTGGAAAGGGCGTCAATAACATTCTGAGTCCATCGAGCTGGACCGGCGTGAGGATATCCTTGAATAATCGATAGTAGTTGTTGATGGAAATGACTTCCCCTCGGGACACGTCGCCCAGTTCGGGGCGATTGCTCAAAAACATAGCCGGAGGAAACTCCGGCAGGAATGCCTCCGGGAGGTCGTAATCGACATCGACCCGCTCAAGCCGTGGAAACATGTCTATTTGCATCTGAGGGAAAACCATGCCCCCGGGTGATTGCAACGGGTGCGGCAGCGAAGGATAGGGAAAGACTCCTTGCTTCTTCATTTCTTCCTGGCTGAGCCCGGCGAGCCGTTCCCATGTCATGCCCTCAGACAACCGTGCGGTCGGCCCTACCGGCAGCGGCTTTCCCCGCGACATCTTGACTTCGGAATCCAGCTTCGGCTTGAGATGATAGCGACGCTCCAGCAGCTTGCGTTGCGTCTCCATCACTTTTGGCTTCGCGGCGATATCCTTCTTCATGATCTCTTCCGGCTCTTGCATGGGCTTCTCCGCGCCCAAGGGATCACGGTAGAAGTCGAAACCGGAGATCTTGCCGTCTCTTGGCTGATTCAGAAACGCAGGGGAAGAGGCTTTTGCCTTCTGGGCGTCGAAGATGGAGGAGCGGTCATGATCCGTCTTTTTCTGCTCCGGACGTTCGATCGGAACGGTGCGCGGCTCTTGCGCGTCGGTCACCGCATCGTGCGGCGGCCGGTTCGACTTGGTATCCTGAGCGTCGGCAACCGCGACACAGCCGGTGAGACCGACGGCCAGCAGGACCCGGAAAGCCCCGCGCATGAAAGGTGGGTTCCGAATCGTCTCAACCTGTTTTTTCATATATTCCTCCTCATCTCTTTTCTCATTGCCGCTTGATGTTCGGTCGGCGAGCCAGGCGCTGGTCAAGATCCTTCGGTGGGTTGGCGGTTATGGACCTACCTAAACTGAACCGACATCGCTTGAGTGGTTTGTGCGGCCATCCATCGTCTTCTTTCCCGCAATACCGCTCACTCACCTTATGCCAAGCTATTCCGTAGAGAAGATTTTGAGACCTAGATCGACCCCTAGTAGGAAAGAGCTTGGATGAGCGTCAAACGCTTCGGCGATTTCTTCGGCGGCTGATGTGAGATGGCCTAAGCAAGTCCAGACCTATCAGGCTTCAGAGTATTGAACACATCTGTGATCGTCTCGCGGAAACTTGGCCGGCGCTTCGGTCGGGACGATGCCGTGCTGGCCCACCGTGCGTACGTTACTACGGGGTCATCACGATTTTGATGCAACCGTCCTGCTTACGATTGAACATGTCGAACCCCTGCGGCGCCTCGGCGAGCCTCATCCGATGCGTCACGACGAAGCTGGGATCGATGTCGCCATGGGCGATGCGATCCAACAGCGGCTTCAGATACCGTTGGCAATGCGTTTGGCCGGTTTTGATCGTCAACGCCTTGTTCATCACCGCCCCCATCGGCATCTTATCGATCAATGCGCCGTAGACGCCGGGAATGGAGACCGTGCCGCCGTTTCGACAGGCCATGATGGCCTGCCGCAAGGCGATCGGCCGATCGGATTCCGACATCATCGCTTGTTTGATACGGTCGTAGTAGTACAACAGTCCCGGCATATGCGCTTCCAACCCGACGGCATCCATGCAGGAATCCGGGCCCCGCCCGCCGGTCAGCTGCATGAGCGTGTCGTAGACGTCCGTTTCTTCATAGTCGATCGTATCCGCTCCTCCATTACGCGCCATCTGCAGTCGCGCTGGAAAACGGTCGATGGCGATCACTCGTTCGGCGCCAAGGAGGAACGCGCTGCGGATCGCGAACTGGCCTACCGGTCCGCACCCCCATATGGCGACCGTGTCGCCGGGCTGAATGTTGCATTGTTCGGCGGCCATATAGCCGGTCGGAAAAATATCGGAGAGAAACAGCACCTGTTCGTCGGAAAAGCCGTTTTCGATTTTGATCGTGCCGACATCGGCGAAGGGAACACGCACGTATTCGGCCTGTCCGCCCGCGAAACCGCCGGTCAAATGCGAATAGCCGTAGATACCGGCCGGAGAGTGCCCGAAAAATTTCTCCGCCATCCACGCATTTGGATTGGTATTTTCACACAGAGAGTAGAGTTCTTTTTTGCAAAAGAAGCATTGTCCACAGGAAATCGGGAAGGCGACGACGACGCGGTCTCCCACGCGGCGTTGCTTGACCTCCGGACCAACCTCGACGATCTCGCCCATGAACTCGTGACCCATGACATCGCCTTGTTCCATCGTCGGCACGAAGCCGTTGTAGAGGTGCAACTCGGACCCGCAGATGGCCGCCGAACTCACCTTCACGATCGCGTCCTTTTTGTTGAGGATGTTCGGATCCGGCACATCCACTACCCGCATATCTTGTTTGCCGTACCAGCAGTTGGCTTTCATGGTTTTCCTCAGTGCTGAGTCCTGAGTGCTGCTGAGTCCCGATCCGAAAATTTCAAGGCTCAGGACTCAGAACTCAACACTACCGTTTGATCGCCCTATCGTACTTCCACGACGTGGTCTCCACCCGTCCTGCCGGTTGTCCTTCGGTCGTGATGACCTCTCCGGTTTCCATTACCTGTTTGAATCGGCGCAAATCCATCTTCACCGTGTGACTCGGGTCCTCGCCGAGCCATGCGGATACTGCGGCGCCCACTGTTCCCAATGGGGGCCGATATTCCATCTCGGCAGTGACGATCGTGCCTCGCCCGCCGGACGCCGGTTCAAATCGGACGGAACCGGCATGGTCGACTGTGGAACCTTCAACCGATCGCCAGGCGATACACTCATGTGGACGGTCCTCGGTGATTTCAGCATCCCACTCGACGGTGGAGCGGGCCGGCCCTTTAGCGACCCAGTGCGACCTGCGGTCGTCCTGCACCTCAATGCGTACCAGGTGTTTCATGAATGTCGGCAAGTTTGTCAGCTCACGCCAATGCCGATAGAGCTCTTGTTGCGGACGATCTATGATGAGAGCGGCGGTCAGCGACATGTGGTCGTTTCTCGTTTCGATCCCTCGGCTCAATTGTTGCGCAGTGATCATATCCAATAGTGTCGCGCCCGCCACGGCGGCGGTCGCCAACGCCACCCGGCCGCGCTGCGAGCGATTCGACATGAATGCAGCGCCCAGGCAGGCCAGATCCATCGCATCTCCGGCCACTCGTGACCAAACCGCCGCGGCCGGCGCGCGCTGCGTCAAGATGCCGACTCCGCTGGCGATCTCCCGCAACCCCATGGCGCGGACCAATCCATCATGCCGAGACGGCGCCCCGATCATCCTCGCAAGCCGCCGTGGGACCATCAATTCCGCCAAGCCCAGCCCGATTCCGAATAGGCCGAGCCCATATGCCCACATTTCCTCCTGACTCAGCGAGCCGTTCCGGCTCGAACCGGGATGCAAAGACTCGCCGCTCGCATGGCTTCCCATTATCCGTCCGCCTGTTCTCGATGCGGCGGCCTGTGCGTTGTCGCGGGTGCCATGTGCCGTTTTTCTCACGGTGCGTTTTAAAGATCGTCTCGCCATGGCATCTCCTTCATTCCTTCGCTCACCCTTTCGCTCCCGCGGTTCCTGCCTTCACCATCACGAACATTTGCTGTTGCTGACCGGCTTTAAAGTCCGTCGGCGGTTGGCCGTTCGGCAAGGCATAGATCAGTGTGACCTTGTTTTGGTCGGCTTCGACCAACCCTTTCGAAACCGCGCCGACTTCGGGCGCTTTGGTGCTGACCATCGTGATGTGCCAGGGGTCCTGCTTCGTCTCAAGCGTATAGGTCACCGCAAACATTTCCTTCCGGTCTTTATCGTAGGCAATGATGGTCTTGTCGTTGATATAGATCGACGTGTCGGTCAGCTCGCCTTGATCGATCGGCGCGCCGTTGCGCTCTCCGCTGACGATGCGATATTCGCCCGTCAGATCGGCTTTCGGTTGATCCGAGGAGCGACCGGTGCAGGCTGGCAAGACGGCGACAAGCATTGCGACGATGAGAGACATTTTATGCATTGACTCGTTCATGAGATATCCTTTCTTTTAAGGTCTGACGGTCATCCGTGATATGACCGGCCGGACATCGCGGCAAACAGCATGTATGATCATCCGATGCCCCAACCCCATGCCTAAAAGGGAAACCGCTTCGCTATCGCTTTTTGTGAAGCGATGCCGTTTATGAGCGGTTATTTTCCCGGTTTTTTCGTTGCGGACGGGACGAGAGACTCGGACGTTCTTTCAGCGCAGCCGCCTGATGGCCTTTCACTTTTGTCGCTGAGGTCAACTTTTGGCGATTCATCGGGACGTCATTCCTTGCGCCGCCGCACCTGGTCACCCGGTTGGGATTTTTTAATCGAATCTTACTGCGAATTGTGACTCCGTGACTCCATGGTGCACCTTAGCATTCTGTATTCAAGAATCCCTACTAGGCTCTCCCCTGGAACGCCTTGTTGCATAGTTGTTGAATGCAGTCCGCACGTACCGGCGATGTTGATCTTCGGTGGAAGGGTTCTCGCGCAAATCAGTCGTGTATTTCCCGTTTCTTGAGTCATGACACCTCGTATCGGCCATGACTGCGAAGATACGTTTGCGCCAGGGACCGATTCGACGGATCAACAGTGCGAACTCTTGCGCCGCTTATGCCGCCGCCCGCGGGCAGGAGGTATCCGCGCCGTTATAATCGCCGAGATACGCTTCCAGATATAGCTTGCGCACGAGGGCGATCAGAACTACGGCCAGCGGGGTCGCAAGCATGACGCCGATCGGACCCACCCACACGCCGAAGAACATCTGCGAGACAAGCGTCAACACCGGCGGCAGCGACACCGTGCGTTGCTGGATCAGCGGCGTCAATACATAGTCCTGGACGATCTGGATACCGAGATACAGGCCGATGATTCCCATGGTGCCTGAGGTGCCGAGTTGTTGAAGCGCGAGCAGGACGGCAGGAACGGCCGATACCAGAGGGCCGATATACGGGACGAATCCGAAGAGGCCTGCCAAGAGTCCCAGCAACAAGGCCAAGGGAATGCCCATCATGGCGAGCGAGGCGCCGATCGAGATCGCGACGAAAGCCATGGCCAGAAGACGGCCGAACAGCCATCGTTCAAGATCATGTCCGGCCGCGACGAGCGCGTCCCGCACGAGACTCCGCGACTGGAGGGGAAATAACCGCACGAGTCCTTCGAGATACCGGCCGGGAGACGCGGCAAAGTAGAGGCCGAGAAACAGCACGATCACGAAAGCCCCGACTCCTTGCAGGAGATACGCGAAGAGCCGGCCTCCGATGCCGATCGCCTTCGATTGCTCTGATAGAGCGGCGTGGCTTTCGGCGACCAGCCATGCGCCCCAGGGCTGGCGTTCAAGCTGCTGCCGGACGTGATCGACGCTGGAAGGGAGCTGATCGACGAGCTGATCGAGCTGGGCCGAAATCCGTGGCGCGGCCCATAGAAAGATCAGCCCGGTCACGGCTAAGAGGAGCGCCACACCAACAACGCCGGCACCGCATATCCCAACAGCGCCAGAGGAACGAGCAGCGCCAGCGCGATTCCCAACACAATGATCGTGGATCGGACTAGCCGCGCAGCGGACGAACCGGGAACATTGGCCGACTCGCGCATGGTCGTCTTCCCCTCCTTGCGACTCGTACGAGCCTGATCATGGATCTTCGCGGGAAGACCCCCGGAACAGGGCTGACACGCTCTTAGTCTTCCGCGGCCCGGACACTGGATCGTGCCCATATGAGAGTTTCAAGTTTGAGATAGGATCGAGTCTCATGCAGACCGAACCCTTCATTGAAGGCTTCGGATGTTCTCTTAGTGCAGCTCCTCTTCTTTTATTTCCCTGTAGATTTGCGGCCCTCGATGAATCTGAAGAACGGTCGGTGCATGCGGACGCAATGAGGAGAAAATTTGTCACTCATGCTCTGTGTTACCAATCAATCGGAAGAACCTCTTCCGTCTTTTTCTCGCTCGTCCTCATATTGACGATTCCCAGTACTGTCGATGGATTTGAAATTGTGGCCTCGTGGATCCTTCCGTGCGCTCATGGTTTAGGTTTTCCTTCCTTTTGAACCTCCACGGCTCGTCCCTGATTGGTCACAGTGGCCGTGATGCGGTCGCCGGGATGTATGTTGGTGTTGAACCTTGTCTGAGGATCAATCGTAAGAACGATCTCTTTATCATTCGATCGTTCTATGGTAAGGGCGGTTTCCTCAGACTTGAGAACGCGGCCACGGACGGTTTTCAATCCCGACGCCTGACCGGGATTCACACTCGGATCTTCGATGCCGGTTTGCTCACGGTCATGGCCTCTTTTGGCTTCGACTTTTGGTCCGCTTGAACCGCCTTGAAGCTCTCCTTCGACTCTATAGTTTTCTCCCTGTCCTTGCTGTTTCAACCGGTTTTTCCGGATCTCTTCCCGCCGGTCTTGGTCCGCCGCATCGGGTTTTTGAAGCTCAGGATTGCCTTGCGGAAGGATGGCATCTTGGGCTGAAACGAAAGACGCCCAGAGAACGCTGCAGAACAAGGTGACAGTCATGCGCCGTGTCATGATTCATGTTCTCCTTCTCTCACGCACATTGAGCCGTTCCGAAAGAAGCATCCCAAGGGAAAGGGCGCCATAGAGGGAGGGAACACGACGCCGTGAGAGACTTCACTCGAACCCGCGGCGTCGCCGTGGCTGCCACGGCGACGCTGCCCGCTGAACCGTCGAGCCACGGTCTTTTCCGATCCTCCCTCCGTCAGGCCACCGTTCCCCGCCACGCTCCGGTCTCTTGACCGCGAGACTCGATGAAATCTTTGAATCGCTGCAGATCTCCTTCCACTCGGCCGGCCACCACGCCTATTGTGTCGCCGGTCTTCTCCATCGCCCCCTCCGGCTCATATTCCATACGAAGGTGGAGTTTTGATTTGTTCTCTGAAACCGGGGAAAAGGTGACCATTCCACCGTTCTTGGAACCGCCCTGGCTCATCCAGCCGATTCGTTGATCGGGAATCTGCTCGGTGATGACGGCATCCCATTCTTTTTGCTTTCCCCCGATGCTGGCCTTCCAGTGCAGATGCTTGTCGTCGATCTGCTGGACTTGTTCCACGCCTTCCATAAATCGGGGAAACTCTTCAAATTGGGTCCATTGATTGTAAGCGGTCTTGACAGGAACATTGATCTCGATCGATTTTTCTATGACGGACATAGTCGCCTCCTTGCTGATTGTTGTTGTGACGGACGACGCGGCACGAGTATTCACACGGCGGTTCTTCACTGTTCATATTCTTCGACGATCTCCGGCGGCCTGACCTGCGCCTTGTCGGCATCCTGTCCGACGGTCCGTAGCGCGCGTCGTTGCCGAAGGAGATCCCAGCATTGATCAAGCTCGACTTGCAGAGCCCGCAACCGACGCTGGTCCTCGTCGCTGTTGACTTCACGAGCCAGCATCTGATGTTCCTGACCGACAAGTTCATTGATTCGTTGGAGCACCGACTGATCAGTCGTCTTGTCGTCCATTCATCACCTATTCAGAACTCCGTCCATCTCCGTCGAGTCAAGGATTCGTCTGCAACGAATATTTCACTTGATGCGCCTTTTCCCGATGGGTTTGTAACGCCGGAAGGGTCGAGGCGATCCACTGTTTGATGTCTTCATCCTGTATGGTGTTCACACGCCGCCGGAACTCCTCCACCGTCGTTTCGTGGTCTTCCAGAATATAGTCGATGTAGGCGCGGTCGAAGGCATGGCCGGACAGTTGGGAGATCTTGTTCACTTGCTGCTTATGCTCCTCACTGACTCCGGGAGAGAGTTGCACGCCGCCTTTCATGGCCAATAGTTCGACCTGTTGGCTGCTCTTCTTGTGGACTTCGACCATTTGCTGCCCCAAGTCCTTTACTCGTTCGTTCACCGCACGTTGGACTGCAAGTTGGCCCAGCGATATTTCGATCTGCTGTCCTTCTGCGGCCTTCTCAAGGAATGATTGAGCGTCGGTTTTGACGGTTTGCGCGAAGACAGATGCAGTGAACCCTACGGCGCCGCACATCATCAGGCTTAATGACAGGAACCTCGGCATGACATTCTCCTCTTGAAGCACGACGTACTGCGCAGATGGCTAGTCCTGCAGCGGTTCGATTGGCACGCTGCGGCCGGTGGGCTCCAATCGGTCGTCATTGCGGGAAAAGACCGGATCGTCGAACGACCAATTCATGCCGTTTGCGACCAACCGCACGGCTTTTTTCGCGTCGCCGACGACGGCGCCCATCCCGAAAAACTCGTGCGTGACTCCCTTGAAATTTCGATACGACACCGGAACGCCGGCTTCGAGGAGACGTTCGGCATAGCGTTTTCCCTCCGATCGCAAGGGATCGATTTCCGCCGTAATGATCGTGGCGGGCGGAAGCCCGCTGAGGTCGCGGGCATGCACCAGATCGATCCACGGGTGTTTCCCATCCGCCGGCTCTCTCAAATACTTTTCGAAGAACCACGCCATCATCGGCTTGTCCAACGGTTTGGCGTTTGCATTTTCGCGATAGGATGAGGTGTTGAAGTCATAGCCGGCTACGGGATAAATGAGGGCTTGGTGGACGGGCAACAGTTCCCCGCGCGCCCTCGCCATCAGGCACACAGCAGCCGCCAAATTGCCCCCGGCACTCTCACCGGCCACGGCGACCATGGAAGGATCTCCCCCGAAGCCGTCGGCGTTGCGCAACACCCACCGATAGGCTGCATAGGCATCCTCATGGGCCGCCGGAAATTTGTGCTCCGGAGCTTTACGGTATTCCACGGACACCACGATGGCCTTGGTGGTTTTTGCGAGCGCCCGCGCCGACGAATCGTACGTGTCGATCGTCGCGATCACCCATCCTCCCCCATGAAAATACACGATCACGGGAAATGGGCCCTCCCCTTCCGGCGTATAGACGCGGATCGGAATAGCACCTCCTGGACCGGGAATCGTATGATTTTTGGTCTTTCCAATCGACATCGGGGCCGTACTTTGCTTTCGTTCCTGCAGTAATGCCGCCACGGCATCGGCAGGGGTAGGTTGCGCCCGTGCTTCCTCGGCGGAGAGCGAAATAAGAGGTTTAGGTTTTAAGTCTTCCAACTCCGCCAGCACTGCAGCCATGTCCTTATCCGCCCGTGATTTCACCGTGTCCATCGCCTGTTTGACTTCTTCGGCGGACGGAGCCTCGGCTTTTCGGTGCCCGCCGCCGTAGGTTTCCGTTTCCTTCTGTGCCGTTTGGCAACCCGTCTGGAGGCTGAAGAGAACCGCGACACACAGAAATGATGTCACGATATTTTGTTGCGCAATCATCACGCTTCCCCTACATTGTGCCGACACGGCGGCATGAGGATGCCGCCCGTATGACGACATTATCCTCTCTCTTGTACCGCCTATGGGATCGTCAGGCGACTAGCAGATTCCCGAGAAATGAGTGCGGGCATGAGCGAGAAGACGGGTTGCTCAGGGGCTGATCCCGAGCACCTTTCACAAGGCGCGCCGTTATCCTCACTTGCCGGAATAGCGGGTGCGGCTGTACGGCAATCTTTACGGATTACGGATTCGTTTGCAGAGAGTTTTTGACCAACCGCGCCTGATCTCGATGTGCCCGCAAAGCAGGCAATGTGGAGGTGAACCATTCCCTCAAATCCGGATATCTCATCGTCTTCACATAATGCTGGAATTCCTCCAAAGTCTTTTCGTGATTTGCCAGCGTGAGATTCATGTAGGCGCGATCGAACTCATAACCTGACAATTTCGACATTTCGTCTACCTTTTTCTTATCTTCTGGACTGAGCTTCGTAGGCAAAGATACTTTATGTTTTGATGCCAGTTCCTCCGCCTCTCGGCGGACTTTCTTGTGATCTTCCACCATCTTGGAGCCGAATTCCTTCACCCGATCGTTCTGCGCCCGTTGCGTAGCCAGTTGACCGAGCGCAATCGCGACTTGCTGCTCCTCCGCGGCGATCGTCAGAAACGTTTGCGTATCTGTTTTTGAGTCCAATGTTGCTCCTGAAGGATCGGATTCCACATCCACTTGCGCTCCGGCCATTCCTGGAGAGAAATTCAAGGCGACAACCATTAAAAGACCTGCGCATATCATGCGATACATGGGACGCTCCTTGGATAAGGTGAGTAGCCTTTCATTTTGGATCTCTCCCGACCCGGTACCGGGCCGGCCTTCAACAGGCGGTGCAAATCATGGGCCCTGAGGAATCGGCTTTGGCCGATTGGTCGGAGCCCATTCGCTGAAGGACAGACCTTAGCGTAGGCGCCGTCTCACGCCGGTTTGTTCATCTCAGGAATGTAACGGGTATGTTCGCGATGAATGGGTTTCAGGAGACAAGATGTCCCCTCCGGGACAGACATTCTTTCAATCCCTGCTCCATCGACCTTTCGAACGTCCCAACTTCTTAGTATGAGGAACTCCTGCGTCCGCACCTTCACTCACGATTATTGTTTCTTGACTCGGCTCGATACCGTCTGCTCCAGTTCCTCGCTGTTCGACACCAACACATTATTCACGAAGAATGTGGGCGTCCCTTGTACTCCGCACCGATGGCCAGACTGCACATCACGCCGTATTTTCAGTATTCCGGCTCCCGCGTGGAGGTCGTCTTTAAAATGCGGAACATCCAACCCGGCCATCGCAGCATAGACATAGAGATCATCCAGATCGAGATGGGCTTGGTTTTGGAACAGCAAATCGTGCATGGGCCAGAAGCGGTCTTGCAAAGCGGCGGCTTCAGAGGCTTCCGCTGCGAGCTGTGCATGCGGATGTTTCTTCACAAGGGGAAAATGCCGGTACACGAACCGCACACGGTCCGCGAATCGAGAACGCAACCCGCTCATGAGGGATTGGGCTTGTCTGCAATAAGGACATTCGAAATCGCAGTACGTCATCACAGTCACCGACGCCGCTCCACCTCCCCTCACATGATCGTCCGGCAACACGATGAGGTCATAGCGATCACATATGCTGCGGGCCTCCTTAGGCATAGCGCCTACGCTTTCTGTTCGCCGCCGGCCTGAGAAAAAGCGCCCGTCTCCATTTCTTCTTTGAATCGCTGCAGATCTTCGGCAATCTTCGTATTCGGGTCTTCCCCGAACCACTTAGCCACAGCCGCGCCGAACTCGCCTCCCGGCGGCTCATACTGCAGCGTCACGGTCAACCACGTCCGCTGTCCGTCACCCGTCGGCTTGAACTCCACCGAACCGGTATGATTCACATCGGCACCCTGCAGCGACCTCCATCCAAGGCGTTGATTCTCCACATCGTTGATGATTTCAGCATCCCACTCCACCTTCGGGACACCGGGCATCGCCTTCATCACCCAGTGGGACAGTCGATCATTGATGACCTGTACCGAATCAAGATGGTTCATGATGCGGGGCAAATTATCCAATGACCGCCAAAATCGATACATGTCATTCGGTGGACGATTGATCTCGATCGCCCGTTGAATTTTTGTTGCGCGGTCCGTATGCACCTTGCGACGGCCCAATCGATCGGTGTTGCTCGACCCGCCGGACCGGTTACTGCCGCCGCTCATATCGATACCCATGGCACCAAATACAGGGCAATAGCCGCTTATCGCTCGATAGAGAAGCCCCCCTCCTACCGTCGCCAATGCGGCGCCGGACCAGCGGCGGCGGGACAACCCCGAGGCTAAGAACATCATCCCGGCGATGACGGATAACACCCGCTGCACGTCGCCGATATTTTCTCGATGCTCGAACTCCGCTCGTTCTTCATTCCATCCCAAGTCCTGCGTATTGGTATGGTAGCGCTCTTTTTCCGACATAGCCATGAGCTTCCTCCCGTCAGTTCTCCTGACAATATTATGATGTGGGTCTCACTCAGTTCTTGTGCAAGAGGCAGACCGTCCGGTCACACCTGAAATGAGCAAGAAGGTTTCATGGCTTTACAGGAATCGGCCCGAGATGTCTCGGCCCGGACAGATTTTCTCCGTATGGAGAGGCTCGCCGGGACACATCGCATCCTGAGAATTATTGAACGATTCTTCTCACGGAGGCCGAATCTTGCATAGAGCACTGCCTAGAAAATAGGAAATCGCTATGGATGATCCAGCTGTGCTTGTTCGGTACTATCTTCTTTATTTCATCCTTCCGCTCTGGATCCTCGCCGGCCTGACCGATTACTTTCTCCATAAGCGGACACGAATCGAGACCACGTCCGGAACCAAAGAATCGATTCTCCACTTATTGCAACTGACTGAGGCCGGCGTGCCGGTGGTACTGGGGCTGCTGTGTGACATCAATGCGCTCATCATCGCCGTCATGCTGGGCGCTGTGGTCGTTCATGAGGCCACCGCCCTCTGGGATGTGACGTACGCGCATACACGCCGCTACCTCGGTCCGTTGGAGCAACATATCCATAGTTTTTTGGAGGTCCTTCCGATCATGGCCGTATCGTTCGTCACGATCCTGTACTGGAATCAGCTCTTGGCGCTGGTTGGAGTCGGAACCGAAGCGCCTCGCTTCGAATTGAGAACGAAGACGGACCCCCTCCCGACCGCTTACCTCATTGCGCTGTTTTCTTCCATCGCAATCTTCATCGTCCTCCCGTACGGAGAAGAGCTCTGGCGCTGCCTTAGAACAGTCCGATATCAAGAGGAGGATGGTACGCCCGCAACTCATGCTGCTTGATCACGCCATATGAAGGGACTTCAAGACCGAGACAACGGCACCGGCCCGGCGCCGTTGTCTCATTGAGATGAGAGGAAATCAAGCAGCCCGGCGATAACTTTCCGCTATTTCATCCGCTTGTGCCTGCTTGCCGTACCCATAGTAAGCGGCAAAAGCGGCGGTCCCGCCATGGAGCCAGACGTCCCATCCATGTAAAGGAATGAGACCGAATGCCATGCTGAGCGGGGGAATGACCCCCATTACAGCCAGAATGCCGTAGAACCATGTCAGGCCACGGGCAAAGCCTCTTGCCTTGCTTACGCTCCGAGCAAAAGAAAGGCCTGCTATGCCCACCCCCAGATGAATCAGATTATGGATCCAGTTCACGGGAAACAGGCCAAACAGAAGACCATACCCCTCCTCTGCAAATAAACCAGGCACAGCGTTCGGGTGGGGAGTCGAGAGGACTCCTGGTATAAACCCCAGGAGCCCTACCGCCAGGAATAGGACTCCGATAAGTTGCGCAAACCTCCGGCTAGTCATGCAATCGTCACCTCCTTCCCGGGCTTGTAACTTCGCAAATGCCGCGCCATGTCGGAATCTTTATGGAGGAAGACGCAAAGGTGACGGCTGTGTCGGAAAAGGAATACAAGCCAGTCTCTGCCGAGTAGGTTGGTCGACAGAGACAGCTTGCGCGCGGGGCGCTCTTATGCGGCCCGGCGGTGGCCTCGAGAGGATTTCGACATCATTCGTTCTTTGATACCGAGAGCTTCCTGTCCCAGTTCCTCCCAATCGATATCCGCATTCTCCGCTTCAGGAAACATTTCCCTCTCTTCCTCTTCTATGTGGTGCTTCACGAGTTCACTCATCACGGTAAATTTGGCCTTGTAACCCTTGGCCGACGCTTTCATTTTTTTAAGTTCTTTGATCAGCAACGCAACCACGTGATGTTCTTCATTGGCTTCATCGACTAAATCTTCTTCACCGGTTGCTTCGCGGATGGCGGGATACACAAGGCTCTCCTCGATTTTCGTATGGATCTCCAGGGCTTTGAGTGCCTCGTCCGCAATCCCTTGCCGAGACCGACCGTCCGCCTCTTCAAACGACTGAAACAGCTGTTCCACTTCCCGATGATCTTCTTTTAACAGTTCGATCGCATTGACGGACTCTTGCTCCGACTGACCCTCATCCAACTCCTCATTGTCTTTCGATTGCCGTTGCCTCTTTGCCATTGGAGCCTCCCTTCTTGTCTGTTATGCCTGTGCTGCCCGCCAACGTTGCTCACGATCTGGCTGGTTCCCTTTCCGCACGCCCCGGAGTCTCATCGCTGAAGTACAGGCGCCGCAAACCCTGATTTGTGTCCGGTTGCACGGCAAATAATAAGTCCGCCAATTCATCCGCATGCTCTTCTTCCTTCGCCAAGATACCTTCCATCATGACTCGGGAAGTCGTATCTTTATCGCCGAAGTACCGGACCATTTCACTATAGGTCTCGATGGCAATACGCTCGGCGATCAGATCTTCGCGGATCATATCGGCTAAAGAGGTGCCTTCCCGATACTCGCTGTGGCTATGTTCTGCAATGACCGAGGGATGAAGTTCGGGCTTGCCTCCCAACTGCTTGATTCGCTCCGCGAGCTGATCGGCATGGGACTGTTCCTCCTGAGCATGTTCCAGAAATTCTTCGGCGACTGCGGCCGAGTTGATGCCTGTCGCCATGAAATAGTGGAATCGATACCGCAGCACACACATATACTCGGTGGCCAATGCATCGTTCAGCAGTCGGATAACTTGCTTCCGATCCAGCTCATATTTCTCTGTGACGGGACCTTCTTCAATGTGTCGACGGGCTCGTTTTCGAATCTCTTCGATGTTGGTCAGGAAATCCATAGCTTCCTCCTCTTCCCTAACGGTATCTCGTCGCTTCTTTCGAGGCGCCACCCCGACTGCAGGGCGTTGCACAAACTTTGCCTTGTCCTTTCCCCTCGACTTTAAACAATTGCAGGCAATTAACCTTGAAAACATGAGGCACGTGGCCGGCACAATGAGCTGTGACAGGCTTATGACCGGACCTCAGCAATGCGGTTGGGGACAATCTGTCTAATCAGGGACAACTTGCACTGGAACACTCCGGATCGCATGATGGCGATGCCGCCGACATGCGCCCATGCGATCAGTCCCGCAATGGCCTCGTTCTACCCTATTAGTATTCATGAGCGCTTTTACTGCGCGACCAGTCGCTTCAGCTCCTTTGCGTTTTTCACGGCATAAGCCGCCTCATCGTTGTCGAAATAGACATAGGCCGCCGTCAAGCGCGGACTCCAACGTTCGAGACGCCGAGCCCAGCTCTCCAAGGCGGTATGTGAATAGTCTCCTTGATATTTTCCACCGGGCCCATGGAGCCGCACATAGACAAAGTCGGCCGTCAACTCGACCGGTGTCTGAAACCCAGCCAATTCAAAGAGACAAAAGGCCGCATTGTGACGCTGAAGCGCCCGATAGACTTCCAGTGTATGCCATGTGGGATCCCGCAATTCGAAGCTGAAGCGATGTCCCGAGGGAAGCGCCTGGAGAAATTGGTTGAGGCGCTCGATATCGCAGTGCCAATGAGGCGGCAGCTGAAAGAGAATCGGGCCGAGCTTCTGCCCCAATCGGTCGACAATCGGCAGAAACCGTGTCAACGCGCTTTCCGGGTCCTTGAGCTTTTTTCGATGCGTGATATACCGGCTCCCTTTCACGGCAAAACAAAAGTCCCCGGGGGTGCCGAGGCGCCACCTGTCTGCCGCCTGCTCGCTGGGAAGCCGATAAAAGCTGTTGTTGATTTCGACTGAATCGAAATCCTGCGCGTAGAACCCCAACCATTTCTGAGATGCCAACGACTCGGGATAGTACCGCTGTCGCCAATGCTGATACTGCCAACCTGATGTCCCGATCCGCAGTTCCATTTTGATTGAAATTCGTTATTCATTAACGTTAAACGCGGTTTCGTTAATCGTGAATCGTTATTCGTTAAACACAGGAAACTTCTTGCGAATAACGATTCACGATTAACATTTAACGACTTCCTCGCGGCAAGCCTGGTATGCGCGCAATACTTCAGCGACACTCCAGGCTTGCGCAACGCACCCGCGTGGCGCATAAGGAGGATCGGCATCGAATATTTCGCTGATGGTCCCGATCCCGTCATCGGCCAAGTGAGAATCGAACGCATTCAAGAGGCGTCGGCATTCCGATCGGTCCACGCCGGCTTTCAGCGACGCATCGATGAAATGGCCGATCAGCCAGGTCCATACGGTGCCTTGATGGTAAGCGGCATCGCGCGCGCGCAGATCTCCGAAGTACATCGGCTTATAGTCGCGGTGGCCCGGCGCAAGACTGCGCAGTCCGAACGGCGTCAATAACTTGTCCCGCACCACGGCAAGGACGGGTGTCCATCGATCCTTCTGCAAGACGGGATACCGTAAAGACATCGTCAGAATTTGATTGGGTCGGAGACTCGGGTCGTCGCCCGTTTCACCGTCCACGATATCGTAAAGATACCCGCCCGATGCGTACCAAAAACGATCGTGGAAAGAATCTTCGATTTGCTTCGCCAACTCGTCCCATCGGCCCGATCGTTCTCCCAGATCATCGGCCCATCGCCCCATCAAACGAACGGCGTTGTACCACAGCCCCTGTATCTCCACCGGCTTGCCCCGTCGCGGCGTGACCACCCAGTCCTCCACCTTGGCATCCATCCATGTCAACGCATAGCCCGGCGCGCCGGCCTTCAGGAGACCGTCCTTCGTATCGATACCGATGCCGAACCGTGTCCCCTTCACATGATGCTCCATCACATCTTTCAATGCCGGATACAACACCATCAGCGTATCCCGATCACCCGTCACCTCGTAGTACCGATCGAGCGCGTGGAAGAACCATAAGGTGGCGTCCGCCGTATGGTACAGTCCCGTGCGCTCACCCTCCGGAAATAGATTGGGAATAAGTCCGTCCTTAATGTACCGAGCGAATGTGCGTAGAATCGCGCAAGCTTCTCGATGCCGCCCGGTGCACAATGTGAGCCCTTCCAAGCTGATCATCGTGTCCCGCCCCCAATCGGTGAACCAGTAATACCCGGCAATGACCGTCCGCGCCTCGTCTCCTGACGCCTGCGCCAAAGCATGCTCTTCCATCCGGCTTCCGGGAAACACAATGAACTGATCCGCCGCCAGGGCCAAGAGCGTTTCAAGCCGATCATCATGGACCCGATCGGCCTGAGACACGAGTTTCTGGAGTCGTGCCTGCTCAGCCGCAAAGATGGCGTCGGCGTCGTATTGAAGATTTTCCCAAGGCTCCATGCTGGCCACAAAGGACACCGGATGTTCCCGATCCAACCGCACGGTGAAATATCCGGGGCTTTCCAGATCCTCGACATGCGGAGAGCCGCGATCGCGATCCACGCGATAGGAGACGTCGCGGCTGATGCAGGTGTCGGCCACGAAGGCGCCTGCTTGCGGCCTCAGACAAAGCTTCAACGGGGATACCCCTTCGCACAGCGGCATCTCGTACCGTTCTCTGATCATGGTGAGGAGAAACGGCGGCTTGCGCGCTTCGCTCAACGGCGCGTCGGGCATGCGAAAGGTCATGAAGGGCCGCAGACGAAGAGTCACCGGATCTCCCGCTTCCAATCGATATTGCACATACACGGTATTCTGACCGTACGGCATGATGACTCGTTTGATCACCTCACGACCATGGCACGAGAATTTCCATATCGGGGTCTGCCATTTACGACAAAAGGCCGTAAGATATTCCAAGATGTCCGTGTCCAATCTGCCGTCTGCATGCTCCGCCCCGCTCAGCCGGACGATCGTCCCGCCGATATCGAGTTCTTCATCAAGTCTCGGAATGATCATGGTGCGTCCCCTGGGCGAGGGTAAGTCGGGGACGAATATTCCATGATAGCGGCGTGTCGCAATTTGCATGACCGTGGTGGACGAGTATCCTCCTAACCCGTTCGTCACCAGCCATTCGTGAGACAAGAATGCATTCACATCCCCGTTTCGTTCACACGGCAGAGTGATGATCGGTTCGGAAGGAGGCGTCGACTCAACCATGTCTTCGTTCATTGGGTCCGCCCATGGAGTAATGCCGCAACATTCCGCTCGATGCGGAACACCGTCGCCGACTCGGCCGGAATGTGCCATCCTGTATCCGTCAGTGGATTGACGATCCCGGGCCCGCCGTATTGAGGATGATCGCTCGACCATAGAAGCGCCCAGTATCCATCAGGCCGTGGAGCCAGCAAGGGCTCCGGAGCGGGGACAAAGTCGAGATCCGCCCCCAAATTGACGACGACAAGACGGTCATAACCGGTGTCTTCAAAATAGCGGAGGACGAAGGCGTGCGCATTCAGAACGGCCCCATCAATGTGTTCGCGTGACTGCGCGGAGAACACCGGATCTTCACGACGCAGTCGCAACAGGTCTCGGTGGAGTCGGTAGAGCGGTCCGTGAACGCTCCGTTCAGCGCGGTCCAGCTTGGATCGCTCGAACGTCATGGGATCGTTCGGATCGAACATCGCCTTCCGTGCTTCATCGGAAGCGTAACTGGGAAATTGGCTTAAGAACTCCTGCCGTCCTTGTCGGACCTTGGGGCCGAGCTCATGGCTGCCGAAGTCGACGAAGTAGAGAAACGGATTCGACGCGCCATACTCCTGCCCCATGAACAACATGGGCGTCTGAGGGGCCAACAAATGAATCGCCGTGAGAACACGATATTTTCCGGGGCTCGTCAACGCATGGAGTCGGTTGCCTGTAAGGGCATTTCCTATTTGATCATGGTTTTGTATATAGAACACGAAGCTGCCGGCTGGTTCCCGATCGACGACCGTTCCCCTGGCCTTCCGTTGCCAGTGGTACCGCTGGCCCTGGTACAAAAACCCGCGCTTTATGGCCGAAAGAAATTCCTGCGGCGTACCGCGATAGTCGGTGTAGTACGCTTCGCTGCGTCCTGTGGCCGCCACCCGCGACACATGATGGAAATCTTCGCACCAAATGGCATCAAGACCCCACCCTCCCTGTTCCACAGGCCGAACCGCACGGATGTCCTGCGATTCGTTTTCGGCGATCAACACGATGGTCCGCCGCCCTGCCGCCCGCCGTGCCTGAACGGACAGCTCTCCTAAGATATGGTAATCGCTGACATCGTGGATTGCATGCGTCGCGTCGATCCTCAAACCGTCAAGGTGAAATTCTTCGATCCAATAGCAGGCATTTTGGACGACGAATTCCCGCATGCCTTCCGACCTTGGCCCATCGAAATTGAGAGCTTGTCCCCACTCATTCGGATATCGGTCGGTGACATAGTCGTCGCTGAATACCGATGTATAGTTTCCATCCGGTCCAAAATGATTGTAAACCACGTCTAAAATGACTCCCAGCCCAGTTCCATGGGCCGCATCCACGAAGCGTTTGAGGGCATCATAGTCCCCATACATATGTGACGGAGCGAACAGACACACCCCGTCGTACCCCCAATTCCAGCGGCCGGGAAATTCGGTGATCGGCATGACTTCCAACAGAGTGATTCCGAGACGTTTGAGCGCATCCAGCTCTCGAATGGCGGCGTCGAACGTACTCTCTTCGGTGAAAGCGCCGATATGGAGTTCATAGATGACTTGCCCCGCCATATGGACGCCCGGCCATTCTCTATCTCGCCAGCGGTAGGCGGAGGGATCGACGATGTGCGAAGGGCCATGAGGTCCTTCCGGTTGAAAACGTGAACAAGGATCCGGGAAATCCGCTTTCCCATCCACCCGGTAACGATACGTCATGCCCGGGCTGACATCGGAGATGATCGCAGTGAAATAGCCCGTTTCATCGTCTCTCCGGAGCGATCGGGTGTCGCCGCTCCCGAACACAACCTCGATGCGATGGACTTTGGGAGCCCACACTCTAAACTGCACACCTGTTTCTACAGCCCGTGCTCCGAGCGGAATTGTATGGGCCATGCGTGTATCTTTTATCGCATCCATGTGCGCACGCTTGTGATGTTTGTGTACTCACTATAGGGCCGGCAAGAGGACTCGTGCTGGGCAGCCCTAAAAGGAAACGACGGCGGAGGAACGTCGCATTAAATACCGGCGAGAAATCCTTCCAAGCCGCCGATACGTCCACCGTCGGTTTTGAAAGCTTCTCCCTCGTCCCATACCCATTTGTCGTTGCCTGCCTCACCGACGAGCCGATAAACCGACACATAAGGACGGTGTGCCCGGACCGCCTCCTCAATGGCATTCCACGCCCGCTCACGATCGAGGGGATGAACCCAGTCACCGAGCGCCGGGGGAATTCCGCCGGATGAGTCCTCGAGCAGTCGGGGATTTTTGACGTCGATGAAGTCCAATGTCCGACTCGGTTCAAAGCGACACCGGTACAACACGACATCTTTGTTATGCCTCAATACTGTGCTCGCAGGTCGATCCTTCGAGCCGCTTCCTTTCCTCGTTGAGGGCGACGTGGCGAGTTTGCGCATCACGATTGAATATCCGTGATGGCGCCTGAACCGATTTTGCAAGGGTTTGACTATCAGATGCATCAAGGACCATGAGCCATCTTGTCGCCGAACGGCTTCATCCCATGCCACTTCGCCCTTATGGCGCGCCCAGTGGAAGATTTGCCCCCAACGGGCGACGGGATTCATCTGTCCCGGAAAGATACGATAGACCGGCCGCTCTTTCATGTCGTCGTCCGTATAGCCGGTGAGCAGTTGAGCGCCCTGATTACATTCGGTCACACGTCCTCGAAGATCGCACAACACCACACCCGTGTTGTTCATTTCATCGACGAACGAATGGAGCTGCTGTCGGCTTGCGGCAAGCGCATCACAAGATTGAAAAAGCTGTCGCCTCTTTCGATCCACGTGCAGGCATATCAAGCCGACGCCCGTGATCGTGACGACTCCGATCGCGCGATTCATGACGCCTGCCTGGAAATCTCCCAGCGGACCGATCCATAATCCTATCAATGTGAGCGCCAATGCCGCGGCGGTGACGGAAGCGATGGCACGCGCACCGTCCCACAACAAAGCAAGGACGATGGCAATTGAATAGGGCGCCCACGCGGAGATTCCATCAGGCATTCCCATATCAATCATGAAGGTGCCGAGCAGGATGAGGGCCAGCAGAAACCCGAATACGCCCGAACGCGCTTTCAGCCCGGCGTGTTTGAAATCCGTCCGAATCAAGTCCATGTGCTTGATGTTATCGGGACAGACGAAGAAATGAACTAGGGAAATGCCAGAGAATGAGGACGAATCGAGGGATGTCGGCACATATTCATGGAAACATCATCGTACCTCCATAGGAATGGAACCGGTATCAATGCGATACGTATCGGATGACACATTCCTCCATCACCTGAACTCGGATGCCGCAGTCCACAATCGTCTGACTTCTGATTGCCGGGGCATCGCGGCATTCGGCGTGACGGCTCCTACCGCATCCACCATCGAGAGCGCGCCGACCAGATCGCCTTTTGCATCCACGACAGGAGCATGACGGATGCGATGGTTCAGCATGGCGTCCATTGCATCGGCTAGAATGGCATTCTCTCGACATCGAACGACCATACGCTTCTTGACCACCTCATAAAGTCCACCCGAATCACCGTGGCTCTCAGTGACGACATGGAGAGCCAAGTCATATTCTGTGAGCGCGAAGGCCGGCTCGTGCTCGAGGCATACAACCAGGATGGGCACGTTCCGGTTTTTGATGATGTCAATCGCTTCTTTGACGGTGATGACGGCCGTGGTGACAGCGACCTCATGGGTCATAATGTCTTTGACAAGGCGATCTTCACCGGGAAGGACTCTGTAGGCTTCGTCATTGGTGGACTCCCCGAAAATTCCGGAACGAGGGCGTGGGACCACAGTAAGCATTGAATGTTCATAACGAGTCATCAAGCCTGGCTGCACTAGGAGTACCCCGTATGATTCGTAATCGCGTTTACTTCTACTTCCGATTCGTGGCCTATAGACCTATAGAATCAACTAGAATCGACGGAGGACTTTCGCCGGTCGAAACCTCCGGCTCTCTATCGCGAAGCTCTCGCGCGAAGCTCTCGCTATTTGATCGCCTGGATCAACAGCGCATGATTCTGGTCGTTGACCGTTGCTTCTATTTGGTCACCCTTTTTAATTTTCCCCTTCATGTTGGTGGTTTTATCAGTGTGCAAACGAACTTCCGCTCCATCCCCGGTCTTGACAAAATAATTGGCGTCATCAACGCGGAACAGTTCGCCTCTAATCGTCTTCTCACCGCTTGCACTGCTCTTCCTATCTTTCACGTTCTGCTGTTTATCATCATCGGACTGAAAATTGTATTTCTGAGCATCAGTTAAGGAGTCGGTTTTCATCGTGTCTGAAGGACTCGGTGAATGTTCCGCCTGCACTGTCATGGACGGCCCTACGGACAACGCCACACCACACAATACAACCCCCACCATTTTCCAACTTGATTTCATACGAGCCTCCTCCTGGTTCAAGGTCGTCCTCAATTGTGCCTCCAACACAACACCTCATACACAATACACATAAGCTGAACGAACGGTTTTTTTAACCTAGGAATTTCCCCCGCTTCCGAAAGGCAGCAGGGGGCTTTCCTAGTACTTGTACGGCAAGGGAGCGGGTACTTGTACTTGATATGAAGCGAGAGGGCGATAGGCTCACAAACATGAGTGATGAAAGAAAAGATATGGGTTCTGAAACGCCGCTGCAAATGAAACCGCACACCATCGCCGTGGTGCGGGCGCTGCAATTAGGAGATCTATTATGTTCTGTGCCGGCCTTCCGATCGCTACGGGCGGCGTTTCCCCAGGCTCACATCGCACTCATCGGCCTTCCTTGGTCCAAGGCTTTCGTCAACCGCTTTGGACGGTATCTCGATGAGTTCATCGAATTTCCAGGCTATCCCGGTCTTCCCGAACGGCCACCCGCGGTCGCCGCGATTCCTGATTTTTTAGCGACCATGCAGCGACGGAGATTTGACCTCGCGCTTCAAATGCATGGGAACGGCCGATACACCAACCAGCTTCTATCCCTTCTGGGTGCGAGAATGACGGCCGGTTTCGCTCACCCGGATGGTCATTGTCCTGACGAGCGCCTGTTCATGCCGTATCCCGACCATTTACCAGAGGCCGACCGACATGTGGCATTGCTGCAACATCTCGGCATTCCGACACAGGGCAATCACTTGGAATTTCCGCTGAATAGGCATGATGTCGCAGCCTTTCGTGCCCTCCAAGCCTCGCACGGACTTCAACCGGGATCGTATATCTGCCTCCATCCCGGAGGACGTGGTTCCTTACGCAGGTGGGCTCCGCATTTGTTTAGTCTCGTGGCGGATCGGCTGGTAAGAGCGGGATACCGCATCGTCATCACCGGTACGGAGGAGGAACGCCCGCTCGCAGAAGCCGTAATGGCTCACATGCGTGAAGAAGCGACCGACCTGGTAGGGCAAACGGATCTCGGCACACTTGCGGTTCTATTAGATCGGTCGGCGATGTTGATTTCGAATGATACCGGTGTCTCCCATGTGGCCGCAGCGCTGCAAGTCCCAAGTGTCATCGTGTGCATCGGGTCCGATCCGCTCCGTTGGAGTCCGCAAAATACCCATCTGCATCGCGTGCTCATCGGCCAAGGCACGACGATCGACGATGTCATGGGGGCAGTCCATACACTTGAGCGCTCGAGTTCTCGCCGTCACCACACGAGGCTCGCGGCACCGTATCGAGGGCATGCCCTTTCCGATCTCTCTCAGGCTCCACGGCAGTCAACCGAGAGCCGACCTTCCAGCGCTTTCAGGTCCCTATGAAGCCGCTTCGAATCTTCACATGGCACGTTCACGGCAACTACTTGTATTACCTGAGCCAAACACCCCATGAATTGTATCTTCCGGTCGGCAAGTCGGGAATCGGGTATGCGGGAGCCGCACCCGGTTTTCCCTGGCCGACACGAGTCCATGACGTGCCGATTGAAGAGATTCATCGGCTCGATGTCGATGTCATACTGTACCAATCACGCTCGCACTATCTGCGCGACCAATACGATATTTTGTCGGATCGGCAGCGCCGTCTCCCGGCTGTTTTCCTTGAGCATGATCCTCCTCAAGAACATCCGACCAATACACGTCACGTCGTCGATGATCCCACCATGTTGTTGGTCCACGTCACGCCATTCAATGAACTGATGTGGGACAACGGACAGACCCCTACGACGGTCATCGAACACGGTGTCGTCGTTCCGGACGATGTCCGGTATACCGGCGAGTCGGCGAAAGGTCTCGTCGTCGTGAACGGACTGCGCCGGCGCGGACGCCGCCTGGGCGCTGATGTGTTCGAGCGCGTGCGCCGAGAGGTGCCGTTAGACCTCGCCGGTATGGAATCGGAAGAATTGGGCGGGCTGGGAGAGATTTCACACGAAGCGCTGCCGGCATTGATGTGCCGCTATCGATTTCTCTTTAATCCGATTCGCTATACGAGTCTCGGCCTGTCGGTGTGCGAAGCCATGGCGCTCGGGGTGCCGATCGTCGGCCTTGCCACCACGGAAATGGCCACACTTGCCGATCAGGGAGGGCCTGGTTACGTCCATACCGATATCCGAAAGCTGATCGGCTATATGCAAAGACTCCTGTCCGATCCGCTCGAGGCTCAACGATTGAGCATTGAAACCCGTCGCGAGGGTCGGCGCCGTTTCAATATCGCGCGCTTCATCGACGATTGGAATGCCGCGTTAGCCGCAGCCGTTCGCCGTGGACGAACCGCACAGGAGCGACCGCGTCGTCTTGAACCACTTCTAGCAGGATGAGGAATACATGAAACGGCAAATCGCGTTGATCAGCGAACACGCGTCCCCCGTCAGTCTTCTCGGCGGTGTGGATTGCGGAGGACAGAACCTCTATGTGGGACAAGTTGCGAAAACGCTGGCCGCAATGGGATGCGACGTCGATGTGTTCACGAGGCGCGACAGCAACATCCTTCCCGAGACCGCCGAATGGGTCAACGGCGTCCGGATCATTCATGTCCCGGCCGGTCCCCCCGCCTATGTCCGGAAGGAAGAATTGTTGCCGCACATGAAGCCCTTTACGGAGTACATGTTGCAGTTCTGCCGCTGCCAACGGAAAGCCTACGATCTCATCCATGCGAATTTCTGGATGTCGGGACTGGTTGCGACAGAGCTGAAGAAACAGTTGGGGATCCCGTTCGTCATCACGTTCCATGCCTTGGGACGCGTCCGGCGACAATTTCAACGCCAAGCCGATGAATTCCCCGATGAGCGCTTCGAGATCGAGGATCGTCTTGTCGCGGAGGCCGACCACATCATCGCCGAAGCCCCTCAGGACGAGGAAGATCTGATTCGGTTGTACAACGCCGATCCCGGGAATATCACGATGGTTCCCTGCGGATTCGACCCTACGGAGCTCGCTCCCATGAGCAAGACGCTGGCCCGCATCTCGCTCGGCCTTCCTCCGGATGAGCGCGTCGTGCTCCATCTGGGCCGGTTGGTTCCGCGCAAGGGAACCGAAACGGTCGTCCGCGCCTTCGGACGACTTCTGCACAAGCATCGTGTACCGGCGCGTTTGCTGATCGTCGGCGGCGACCGTGATGATCCCGATCCTCGCGCCACCCCCGAAATCGCGCGATTACAGGCCATCGCCCGTGAAGAGAACATTGCCGATCAGGTGACGTTTGTCGGACGACGCGGGCGCGAAGTGTTGAAATACTACTACAGCGCCGCGGATATCTTCGTGACCACACCGTGGTATGAGCCGTTCGGCATCACTCCGTTGGAAGCGATGGCCTGCGGAACGCCCGTCCTCGGAGCCAACGTGGGCGGCATCAAATTTACGGTCCGTGACGGAGAAACCGGCTATCTGGTCGCCCCTCAAGATCCGGATCGACTCGCGGAAAAGATCGCGTATCTCTATGCCAATCCCAAGCTTCTCGGAGTATTCGGTCGCCAAGCCATTCAGCGGGTCAACGATTTGTTTACCTGGAGCAAGGTCGTCAAAGGATTGAAGTCCGTCTATGAGCAAATTCTGGCCGAGAAGCAACTGGCCGGTACCTATCGGACTGATGAGCGCGATCTGGTGAACGAACAGTTCGACACCGCCATCAAATCGCTTCAGGAAAACAAGCGCAGCCTTGTGGTGCCGATTCTGGAAGCGGCCCATGTGCTGAGCGACGCATTCGCGAGAGGCGGCAAAGCGCTCATCTGCGCCTCGCCCGGACAGTTCTCGACGGCGCAACTGCTGGCACACCGCCTGCTGGATATTGTCGGAAGCGGACGTCCCGGTTTGCCCGCCATCGCGCTTGAGTCCACGCGCACAGCCGGTGAGACGGGAAAGGACTCCAGCCTCGCCGAACAAGTCAAAATCTTTGCGCGTCCGGAAGATGTCGTCATCGGCATCGGGATCGATGGCATGAGCGCTCCATTATTGCGTGTATTCGAGACGGCCGCTCAGCGTGGGCTTCAGGCCGTCGCCATTGTGGGGAATGAAGCCGGCTCGGAACAGTTCGAGACGCACGCCACGCTGACGATTGCGTCTCCACACGGTCACGCGCGGGAGTCCGTCTATCACGCGCTTCTGCACATCTTGTGCGGCCTCGTGCGGCAGCGTGTGTCCGCCGCAGACCGTACGCCGACCGGCGGCACCGTGCATTCCATTGCGGAGCGCCCACGTCGCATGAGAAGCCAAACGACGCGGCGCCGTCTGCCCGCGCAACCTGCCGCCAAGAGGTGACTGCGATGACAATGACCGCGCCGTTACAGAATACAGTAGCACTGGTCACGGGAGGGGCCCAAGGTTTGGGGGAAGCCCTGTGCCGAACACTGGGTCAAGACGGCGCCACGGTCGCCATTGCCGATATCCGTGGAGAGCAGGCCGAAGCACTGGCTTCCAAGTTGAACGCCGACGGTTTGCACACAGTGGCCGTACCGATGGACGTGACGGACGCGGACGCGGCTCAATCGGCCGTGCGTCGGTTCTCGGAACAGTACGGCAAGTTGGATATCCTCATCAACAACGCCGCCATCGACAAGACGGTGCCGGTTGAAGAATTGACCGTGTCGGAGTGGGACCGCATCATGGCGACAAACCTCCGCGGCCCCTTCGTCATGTCCAAACTGGCATTGGCGATGATGATCCCTCGCCGTACCGGCCATATCATCAACATCGTTTCAACAGCCGCCAAGCGAGCCTGGGCCAACGCCTCCGCCTATCATGCCAGCAAATGGGGACTCTTGGGCCTGAGCCATGCGCTTCATGTCGAGGCTCGATCGCATGGCGTGAAAGTCACGGCCGTCATCAGCGGTGGGATGCGCACTCCCTTTTTACTGGACCGATTCCCGGACATCGACCTCGCGACGCTCCAGGATCCGCAGAATGTGGCGGAGACCGTGCGATATCTCCTGAGACTGCCCGCCGACACGGTGGTCCCGGAGATGACCGTCATTCCGATGCGGGAGACCTCGTGGCCATGAGCCGAAAAGCCGTATTTTTGGATAAAGACGGCACATTGATCGAGAACCATCCGTTCGATCGCGACCCCGAACACATCGAATGGCTCCCTGGCACGATCGAAGGATTGCGTGTGTTGCACCACGCGGGCTATGCCCTGATCGTGGTGTCCAATCAGGGAGGAGTCGCGCAGGGGCGGTTCACGGTGGAAGACCTGTTGCGCGAGGAGCTCGGTCTTCGAGCCGAGCTCGCAAAGTTCCACGTCCCTCTGACGGGTTATTACTACTGTCCCCATCATACGGAGGGCACCGTTCCCCCATTCAACATCGACTGCTATTGTCGAAAACCCAATCCCGGCCTGCTGATTCAGGCCGCCGATGAGCTCCATGTGAATCTGACGCATTCATGGATGATCGGCGATATCCTGCACGACGTTGAAGCCGGCCGCGCGGCCGGCTGCCGCACCGTCTTACTCACGAACGGCAATGAAACCGAATGGAATCTCACCCCCTTGCGTTGGCCTAACTTGATTGCCGACGAGATGTTCGAAGCGGCCCGGCTCATCACGTTCACCGATCTGATTCAGACCGACGAACGACCGTGCTTGCAAGATGACGGATCGAAAGAGCCATGACGGCGATTGTCGCTGATCGACCGAGCGTCCGCCTCTGGAGGCAGACCAGCAGAATTCTCTGCGTGCGGCTCGATGCGCTCGGCGATGTCATCATGACGGGGCCGGCGCTGCGTGCGCTTAAGCAATCGGCTCCGAACCGTCATATTACCCTTCTTACCTCCGCCGCCGGCGTCCATGCGGGCCGTCTGATGCCTTGTATCGACGATATCTGGTCGTACGAAGCTCCATGGATGAAAGGGGCCCCTGAGGGGCAGTCGGCTGCGGCGGATCGTGCGCTGATTTCCCGCCTACGTCATGGAGCATTCGATGCCGCCGTTCTGTTCACCGTGTACAGCCAAAATCCCCTTCCGGCCGCCTTGATGTGCTGGCTGGCCGATATCCCGCTCCGTGTCGCGCATTGTCGGGAGAACCCCTACCATTTGCTCACGGATTGGATTCCAGAACCCGAGCCGACGTCTTATATTCGCCATGAGGTCCGACGTCAGCTGGATCTTGTCAGCCAAATCGGCGCCGAAGTCGTGAATGAGCGCCTCTTCTTACAAATTCCCGGCTCCGCCTTCCACAATCTCGACGAAACGTTGGGACCGCTCCGGACAAAGATCGCTGAAGCCGTGATCATTCACGCCGGTGCGACCGCAGCCAGCCGCCGCTATCCCGCCGAGCAATTCGCCATTGCGGCCGACCGGCTGGCTCTCACTTGGAAAGGGCCGATTATTTTTACCGGCGTCGAGGGCGAGCATCCCTTGGTCGAGTCGATCCGCGCTCGCATGAATGTCCCGACGTACTCGCTCGTCGGTCGACTGCAGCTCCCGGAGTTGGCCGCCTTGTTGAGCCGCGCGCGTGTCCTGATCTCAAACAATACCGGCGCGGTCCATGTCGCCGCTGCCGTGGGCACACCGGTCGTCGATCTGTATGCCTTGACCAACCCGCAGCATACGCCGTGGCACGTGCCGAGTCGCGTCTTATTCCACGATGTCGCTTGCAAGTTTTGCTACAAGAGTACATGCCCGCAGGAGCACCATGACTGCCTGCGTTTGGTGACACCGGACGAAATCGTCGACGCCGCAGTGGACCTGTTGGGCCTCAGCTCAACGTCACCCTCCGAAGAAGGAGTACACCTTGTACACACTCGGTCTTAATGCGGCGTTCCATGACTCCTCGGCTTGCTTGGTCCATGATGGGATGGTCGTCGCCGCGGCCGAGGAAGAGCGGTTTACGCGGATCAAGCATGCCAAGCGTCCTATTCCGTTCAGCACCTATGAATTGCCCTTTCATGCCGTTGCCTTCTGTCTTCAGCGCGCCGGCATTCACTTGCGGGATGTCGATCACGTCGCCTATGCGTACGATCCGATGCCCAAGCTGGGCGACCATGCAGGTGCGGTATCCCTCACGTTGCCGATGGAGCCGAGCGCCCATCCGGTCGCGGGTGAATGGGAATCACCCTGGGATCCGCTTTTTCTTTCCTCGATCGTGAATGCTCCACGACACTTGGTGTCGGGCGCTCCGCATCATCTACACGATCGGTTCGCCGGTGTCACAGCCCCGGGGCCCTATCGGTGGCACTGGGTCGATCATCATGAAGCCCATGCAGCCAGCGCATTTTTGCCTTCACCCTTCGAGAGTGCCGCCGTGCTGACGTTGGACGGCAGAGGGGAACAAGCCACCACCACCTACCATATCGGGGAAGGCCGTGGATTGCGACGGCTCGGCCAGGTCGACATGCCTCACTCGCTGGGACTGCTCTATGAGGAACTGACCACCTACTTGGGGTTTCTGCACTCGTCCGATGAATACAAGGTCATGGCCCTCGCTTCCTATGGGAAACCGAAGTTTAAACAGCCCTTCCGAGCCATTGTGGAAGTCCATGGCGACGGCCAATATCGGATTCTCCCTCACCGATTCGAAACCATGTTCGGCCCGGCACGCGCGCCCGGCTCTCCATTCGAGCAACGACATTACGACTTGGCGCGGTCGCTCCAGGAAGTGCTGGAAGAGACGGCATTAGAGTTGGCGGAGTGGTTGCACCGGACGTCGGGCTCTCCACACTTATGTATGGCCGGAGGCGTGGCGTTGAACTGCGTCATGAATGCCTCTCTCCGTGACCGCGGGCCGTTTCAATCGATATGGGTGCAGCCGGCGGCCGGCGATGCCGGTACCGCGATGGGCGCTGCGCTCGCGGTGGACGCCGCACAGCGGCAGGCGGTCGGCCCACGAGCATTTCGTATGGAGCATGCGTTCTGGGGACCTTCGTACAGCGACGAGGACATCGAATCCGTATTGCGCCGCGCCAAGCTTCCGTTCCGCCGTTTAACCGATGTCGAGGGGGAGACCGCCGCGTTATTGGCACGCGATCATATTCTCGGCTGGTTTCAAGGCGCGATGGAATTCGGCCCTCGCGCATTGGGAAGCCGGTCGATCCTTGCTTCTCCGATCAACCCCTCCATGCAGGATCGATTGAACGACATCAAAGACCGCGAGGATTTTCGGCCGGTGGCGCCCGTCGTGTTGGAGGAGGCGGCCGGGCAATGGTTTGAGGGAGCGGAGCGTTCGCCGTTCATGCTCTTTACGTATCAGGTGCGGCCTGATCGGGCGAATCGAATTCCCGCCGTCCGACACGTCGACGGATCGGCGCGGGTGCAGACGATCACACGTGAGCAACACCCGCGCTATTACGAGCTGATCAAAGCGTTTGAAGCGAAGACCGGCGTGCCGATCTTGGTCAACACCTCTTTCAATACGAGAGGTGCGCCGATCGTCTGTACACCTCGCGAAGCCGTTGAAGCCTATAGTAGTTCTCCGTTGGACGCGCTGGTGATCGGGCCGTTCCTCCTGACCAAATCACTGGCCGCTTAATCGGAGCTGTTCTATGAAGGATAATTCTGATTCCAGCTCGGCAGTCGCCATGGATTCCATCAGCTCTCAGGCGGGCCGGATACTGATGAGCGTGGTCATTCCTACCTTCGATCGCCCCGATCTTCTGCGACGCTGTCTCGAATCACTGATCGTGCAAACCATGGACCCTTTGTCGTTCGAAATCATCGTCGTCGCAGATGGACCGTCCAAGTCGACTCGGAAAGTCGTCACCGAGCTATGTGACGTTACCTCATCGCCGGATATGCGATATCTTGAATTACCAATCCATCGCGGCCCGGCAGCCGCTCGAAATCTCGGCTGGAAATCGGCACGCGGAACGGTCATCGCCTTTACCGACGATGATTGCATCGCACAACCGACCTGGCTCGAAGCCGGTTGGGCAGGCTTTGAAGACCACCGCGTCTCAGGTCTTTGGGGACGCATCGTCGTTCCGATCCCCGCACAACCGACCGACCATGAGTGGAATACGAAACAATTGGAACAATCTCCGGGAGCGACGGCGAACTGTTTCTACCGCAAAACGGCATTGGAAGCGGTTCGCGGTTTCGATGAACGCTTTACCGCAGCCTGGCGAGAGGACAGCGATTTACAGTTCATGTTGCTGAAGGGCGGGCACCATATGATGCCTTGCCAAGGGGCCATCGTGTTTCATCCGGCTCGTCAGGCACCATGGGGCATCAGCCTTCGTCAGCAGCGCAACAACCTCTACAACGCGTTGCTGTACAAAAAGCACCCGAGGCTCTATCGGTCACGGATTCAGCAACAGCCGCCCTGGCGCTATTATGCGACCGTGGCGGCCTTGATGCTCACCGTCGCGGCAGCCGTCGTTCAGTGGACACCAGGAATCCGGTTCGGCGTACTGTCGTGGCTGGGAATGACGGCTTGGTTGTGCGCGCGACGTTTGCATTCGACGTCCCGCGAGCCGAGTCACATCCTTGAAATGGCGGTGACATCGGCGCTGATTCCTCCGTTGGCCGTGTTTTGGCGGCTCCAAGGAGCATGGCGGTTTCAGGTCGCCTTCTTGTAACGCACGGCGATGCCGCCAGTTCATCTCACGATCATGAGTGTCGAAAGTCCGAAATCCTGTGCACCGACCAATCGACTCAACGTCGGGTGTGGGCCTCATCACATGCCTGGCTGGCTCAATGCCGATCTCAATGTAGGTCCTGGGATTGACCTGGTAGGCGACATCCGAACAGGGCTCAGTCTCGATACGGGCAGCATCCATTATGTAGTGGCCATGCACATGCTTCAGGACTTGCCCTATCCCGACATCCCTGTCGCCCTACGAGAGTTCAAGCGCCTCCTCATTCCCGGTGGGGTGCTGAGACTGGGATTGCCCGATTTGGACAAAGCCATTCGGGCCTACATCGCCAGGGATCCGAGCTATTTCCATGTGCCGGACGGTGATGCCCGTGCAATCGGCACGAAACTCATCACGCAAATTATCTGGTATGGGTCCGTGCGGACGCCGTTCACGTTCGACTGCATCGCGGAACTCCTTGAGCGCGAACGGTTTCGCCATGTGCGACGCTGCGCATTCGGTCAAACCGAGAGTGTCTATCCGGACATTGTGCAACTTGACAACCGGCCTCGAGAAAGTCTGTTCGTCGAGGCTATGAAATAGGGGTTCTTTCTATGATGTCGTCTATGGTTCCCTCACGTCTCCGAATGCTCATCATCTCGCCGCACTGCGACGATGCCGTATTCGCCTGCGGATCCCTGCTCGAAACGTATCCGGGCTCCACTGTCGTGACGGTCTGTGCCGAAGGTCCCACGCTGAACGAGTCTCTCACGGAATGGGACCGCTCGAGCGGATTCCAAGTCGGCGACGATGTCATGGCTCTCCGGCGCGGAGAAGATGCGCAGGCCTTGTCACAGCTGGGCGCGCATGCCCTCTGGTTGTCGTTTTACGACAGTCAATATCGAAACCCGGCGTCTTGTTCCGACGTGGTACGCGCCTTGTCCGTGGTGGTCGAGACCGTCTCTCCGCATAGCCTATTCATCCCCATGGGTCTTTTTCACAACGACCATCGAGCGACATCGGAGGCCTGTCTTGGATTGAGAAGCTGGTATCCAGAATTCGCATGGTATTTCTATGAGGATGCTCTGTACCGGCATATCCCCGATCTCCTTTCAGAACGTCTTGCGCATCTCCGGATGCGCGGCATTCGCGCGCGACGGGTCAATCTCGGCCCTTTGTCGAGCGAACACAAACGGCCGGCTGTTCAATGCTATGGCTCGCAACTGCGGGCGCTCACCACCCCGGGACGGCCCGGTTATGAGGATGTGTTTCTTCCCGAACGATATTGGATGATTCATTCGTGATGGAAGGCGGCGATCTTCACTCCTCTGGCGATCGACGTGACGATCGAATGACCGTCGTCGTCTTGACGCATAACCGCGCGCATGAGGTGCTGCGGACGATCGGTCACCTTGTACGGCTTCCGGAAGATCCGACGATCATCGTCATGGATAATGCGTCTTCCGATGGGACCTCTTGGCAGATCGCAGATCGGTATCCGGCTGTGCAGGTCTTGCGAATGGACCGCAATATGGGCGCTGCGGCGCGCAATGCCGGGATTCGGCATGCGACGACGAAATATGTCGCCCTTTGCGACGATGATACCTGGTGGACGGCCGGATCGCTTGGGTCGGCGGCTGACGCCATGGACCGCCACGCGCAAGTGGCGGTCGTCACCGCCCGAGTGCTCGTGGGTGCCGACCAGCACGAAGATCCGACATGCCGAGCCATGGCGGAGAGTCCGCTTCCCCGCTCCGCCGATTTACCGGGACCGGCGATTCTCGGGTTTTTGGCAGGCGCATCGATGGTGCGCCGTTCCGCTTTCTTGCAGGTCGGGGGATTTGAACCGCGTTTCTTCCTCGGAGGAGAAGAGGCATTGGTCGCCTATGACTTGATCGAAGCCGGATGGTTGATGCTGTATCTCGCCGACGCGACCGTGCGGCATATGCCGTCACCGCATCGAGACGCCGCGCTGCGCCGGCGTCACTTGGTCCGCAATGCTCTGTGGCTCGCATGGATGCGCCGGCCCTATGCGTCCGCCTGGCGGGAAACCAGGCGCGCATTGGAACGATTGAAGGCGGACCCTGCGGCTCGAAACGGCTTTCTTGAAGCAATGAGGGGGCTGCCATGGGTTTGGGGCAGGCGGCGCGCTGTTTCTTCCCACGTCGAAACCCTCATCCAAATGCTGGAGCCTGCATCCGAGGTCCGTGGCTCGGCGTTCGTGAAACGTGAAGCGTGATTCAGGGCGTGACGTGCGAGACGGGCAAGAGTGGCGAGACAAGCGGGATTCGTTGAAAAGCAGTGTTTCACCAGTCTCGCACTTCTCGCTCCTCGCGCCATTCTCGCGAGAGCCGAGATACGAACGACGCTCGCCTCGCACGCCTCGCGGACTCGTCGACGCGGGCTGAGTCGGCGAAGCGGGCTTCACGAGATACGCTGCTTGTCGTTCGAAAAATCCGCGCACCGAGAAAGCCATCGTCGCAATCCCCACACGGCACTCACTATCGCAATGGCCGAGACGGCCAAGACGAGATAGCTTCCAAGACCGGGAGCGTTCAGTGTGGTCGCCACTTGGTCCATGAACACGGCGATGGCCAATAGACCGGGCAATTCGCCGAGGACAGTCCCCAACAGGTAGTCTCTCGTGCGAATATGCGTGGCTCCGGCGATCATATTGACCACCGTGAACGGGGCGACCGGAATGACCCGCACGGCAACGACAGCCAACACGCCTTTGGTGGCCAAATTCCGGCTCAAACGATACAGACGAGCGGACCAACGCTCCACCAGCTGCCGTCCCATCAGGCGTCCGAGCCCGAACGTCACCAGCGCGCTGAGCGTCATTCCGATAAAGCTGTACACGAACCCATGCAGCGGACCGAACGTCAGCACAGTGGCCGCGACAAGCACCGTGACCGGCGCAACGACGAGTCCTCCGATCACGAACGATCCTACGACGATGAACGGAGCCGTCGGGCTGCGCGCGAACTCGTCCGCATAGGCCATGAGCCGCGACAGTTCCATCCACTCTCCCAGCGGCGACCACCGCCATGCGGCCGCCAGCGCCGCCACAATCAGCAGCACCCCCACACCCATGATCATCTGCCGATGCACCGAGGAGCGATTCTCAGGAGGGTACAGTTGCATCTCATAGGGTCCGCTCGGATCGATGAACTCATCGTCCGGCACCATCCCGTCGACGTCCTCCGGAATCTGCTTGTCGAACACGTCAAGCGTCCGATCCTTTCCACGGAGCGCCTCTACGGCGGTGATCAACCTTGGATGGCGGCGCAGCGCCTGCGCCACCTCTTCCGGGGAGACATCCAAATGCTCGCCGAGCAGACGATTGCGGAATGCCGCGATTCGCTCCTCCACCTCGGGATGACCCGCCGCATGAACGGCCAGATCACATTCGGTATCGAACCCCAGACTGCGATTGCTCAAATTCGCCGAGCCGATGCGCACGGAGATATCATCGATGACACAGACCTTGCTGTGCACGCTGATGCAACGTTGCTTCGCATCGGGCACACGGGGATAGTACAGCGCCAGCCGGTGATAGCGGTCGACGTTGCGGAGAAGTGTGAGCACCCTTCCCCGCAAGACATCCATCGTATGTTGCTCCAGCCATCCATCGCTGCTGGGATGCAGAATCATGACGATATCGGGCCCGTCGGCGCGTCCCAACAAGTCCGTCAAAACCTGGGCCAAGACTTTAGACGTAAAATACTGGGTTTCGATATAAATGAATCGCCGCGCGGCCCGTAATAGATCAATCAACAACCGCTCAATCTCACGCACCGGTGGTCGGCCTGCAGCGGCCGGCATCGTGCGCGCAATGGCGACCTGAATCTCCCGCAGATCGGGCACGACCGATACCGGCCAGGGATCATGGACTCTCTTGGATGGAGACGGGGCCAGCCGTTCCCCGGTCGCAGCTTCCCAACGTGCCCTCGCCAATTGTTCCAACGATTCCGCCGCATTGCCGTCGACCACCATCTGAACATCGTGGAACGGACGGCAAGGCGCGTCGTCGGACAGGATTCTCCTGTCCGGATGATCCATGCGGTGCTCGGGCGTATCCCATCGACATTGAGCAAAGTCCAACCCTCCGACAAATGCGACGGCTCCGTCCACGACCACGACTTTTTGATGTTGGGAGGCTCCGACCGGGTGTGTGTCGTCCTTCCAGAAATGGAGACGCCGGTGCGCCAGGAGCCGTTGAGGAAGCCACCACTGCCGCTCCTTGAAATAGATCACATGGAAGTCCCACACCAGAACATAAATATGCAGCTTCTTTCGCCGCGCGAGAAGAGCGCCGAGAAACGGACCCAGGCGATCCGGATATCCGTCTGATTCGCGACCGATCATCATGCGGATACGCGAATCGAAATCCCATCCCAACATGTAGATGGAGTGCTCGGCCGCAAGAGCCGCCTCGCGAAAGGCGGCAAAGTACGCGTGACCATCGATCAAGAATGCCGCGCGTCGCGCCCGCTCCACACGCCAGCAATTCCATCCCGGCTTAAACAGACTATTGCCTTTGGGGATGCGCCTTTCGAGAGCAGAAGACGCCTGATCGATAGGCGTTCCGCTGTCGCTCTCGACGCTATCGCTCTCGAAATAAGATGGAACGCGAAGAGCCTCATCGCGATCGGGTTTCATAACGATCCCGCGGCATCAACATCCTACAACGGTCTTTCTCATATTGCCCAAACCTGCAAAGTCGATTCCCTCCAAGCGAAGAAGTCTAATGTGAAGAGGTCCAATGTGATGGAGACGGCGGGTCTGATCCGAAGCCGTAGAGAAAGGGTCTCTATCTTGCAACTCAACTTTGATATCTGCCCACAAACATTATCAAGGAGGCTTCTATGAGAGTACGACAGATGTGCGCATATATGCTGATGGCGAGTGGAATACTCTTGTTCACGGGCGGCTCATCCCAGGCGCAACTAGAAGGATCTCACACAGGTACCCCGACAGGTGGCGGCACAATCGGAGGAGGTTCTGCAGGAATTACCCCTCCCGGGGGAGAGGGGTTATCGGGTGCCAGCCAAACGATGAGGCCGAGTAGCGAATCATCATCAGTGATGGGGCAATACGGGACAGGCGGCTCACCGCAAATAGGCGGGGAGGCGAGATTGGGAGGATCCGGCCAAATGCCCGACACGATCCAAGGCCAAACTGGAGCGGGGATAAGCGGTCCAAGCGGGATAGGCTCCGGAACCGGTTCCAGCAGTATGGGGCTCTCCAGCGGCATGGGATCATCCGGTGGAGCCGGTGGTCGATAGTGTATGCAAGAGGCCATTTTGTAAGCTGCGTGCATCATGTGACATCCGACAGCGACGGGATGTGTTGTCCGAGTTCAAGACAGCTTGTCTGCCGGTAATCATAGCAGTTCGTCACCTGGTTCAAACTGTCTGACCGCCGCACGGCGAAACATCCTCATGTGATTGAGACGGCAAGGCATGATCGAAGCCGCGGAGAGAAGGCCTATATTTTGCAGCGAGACCTAGGAGATCTACTCACACACTTTTTATCGAAGGAGGCTCTTTATGAGTATACGACGGGCGTGCGCGCACATGTTGATGGTCGGAGGAATGCTCTTGTTCGTCGGTGGTGTCTCTCAGGCGGACCAGCCAAAAAGCGGAACTCAAAAGAGTGGAACCCAATCAGGAAGCAGCGGTGGATCGAGCGGAACCATGAAGCAAAGTCATGAATCGTCCGGCAAGATGGGACAAAATTCCCCCCCGATCACTGAAGAGGACCCAGGCGGTATCGTCACTCGCGGAGGAAGAGGAGAAGTACCCAGTTCGAGCAAAGCTGACCCTCTCCAACAGGACCTGAGACATGATTCCACCAAGTCAGGACCGGGGGGCGTCCCCGGCAACAAGGGCTCATCAGGGAATATGGGATCATCAGGCAATATGGGATCATCCGGCGGAGGTGGAGGATACTAATCGAGCAGCATCCGTTTGGATCTCCTCGCGCTGATATGAGGCAGGAAGACGCGAGTTCACCTGCCTCATGTCATGCATGCCGGTCGTCATGATTGAGCCACAATCACCGAAATCGCGCTCATTGTGTGCTGAATTTACCGCCCCACGGAGGGGTAATCGGGTATGGAGTAAGCCCCGTTGACTCATCGCAATCCCATGTCTCCGTGAAGCAGAGGAAGAAGTTCTGCTGGTTAAAGGAGTACTCGCATGCCGGAACAACAACGTCCTCCTCAACAACAAACAAGACAACCGGGCATTGAGTCCGAGATGGCGCCTCGCCCAAAAACGGAGAACCGCGTGCATCATGGCACGGGTAAACTGAACGGCAAGGTCGCGCTCATCACCGGCGGCGACAGCGGCATCGGACGAGCCGTCGCAGTCGCCTTTGCCCGCGAAGGAGCGGATCTTGCGATTGCTTATTTGGATGAGCACAAGGACGCGGAAGAAACCAAACACATGGTCGAGCGGGAGGGCCGACGCTGTATGACCATCGCCGGGGACGTCGGGAGCCATGAACATTGCATGCAGGCCGTGCGCACCGTCCTGCGGGAACTGAGGCAGTTGGACATCTTGGTCAACAATGCCGCGTATCAGCAACCGCAAGACGGTCTCGACAAGATCACGCCGACTCAGTTGGAGCGGACGTTTCGCACGAACATCTTCTCCTATTTCTTCATGGCGCAGGCGGCCTTTCCGCACCTTGCGGAAGGCGCGAGCATCATCAATACGACGTCCGTGACCGCCTATAAAGGAAGCCCACATCTATTGGACTACTCCTCGACCAAGGGCGCCATCGTGTCGTTCACCAGATCGTTGGCCTTGGCTCTATCCGAGAAGAAAATCCGCGTCAACGGCGTGGCGCCCGGTCCGATCTGGACGCCGTTGATCCCGTCGACATTTCCGCCGGACAAAGTCGCCACCTTCGGATCAGAGGTCCCGTTGAAACGCGCGGGCCAACCGGAAGAAGTGGCGCCTTGTTATGTGTTTCTCGCGTCGCAGGACGCCTCGTACATGACGGGACAGGTGTTGCATCCAAACGGAGGAACCGTCGTGAACGGTTAGCAGGATGTTGAGGGCCTCAAACACATTCAGAAAGGAGAGACCTATGCCGAAGCGTGATTCGAGCCAACCCAAAGCGAAAACGTCTCCCAAAAAGAAATCCGCCGATGCGATACAAATGCTGAAAGACGATCACCGTAAAGTCGAAGCGCTCTTTGAGCAATTCCTGGGAGAAGAAAGCGGAAAGAAGCAGCAAATCGCGCAACAGATTTTTCATGAACTGGAGGTGCACAGTACCTTGGAAGAGGAGCTCTTTTACCCGGCGCTGCAGACCCAAGGCAACCCCGAAGAACTCGGCTCGCTCGAACAGGGGGAAGAGCTCGAGGGAGAAGAGACGATAGATGCATCGAAACCGGACGAGGGAGCGGGCATAGAAGACATAGAAGAGGACGAAACCGACGAAACCGCGGAAGAAATCGCCGAAGATATGATCGCCAACGCGTACGACGATCACCGTGTCGTTCGGGACATGATCGCCGAGCTCAGAAACAACGACGCGTCAAGCCCGGAGTTCCGGCAGAGCATGATCGAATTGCAGCAGACGGTGGCGGATCATGTGTCCCAAGAAGAAGACGAGCTGTTCCCCCAAGCTCAACTCAACATGGATACCAAGACGATCGGCGTGCAAATGCAGCAACGAAAGCAGGAGATTCTTTCCGCCGCCGCCTGAGTCGGCTTGACCCGGCCGCCGTGCGGATCTCGCGCGGCGGCCTAGCGGCGAATCCACCATTGCAGCAGAAGCACTCATGAATGATGTGGGCTAAGCCTTGCTGGACAGAGGCAGCTTGTCTCTTCGGGGAGAGCCGGACCGTTTGCCTTTGGAAAACAACGCGCGACTGATCGACTCGTACAGCTCTTCGGTCACGGACCCCTTCGACACGAAGGCGGCCGCGCCGGCCTTCGTCATCGCATCGATGATCTGGCGATCGTCATGGACCGACAACCCGACGATGGCGATTTCAGGATAGTCTTGGTGGATCCGGCTTGTCGCCGTCACCCCGTCCATCACGGGAAGATTCACGTCCATGAGCACGACATCGGGCCGCAGCTGCGCCGTCAATTCGACGGCCTGCTCGCCGTCGGATGCCTCTCCGATCACCCGCAAGTTCTCATGTCCGTCCAGAAGACTCTTGATCCCGCGACGGACCATGATATGGTCATCGACGAGAAGCACGCGGACCATTGATTGTTCCGGCAAGGGTTGCGTGGTGAGTCCGGAACGTCGGTCAGGATGGCCGGCGGGCTTGAGATCGGAGAGCTCCTCCTTAAGGGGTTCGCGCAGTTCCGGAGCGGCGGGAGGCCAATAGGGCAGAATCATGGAGGCCCGCGTTCCATGGCCGGGCGTGGAATTGATTTCAAACCGACCCCCCATTGCCTGCATCCGTTCATCGATGCTGAACAGCCCGAATCCGGATGACCCACGCTCGGGAGCGGCGATCGCCGTATGATCGAACCCCTGTCCGCTGTCCGTGACCGTAATGTGCAGTTCAGTGGGGGTGGTGGCCACCGCCACAATCGCGCGATTCGTGTCCGCATGTTTCACGATGTTGAGCAGCAATTCTCGAACGGATTGAAAGACCAAAATCGCTTGATCGTCCGGGAGATTGATCCGGTCCGCTCCGACCTGCACATCCACGGTCAGTCCATGGGTACGCATGTGTTCGGACAACCATTGGAAGGCATGAGACAATCCGAATTCTTGCAACGAGGGCGGCGCGAGGTCGGCAATGAGCGTGCGTGTATACCGCAGGGATTCGTCGAAAATCTGATCTAATTCGGCGAGCAGCGTCGTTCCCGGCTCCTTCGCGACACAGGCCACGGCTTGCCGCAGCTTCATGCGTCCCGCGACGAGCAATTGAGCCAAATAGTCGTGGAGATCGCCGGCGAGCTTGCGCCGCTCCCGCTGCTCCGTCAACGTCAAATCGCTGGCGAGCGCGCGCAACCGTTCTTGAGAACGTATGAGTTCCTCGGTCCTCGTCTGGAGGGCGGCATGGGCGGCCTGATTGTCGTCGCGCAACCGCTTCTTCTCGAGCACTTGTCCCACGGCGGATCCCAACCGTTCGATGCGATCCTTCATGACGTAATCCGCCGCGCCATGGTGCAACAAGGCGACGGCTTGCTCTTCGCCGATGGAGCCCGACACGATGACGAAGGGAATATCGAGTTTGCGCTGCTGCAGACAGGTGAGGGCCCTCATCGCGTCAAAAGACGGCATCGAATTGTCGGAAAGAATCAGGTCATATGGCCGATCGAGACACTCCAGCAATGACTCTTCCGTCTCGACGCGATCCCAGACCAGATCGAATCCGGCGTGTTTCAATTCACGCACCATCAATTCGGCATCCGTGTCCAAATCTTCCAGCAGCAACACTCGCAAGGGCTGACCCATACGACCTCCCGCATCGGGCACATTCCTCAGATTGATCACTCCGGCCTCTGATTAAGGATCATCCAGTACAGATTCAATTGCTTCACGGCCTCGACGAATTGATGGAAATCCACCGGCTTCACGATATAGCTGTTGACGCCCAACTCGTAACTCTTGATCACGTCCTGTTCCTCACGCGACGACGTCAACATGACGACGGGAATGGATTTCGTCCGGTCATCGCTCTTGCAGCGGCGAAGGACTTCCAGCCCGTCGACTTTCGGTAATTTGAGGTCCAAGAGAATCAATTTCGTTTGCCTGCATGGGCTCCGATCCGCATAGGATCCCATACCGAACAGGCAATCCAACGCTTCCGCGCCGTCCCGCGCCACATGAATATGATTGGCGAAATGATACTGCCGGAAGACCCGCAGCGTCAGCTCCGCGTCCTCCTCATTATCCTCAACCAACAAGACCGAGATGTTGTCCGGCACCGTTCTGTTCATGAACGCTCTCCAGCGTGAAATAAAATGTCGCGCCTTCGTCCAGTTTTCCATCGGCCCACACCCGGCCCCCGTGGCGATGGACGATCCGATGCACAAGAGCCAGCCCCACCCCGGTCCCCTCGAAGTCCTCCGCTCGATGCAGCCGCTGAAATACTCCGAATAGTTTGCCCACATATTGTTGATCGAATCCCACTCCATTGTCTCGAATCCAATAAACCACGCTGCTCGGCTGCTGCTCATCCCGGTGCCATCCGATCTCGATCCGGGCAACTTGGCGTGGGCGGGAGTATTTCCAGGCATTGGAGAGGAGGTTGACCCATACCTGCTTGACCAGGCGGCGATCGGCCAGGCATTTGGGCAGATCATCGACAATCAATTCCACGGATCGATCCGGATCCTGTCGCCGTAGTTCGACCCACGTTTCGAGAATAACCCGCCGGATATCCACCGCCTGCCGATCGAGCACCGATCGGGACAGGCGTGAAAACTCCAGCAGGTCGTCGATCAGCTCGCCCATGCGCCCGGCGCTTTTTTGGATGACGTTCAGACATCGCTGCGCCTCCTGAGGCAAGGATGGGCCGAAGTCCTCGACCAACATCTTGGCGAATCCGTTGATTGATCGTAACGGCGCGCGCAGGTCATGCGACACGGAGTAACTGAACGCTTCCAGCTCCTTGTTGGCCTCCCGTAGCGCGCGCTCGGCCGATTTCCGTTCCGTGATATCACGGGCGATGGAGGAGATGCCGAGAATCGTCCCGGCGGCGTCCATAATCGGCGAGATCGTCAAGGACACGTCTATCGCGCGCCCGTTTTTATGACGTCGCACGGTTTCCCGTTGTTCGACGCGCTCGCCCGATCGAATACGGTCGAGAATTTGCGCTTCCTCCTCCACACGATCGGGAAACAGCAGGCGAGTCACCGGTTGCCCGATGATTTCTTTCGCCTGGTACCCGAACAGCCGTTCGGCGCCGCTGTTCCATGTCGTAATGATCCCATCCAGCGTTTTGCTGAGGATGGCATCGGTCGAAGACATGACGATGGCGGCGAGCCGAGCCGTGGCTTTTTCAGCTCGCTTTCGTTCCGTCACATCGCGAATGACGACGGCGTGAGACCCTGCTTGCTCATCCCGGAGCGCGGTGATCGTGATATTCGCGATGAACCGCGTGCCGCTTTTTTTCATCATCTGCCGATCCATATCGGTTCGCGCCGCCAGTCCCGCCGCCGCCTCAGTCGCCTGTTGCAAGTCGTTCTCAGGCCGGCATAATTCGACATCGCCCGGAGCATACAAGCGCGTGTAGGGTTGGCCGAGGATCTCTTCGCCGCGATAACCCGTCAGACGCTCCGCTCCAATGTTCCAGGTGGCCACTTTGCCGTCCGCGTCCACCAAGAAAATCGCGTAATCTTCAATCCCCTCGACCAACTGTCGGAATCGCTCCTCGCTCTGCCGCCTGGCCTGTTGCTGGGCCCATTCTCGAAGTCGAAACAATTCGACGAACGCGTCCACTTTGTGCCGGAGAATGTCGGGCTGGACCGGCTTGACTAAATAATCCACGGCCCCGCTCGAAAGCCCTCGCACGACGTGTGCATCCATCGTGTCGACGCCCGACAGGAAAATGATGGGAGTGAAGCGGGAACGGTCCCGTTTCCGAATCAATGCGGCCAATTCGAAACCATCCATCTGCGGCATCCGGACGTCGAGAACAATGACCGCGCAATCATGGCGCAACAGATGCCGCAACGCGTCCTGACCCGTTTGCGCGGTCAGGACCGTGCGGCCGGGACCTTCGAGGAGAGACGCCATGGCGAGGAGAATGCCGGGGTCGTCATCGACGAGCAGAATAGGCGCGGGAATTTCGTTCAGCGCGGAGTCGTCCCCGGTGGACGCGGGCATTTTCCTGGACCAATTCATCGACGCCTCGGACATGATCGTCAGATCCTCGCTTTTTTCTTACCGAAGAGCCAGATGCGCATGAGGGCGAGCAGCTCTTCCGTATTCACCGGTTTGGCGATGTAATCGGACGCTCCCGCCTGCAGGCACCGCTCCCGATCTCCCTTCATGGCCTTGGCCGTCAATGCCAAAATCGGGAGCAACTGATGCGCCGGGTTGCTGCGAATGCGGCGGATCGTCTCATATCCGTCCATTTCCGGCATCATGATATCCATGAGAACCATATCGAGGTCCGGATCCGACTCGACCAGTTCGATCGCTTCCCGGCCTGTTTCGCAACTCGTGACGGCCATGCCGTGCAGCTCGAGCAAGCTCGTGAGCGCGAAGATGTTGCGGACATCGTCGTCCACGACCAAGATTTTCTTCGCGATGAGCGAGTCGTCGCTCTGCCGTACCCGTTGAAGCATCGCCCTCTTCTCCGGCGCCAATTGTGCCGTGAGGAGATGGAGGAAGAGCGTCGCTTCGTCCAGCAACCGTTCCGGAGACTGCACGCCTTTGAGCACGATGCTTTGGGACAAGTCCCGAAGCCGCAGTTCCTCTTCGCCGGTCAATTCCTTTCCGGTGAACACGATGACCGGCACATCCCGCAGCGAGGATTCTTGGCGGATGCGCTCCAGGATGTCGAATCCCGACATATCCGGCAGCCGCAAATCGAGCACAACCGTGTCGAACGGTCGGCTCGTCAGCGCGCGCCAAGCCTGTGCGCCGTCCGCGGCCGTCTCGATATCCACCTCGTCATGTCCGAGGAGCAGCGACAAACTGTGGCGTTCGATCTCATTGTCCTCCACGAGCAACAACCGCTTGCGGCGCGGTTGCGTAAAGGCGACCAATCGATCGAAGGCCTTTCCCAATTCTTGCGTCGTCGACGGTTTCAAAATATAGGCATAGGCCCCATGGCCTAATCCGTGTATCCGCTCTTCCTCGACGGTCAGGATCTGAACCGGGATGTGACGTGTCTCCGGCTCCTGCTTCAGGTGGCTCAACACCGTCCAACCCAACATGTCGGGAAGAAAGATATCGAGCGTAATGGCCACAGGGTTATATTGACGGGCCAATGGCAGCGCCGAGCGACCGTGCGCGGTCACGATCCCCTTGAAGCCTTTCTCGCGGACCAAACCCAGCAGCACTCTCGCGAAGTGGGGATCGTCTTCCACGATCAGAATGGTCGGTTCGCCGGGGACCAACGTGTCACGGTCATCGGGGATGTCGTCGAATCGCTCGGCCTGTTGGACCAGCACTTGTTGGACCAGCGACGAAGCCTGCCGGCTCAAGCGGGCCTCTTCGCGAAGGGAACCGACGGCGTCTCCCATGTATGTTTCAGGGAGATACAGCGTGAACGTGCTCCCTTCGCCCGGCACGCTGTTGAGCCGGATTTCCCCTCCCAGCAGCATGGCCAATTCCCGGCTGATGGCGAGGCCCAGACCGGTGCCTCCGTACCGCCGGCTGGTGCCGGCTTCGGCTTGTTGAAACGCCTCGAAGATGATCTTTTGTTTTTCTTGCGGGATGCCGATGCCGGTGTCTTGCACCTCGAACGCAATCACGGAGGGGACGCCGGTGAGAATCTGATGATCCACACTCCACCCGGCGATCGCCCGCCTGATGCGGAAGGTCACGTGTCCGTGCGACGTGAACTTGAAGGCATTGGACAACAAATTCTTCAACACCTGCTGCAGCCGCTTGAAATCGGTGACCATGTTCCGGGGAAGCGTCGCGTCGATCTCCACGCGGAACGCCACATGCCGCGACTCGGCCACATGCCGAAAGCCGCGCTCCGCCGCTTCGCGAATCCTCGCGAACAACACCTGTTCGGGCTCCACCGTGACGGTGCCCGATTCAATCTTGGAGAGATCGAGAATATCGCTGATCAAATTGAGCAAATCCGCGCCGGCGGCATGGATATTCTTGGAAAATTCCACCTGCTTCGCGGTGAGATTGCGTTCAGGGTTGTCGCCGAGCTGCTGCGCGAGAATGAGGATGCTGTTGAGCGGTGTTCTCAACTCATGCGACATGTTGGCGAGGAACTCCGACTTATACTTGGAGGCGAGGGCGAGCTCACCGGCTTTTTCCTCCAAGGCAAATCTGGCTTGCTCGATCTCGCGATTCTTCCGTTCGACTTCGGCGTTCTGCTCCGCCAACTGTTGCGCTTTGTTGGCCAATTCTTCGTTGGTTTGCTGAAGCTCCCGCTGCTGCGTTTGCAGTTCGCCCGCCAATTTTTGGGATTGTTGCAGCAATCCCTCGGTTTTCATCGTCGCTTCGATCGTATTCACGACGACCCCGATGGTTTCGGTCAATTGCCCGATCAGCGCCAACTGTGCCGGCGTAAATTCCGACAGGGAGGCCAATTCGATGACCGCTTTGGTCTGTCCTTCGAACAGCACGGGCAACACGACCAGCGTCCTCGGGGCGGCATTTCCCAGACCGGATCGGATGGTCACGTAGTGTGAGGGAATGTCGGTCAGCAGCAGCCGGCGTTTTTCCAACGCACACTGGCCCACCAAGCCGTTTCCGAGAGGAATATCGCACACCGTGTCCAGCGGTTCACCGGACGCATAGCTCGCCAACGGTTTGAGCGCCGACGTACCGTTCATCGTTTCCATTTGATACACGACACCGTACTGGGCGTTCACGAGCTGCGTCAACTCCGACAACAACATCTGTCCCACGGTGACCAAGTCCCGCTGGCCTTGCATCATGCGGGTGAACTTGGCCAAATTGGTTTTCAGCCAATCCTGCTCCGTATTCTGATCGGTGGTGGCGCGAAGGGTTCGAATCATCGCATTGATATTGTCCTTCAATTCGGCCACTTCCCCGCGTGCCTGCACCTGGATGGAGCGGGTCAAGTCTCCCTGGGTCACGGCGGTGGCGACTTCCGCGATGGCGCGGACCTGAGTCGTCAGATTGGCGGCTAGAAGGTTGACGCTTTCCGTGAGATCTTTCCAGGTTCCCGCCACGCCGGGAACGGCCGCTTGACCCCCCAACTTGCCTTCCGTGCCCACTTCGCGCGCCACCCGGGTGACTTCGGAGGCGAAGCCGCCGAGTTGATCGACCATGAGATTGATGACGTCTTTAATCTGTAAAATCTCTCCGCGCACATCGACCGTCACTTTACGGGTCAAATCGCCGTTTGCGATCGCCGTCGCGACTTTAGACATGTCCCGCAGCTGCACGGTCAGGTTACTGGCCATCGCATTGACGTTGTCGGTCAGATCCTTCCAGGTGCCGGCGACACCCGGCACGACCGCCTGGCCGCCCAACTTGCCTTCCGTCCCCACTTCCCGGGCGACTCGAGTGACTTCCGCTCCGAAGCTCCGCAACTGATCCACCATCGTGTTGATGGCCTCTTTCAACTGTAGTATCTCGCCGCGAACATCAGCGGTGATCTTTTTGGATAAATCGCCGCTGGCCACGGCGAAGGTGACGTCGGCGATATTCCGCACTTGGCCGGTCAAATTGCTGGCCATGGAATTGACGCTGTCGGTCAGGTCCTTCCAGGTGCCGGCCACACCCGGAACGGCCGCTTGACCGCCCAGCTTGCCTTCTGTTCCCACTTCCCGCGCCACCCGGGTGACTTCCGCCGCGAAGGCATTCAATTGATCCACCATCGTGTTGATGGTGTCCTTCAACTGTAATATCTCGCCGCGGACATCCACCGTGATCTTCTTCGAGAGATCGCCGTTCGCCACCGCAGTCGTGACCTCGGCGATGTTCCGCACTTGGCCGGTCAGATTGCTGGCCATGGAATTGACGCTGTCGGTCAGATCCTTCCACACACCGCTCACGTCGCCGACTTGCGCCTGCCCGCCCAGCTTGCCTTCCGTCCCGACTTCCCGCGCCACCCGCGTGACTTCGGCGGCGAAACTGCGGAGCTGATCCACCATCGTGTTGATCGCTTCTTTCAATTGAAGAATTTCGCCATGGACGTCGACCGTAATTTTTTTCGACAGGTCGCCGTTCGCCACGGCGATCGTCACGTCCGCGATGTTTCTCACCTGCCCGGTGAGATTGCCGGCCATCAAATTGACGCTTTCGGTCAAATCCTTCCAGACACCGCTCACGTCGCGAACCTGCGCCTGCCCCCCCAGCTTGCCCTCCGTGCCGACTTCCCGAGCCACTCGCGTCACTTCCGCTCCAAAGCTTCGCAACTGGTCCACCATCGTATTGATCGCTTCTTTGAGCTGGAGAATCTCTCCGCGCACATCGGCAGTGATCTTCTTCGACAAGTCGCCGTTCGCCACGGCGGTGGTCACCTCCGCGATGTTCCGCACTTGATTGGTCAGATTGCTGGCCATAGAATTCACGCTGTCGGTCAGATCCTTCCACGTGCCGGCGACATCCGGCACGACCGCCTGGCCGCCCAACTTGCCCTCCGTCCCGACTTCACGTGCCACCCGCGTGACTTCGGCGGCGAAACTGCGCAATTGATCCACCATCGTGTTGATGGTGTCCTTGAGTTGAAGAATCTCCCCGCGTACGTCGGCGGTGATTTTCTTCGACAGGTCGCCGTTCGCGACCGCCGTGGTGACTTCGGCGATGTTCCGCACTTGGCCGGTCAGATTGCTGGCCATGGAATTCACGCTGTCGGTCAGGTCCTTCCACGTGCCGGCCACACCCGGCACGACTGCCTGGCCGCCCAACTTGCCCTCCGTCCCGACTTCACGCGCCACCCGCGTGACTTCCGACGCGAAGCTCCGCAACTGGTCCACCATCGTGTTGATCGCTTCTTTGAGTTGAAGAATCTCCCCGCGCACGTCGGCGGTGATCTTCTTCGAGAGGTCGCCGCTGGCCACCGCCGTGGTGACTTCGGCGATGTTCCGCACTTGGCCGGTCAGATTGCTGGCCATGGAATTGACGCTGTCGGTCAGGTCCTTCCACACACCGCTCACGTCGCCGACTTGCGCCTGCCCGCCCAGCTTGCCCTCCGTCCCGACTTCCCGCGCCACTCGCGTGACTTCCGCGGCGAAACTGCGCAATTGGTCCACCATCGTGTTGATGGTGTCCTTGAGTTGGAGAATCTCCCCGCGTACGTCGGCGGTAATTTTCTTCGACAGATCGCCGTTCGCCACCGCAATCGTCACGTCCGCGATGTTCCGCACTTGGCCGGTTAGATTGCTGGCCATGGAATTCACACTGTCGGTCAAATCCTTCCATGTCCCGGCGACACCCGGTACGACCGCCTGCCCGCCCAGTTTGCCTTCCGTCCCCACTTCACGGGCGACCCGCGTCACTTCCGCGCCGAAGCTTCGCAGCTGGTCCACCATCGTGTTGATCGCTTCTTTGAGCTGAAGAATCTCCCCGCGCACGTCGGCGGTAATCTTTTTCGACAGATCGCCGTTGGCGACCGCAATCGTGACGTCCGCGATGTTCCGCACTTGATTGGTGAGATTGCTCGCCATGGAGTTGACGTTTTCAGTCAGGTCCTTCCACGTGCCGGCGACACCCGGCACAACCGCCTGGCCGCCCAACTTGCCTTCCGTCCCCACCTCACGCGCGACCCGAGTCACTTCTGCGGCAAAGGCATCGAGCTGACGGACCATTTCATTGACTGTTCTGGCGGTCTTGAGAAATTCACCTTTGAGATGATGATCGCCCGTCTCGAGCGCGACGGTTTGCGTCAGATCCCCCTTTGCCACTCCGCCGATCACACGGGCCATGTCGTTCATGGGACGAACGAGATCATTGATGAGTCCGTTGAATGCTTCGATTTCCGATTTCCAAGCCCCCGACGCATCCGGGATTGATACCCGCTCGGAAAGGCGTCCCTTCTTGCCCACGGCATGACTGACCTGCTTGATTTCCTCGATGATTTTGCCGTTTTGCTCGATAATTGAGTTCAATTCGTCGGCGATCTTGCCGCCGATTCCCGTCCACTCGACAGGCACCTGCACGGTCAAGTCTCCCCGCCTAATCGACTTCAAAACCTGCAGCAACACTCTCGGATCGAGCGTCTCTTCACCGAGGCTGTGATTCACCGATGATCTCGTTTTCACATGCCTTTTAGACATAGCTACGAACCCATTTCCGCCTTATTCAGCATCTGCCTTGTAGTGAAATGAACGACAAAACAGAACTAGGGCCGTCCCTAGGAGACAGTGAAAGATTTTGACGGTGGCCCACTATCCATCCACACCTAGGGAGTCTCCCTGTAGAAAACGGTCATCGCACAGAGTAGGGTGAACCTAAGAACTCGCAGTGGAAACGTTGTCACACATAGTGGAAACGCTATGAGAGCAATGTAAAAATTGCAAGTTCGGGAAAGCTCCGCTTTCGAAAGAAAGCGGAGCTTTTTTACGATCGGCGACGGCCCCGCGTCGCAGGACTATCGCACTTGCCGTGGTCGATTTGCAATCGGCGGAACACCTCGCCGTCCAGCCACACAACAAAGCCTCCGTTTTCGGAAGAGCGCGGAGCTCGTTTTTATGGCATGCAACATTCCACAGGCGATGTAACGAACAATAACATCCCATGGATCTGTCATGCGGGTCGCCGCCGATCATCGAGCCTTCGAAGCATAACGATTCGTCATTCGAGTCGGATGCCGCCGACGCGCGATCATTACACGCCGCTCCTCCGCTTCCAGCTTTTCTCCAAATCGAGCCGGTCGGCCAGTGCAATCTCGCCTGCGTAATGTGTCCCGTCCACCAACGGGTCGACGCGCCGACGGACGGCAGACCCGCGCTCATGCCGTTCGAGCGATACACCGCACTCCTTGCTCAATTTCCCAACCTGAAAGAATTGCATCTGCAGGGCCTCGGAGAGCCGATGATGCACCCTCGCTTTTTCGATATGGTTGAGACCGCCGCATCCAAAGGGATCAAAGTCGGATGCAATTCGAATTGCACGCTGGTGAGCGACGCCCGCGCGGAACGTTGCGTGACCAGCGGACTGCATGAGCTGCACGTGTCGATCGACGGCGCGACGGCCAGGACGTACGAGCGCATTCGACGCGGCGCCCGGTTCGATCGCGTCATCGCCAATATCCTGAAAGTCCAGCGGGCGCGACGAAGATACCGGAGCCGTACCCCCGAGTTGATCCTCACCGTGGTCGTCATGCGACAGAACGTGCACGAGCTGCCGGACCTCGTCCGTTTGGCGCACCGTCTCTCGATCCGTTCGGTCTTCGTTCAGCATTTAGGACATGAACTTGCGGAGCCCTCTCTCCCGGCTGTCTATGCTCCGTTTCGCATGTTCATACAGGAACAATCGCTCGTGAGTATCGATCGCGATACAGTCAAATCATTGTTCGCAACGGCCCGCGCGGCGGCACAGGAGCTGAATATCACGCTGCGGCTCCCACGCCTGGAAGAACTGCCCATGCTTCCCGGCTCGGCGCGGCGTTGCGATTGGCCTTGGACCTCCTCCTACATCACCTACCAAGGCTACGCCGTGCCCTGTTGCATCATGGCCACCCCGGATCGCGCACACTTTGGAAATGTCTACGAGCACGGCGTCAACGACGTGTGGCATGGCGCGGAAGCGGAGGATTTTCGGCGACGCCTCGATTCCACCGATCCGCCGGATCCTTGCCGATCCTGCTCCGTCTATAAAGGCGTGTTTTGAAAGATCGAGCAAGGCCGTCAGGACATGGCCGGACTCAGCAGTGAAAGGCGGGGCGTGAATACGTTACTGATCCACTGAATCGACAGCTTCAATGATCGCAGCGTGGAGCTGCTCCACCGCCGTGTCTTTGGGAAGGACGGTGGCCGCCCCAGCTCGCTTCATCACATCACTGTTTTCGTCTCCGGCATTGACCGAGATTCCGACCACGGCAATTCCCGGCCAGTGAGCCTTGATACGGGTCGTCGCCTCGATCCCGTTCATTTTCGGCATATTGATGTCCATCACCAGCACTCGAGGTTGCGATTCTTCAACCAGTCTCAAGGCCTCCGCTCCATCGCCGGCTTCTCCGACGACTTGGATATCCTCGTAAGCATCCAGAACAGCCCGAAGTCCTTGCCTCACCATCGCATGGTCGTCGGCCAGAAGAACACGAACGGAACGCCGCCTGTGTGAATGGTCGATGTTTAATGGTGAATGATCGGAAGAAACTGATGTCCTTTTCCCATCCTTCATCAACCATTCACCATCAACCATTCCGTCCGCCACACTCGGCTTCCCAAGCGGCAGCGTGAGGGTCGCAGTCGTGCCCCGGCCTAGTGCCGATGTGATGTCGAACGATCCGCCCAGCGCCCGCATTCGTTCTTGAATGCTATACAAACCAAACTTCGAAGAAATGCCGCCGCTAGGAATTCTAGCAGCAGCAGCAAGATCGAAGCCTCTGCCTTCATCGCAGACTTCAATCTGAATCTGATCTTCGCGTTGAGTCATTCGAACAGTCACTGTGCCGGTCCCTGCATGTTTCGAGGCGTTGATCAGAAGCTCACGCACCGATTGAAAGAGTAATACGCGCTGATCTTCCGGCAGTTGGAACCAATCGCCTTCGGGCACGATCACCGTCACGTTCTGCTCATGTTTCTTCTTCATGTACTCCGCGAGCCACTTCAGCGCGGCGGCCAAGCCATGGTCGCGCAGCACGGGCGGGCTGAGCTCCGCCACAAGCGTGCGGCTATAGGCCAACGCATCCGATAAAATGTCTTCCACTCGTTTCAACACGGTCTCACATTCGGGAACGCCGCTCGCCAAGCGTTTGCCCTGCCCGACTGTCAACTTGCCGACGACCAGCATCTGCTGCAGATGGTCGTGCAACTCGGTGGCCAGCCGCTTGCGTTCGCGCTGCTCGGTCAGATTCAGTTCGCTCGCCAATGCGCGCAGCCGTTCCTGAGATAGGGTCAGCTCCTCCGTGCGTTCGGCGACTAACTGTTCCAATTGCTCGGCGAAGATGCGGAACCGCTCTTCGCTTCTGCGTAGCGCTTCTTCGCCTTGCTTGCGCTGCATGGCGATGGCGACCTGATCGGCGACGGTCTTCATGAGCGCGAGGTCCTCAGTTCTGATTCTAGCTTCATGCTGAAATGGAACGGAAAAAGCGGCCGGGGCCGACCGTCACAGGTCGGTCCCGGCTTCAAACGAGGTGAGGTCTCACTGAAAGCTCAAGCAGATTTCCTCCGTCAAACCCTAAAAATGCACGGCCAGTCCTCCCACGAAGTGGCTTGCACTGTAGTTGCCCTGGATGCCGGACTGGGCACCATAAGCCCGTGCAAAGTCGAAACCGGCATGGTTAAACTTGTACTCGCCGAAGATCGACACGTTCCGGTGCACGAAATATTTCGCACCGGTCAGAAAATTCACTCCGACTTCACCAAGATCACTGCTCTGCCCGTTTACGTTGGACGTCTGGGCAAAGAATATCGCCGGACCGACTCCGGCATAGACTTGTAGCGGGCATCTGTCGTTCTCGTCTTCCGGCGACCACCCATCATAATGCCGACCATTCTTTTCGTAATGCCGACCATACGTATCGTAGGTGGCGTTGCGGATGCGATCGTAGTGGGTACGATCGTTGTCCCGGCAGCCTAGTCTTTTCCTCGCGACAACATTGAACGCCAATGTGGTCACACGAAGGTTGGATCCGATCAAGCCGTCTTGCTGCTTCAAATGCGGCGTGGTATTGAACCCTTCCACTTCAAAACCCAGCCAATTCAATCGCGCAGGGAGGAAGTAGCCGGCTTTCATACCGTATATCACCGAATTGGCCGTATCAAAGTTGCCTATGTTTTGCGTCGCCAGCGTCCCTATTCCATTGACGTTCGAGAAACCCTGCCCTAGCGTAAATCCGCCGAAGCCGGCCACATAGAACTCGCCCTCGTGTCTTTGCTCCACGACACGTTCCTCCACTATGACGCGATCACGGGGCTCTTCCACCACGACCCCATTGCGCACGGCTCCATCACGGACCGTGGCGCCCGTGTCGGAATCGATCGTTCGATCGGGAACGGTGGTCTGCGCATACGATATCGTGGCTCCGGCCATAATACCGAGCATTCCGGACATGATCCCTCTCATCCACTTCTTCATAAAGATACCTCCATTAAAATGTAACGGCAGAACATAGGACTGCGGACTGGAATGCAAACTATGCGCCCTTATGCGCATAGTGGCGGCGTGTGAGTGCTCTGCGCGAATGAACCGCTTTTCCGAGGAATTCTACTTATTTAGCGGGAATCGACGCGTGGGTTCGCATCTCGGAATGCCTGCGGATACTTGGGTGTGAACGGACAGGCTGTCCGGCATCGCCCAACTCGTCCACGACAGGTGCCATCAAAAGAAGATATCTGCGGAGCCCGCGGCAGTTTCCTGGTAGGCTGGTAGGATGGACAAGCACTTCAAGCGATCTTGCGTCGCGTTCGATCTGAACGAGCGCCTTTCGACTGCGTCGAGGAAAACCGGCGTCCCTTCGCCTTGTCCTGCACGCTTCGCTTGAGCAGCGCCATCAGGTCGACTACGTTCCCCCGACTGGGCTCCTCCTCATCTGTTTCGGAAGCGTCCGTGGTGGTGATGATCTCGGTCTCTCCGGCTTTGATCCGTTTGTCGATCAACGCGAGCAGGTCCTCATGATAGGTATCATGATAGTCCTTGGGATTCCAGTCACCCGTCATTTCCTCCACGAGCTTCACGGCCATATCGGTCTCCCGAGGCGTCACACCGGCGGCTTTCACATTTTTCGGAGGAACGTCCAACTCATCAGCAGCCTTGACCTCATCGGCATACCGTAGCGTGTTCAGGACGATCACATCGTCCACCGGGATCAGCGCGGCCACATACTGGCGTGTGCGAATCACGACATTGGCGATGCCGACTTTATGCGTGTGCTTCAATGTTTCCCGCAACAGCGCATAGCCCTTTTCCCCTCGCCGGTCGGGAGCCAGGTAATAGGGCGTCTCAAAATACATCGGAGTAATCTCGTTCCCTTCCACGAAGCGCAAGATATCGATCGTCTGAGTCGCCTCGACGTTCGCGCGACGGAAATCTTCGTCGGTGAGCACCACATAGCGCTCCTTCTCATACTCATATCCCTTGACGATCTGATCCCAGGGTACCTCCTCCCCCGTCTCTTTGTTGTATCGTTTGAAACCGACGGGCTTCATATCACGGCGATCCAACATGGTCAGGTCGAAATTGTTTCGCTTTTCAGCGGAGTAGAGTCCGACAGGGATATGGACGAGTCCAAAACTGATGGCTCCTTTCCACAGAACTCTCGGCATCGGCGCCCCCTTCTCCGTGGGGAAATATTCGGGACCGCATCAAGCCCCTGATGAACGGTCGGACTCAGACGGTCGAGGCTTCAACAGCGTGATCGTATTGGTGATCAACAGCGAATTCGGCACCAGAAATGTCTTCTCCTCTTGCTCCAACTTCGTGTACCGCAAATCGATTTCCGAGACGACTCCTTCAAGGCCCGCCACGATGATGCGGTCGTAGAGATCAAACGGCCGATAGAGAAGGATGAGCACACCCGACACGATATTGGCGAGTATATCCTTGAGGCCGAAGCCCAGGGCAAATCCCGTCAGACCGAGACCGGCCACCAATGCGGAGACATCCACGCCGATCGTCCCCAGGGCCGTCACCACTCCGAATATCATTAGACCGGCTGCGCTGATGCGACCGGCCAGACTCATGACATACGCGGTGGTCGCTTCCGTTTGCCGGCTGAGGCGAAGCAGGACCCGGCGGACAATGAGGCCGCCGAGCACCGATCCTGACACGATGACGACTGCGATGAGAAGTTGAGGCATCCATCCCATCACGCCCATCACGTCTCGGCCGATCTCTTGCAGCTCCCTCGTCTGATCGAGCATACATGTTGGAACGAACCGCTATTCACGAACCTGGGGAACGAGGCGAATATTATCGGCGGGACCCATGTGATAAAGGGGGTCCCATAGATCTCAGGATCGCCGGCACGACCTCCTTGGCCATATCCCGCGCAAATTCCCGAATGGCATACCCCAGCGCGCCTTTCGAGCGCTCCATTTCAGCGGAAATATTCGCTTTCACATCGCTCCATAGGTCCGATGAAAAAGAGGAACGGCTTCTGTTCGCCTCCTCCTGGTGCCCTCCCGGAAAATACGGATAGACACCGGACCGGGTCTCTCCGCTTTCCTCTTCTCCTTCCGAAGGCATCACCGGTACGCCATGCGCTTTGGGAGCGTAATAGGGATAGACTTTCGCGCGACGAAATCTCTTTTCAAACATTCCAATCGCCACCCCGAACAACACGATACCCGCGAGTGCCGCCCATGGACGTCCATTCATATGAGGAACCGGATTCAACGTCCGAGCGGATCGGTCGATGAACTCTTTTCCCGTCTCCGCCACATTGGCGGCCAGACCGGACAATGTCGTCTTCATGTTCTCCATCTCATAGCGTGCCTTTTCATCGAGCAACTGTATCTTCCGGCTGATCTCAAGACGAGTTTCAAGGATATCTTTTATGTCTTGTTCAACGATATTTGTTCTTTGATCCATTGTGCGTCTTCCTTCATCGAGCGCAACGTCCTGCGCGGCATCAAATTGAAATTTTGCAACGATTGCTTGGCCTTGATGAGCAGTGCGCCACCGACGGCGAGAAGAATGACGCCGATCAACCCGTAGCATGCCCACAAGGGAAGAGAGGCGTACTGATGGAGCACGTGGACCAGCATGATGAACACAAACAAACCTCCGATGATGGTCACCCCTATTCCCGCTCCGACTGCGACGGCCGCTTGGCGTATCTTGTCGATCTCCAGGAAAAACTCATCGCGTAGTAATTGAAGCTCTTGGCGGAACAAGGTCCGCACATCTCCGACCAGCCCACCGATAAGCCCGACGATTCCGTTCCTTGTCGTATGCGTTTCTTCCTGTTGCGTCGTCACGGCAGCCTCCGACTGCGAGACGCGACATCGTCCGGTCCCGCTCCTAGTGTGGGTATGATCGTGTCCGCACGGTCGATACGATCGCCATTTTTCATCGTCGCCTTGCTCTCATGAGTGCCTAATCTGATCTCTCCGATCTGATCTCCAGATCTGATCTCCATGTGATTTTGATCGTATCATGGCGACTTGAAGCGACTACTCGGTAACGCCCTAGCCCGCATTCTTTATGAACACTTCTGCTGCAATCGCGAACGCTATGAGCCGGCGACGAGACACCCCACAGGGCAGGCGGCAAAGATTTCCGAGGCCCGCACCATATCATGCTCTCCTTTGCGCTGGGGAACGACCGAACGTCCGGTAAGAATGTCCTGAAGCTGCGACACCTTCCATTCCGAAGGCATCATGACCCACGTCTCATCCCATATCGAGCCCTTCGCTTCCGCGGAACGCAAGGCGACAAGCCGCGGCACAGCCGCCACAACCATGTGCGCCCCCTGGAGACGCGCGAAGGCGAGCAGATGTTTCGCCTCAGGTCCCTCCGCCGCCAGCGGCACGTATCGGCCCTGCTCAAAGACGTCCGCGTGCATCCGGCGACAGTGAAGACCCGCCAAAATGAGGTACAGTTTGATGCGGCCGTCCGCGGAATGACGCACGAGGTCCTGAACGGCATCGAACCGGTCGGGCCGCTCGAGCACTGCCTGGAGTTCCCGGATGAGCGTATGGCGTCGCGCATAGTCGACGGGCCGCCGGTTGTCCGGGTCCACGAGATTCCAATCCCACAGTTCCGATCCTTGATAGAAATCAGGAGTCCCCGGAGCCGTCACCTTGAGGATCGTCTGCGCAAGTGAGTTGAACACACCGGCGGCGGCGATCCGCTCCTTGAACGGCAAGAAGTCGTCGAGGAATTTGTTGAGACGGCCGTCGTCGAGGATCGCCTGAACGAAGCGCCGCACCCCATCGTCATACTCACGATTCGGATTGATCCAGCTTGTATGGACCTTCGCCTCATGGATGGCCTTCTCCATATACTGCTGAATGCGGGTGCAGAAGTCATTGCGTTCATCGGGGCGCAGCTCCCCTAACGGCCATGCGCCCAAGAGCGTTTGATAGAGGAGGTATTCATCGTTGGCCTCCGGGATCTCCTCGCTTTCCTGCGTGACGCGATATTTGGCGTTCAGCTTCATCCATCTGGTCACACGTGCTTTCCATTCGTCGGGTATCTCGGACAACACATTCAATCTGGCACGCACGTCTTCCCCCCGCTTGGTGTCGTGGGTCGCAGTGGCCGAAAGCCCTTTCGGCCACCGGGCTTGTCGGTCGACCATGCGGCGATGGAATACCTCCGGGGCGATGCCGAATCGTTGCGGTTCTCCTCCTACTTCGTTGAGAGACATGAGCCGGTTATATCGGTAAAATACGGTATCCTCGATTCCCTTGGCCGTCACGGGACTCGTCGTCTGCTGAAATTTCATGACAAACCGTTCGTACTCATCGGCTGTATCCCCTTCAGGGCGGCGTTCCTTCAACAGAAGACCCCGTATAAAGTCGAAGACCTCGCCGCCGATGGTAGGATTTCGCCGTTTGGCTTGGGCCACCGCCCGATGGATGAACGCTTTATCCCGCTCGCTGACCGGCTCCGCCCCCACCGTCACATACGTCCGATACACGGGGAAACACGCGATGATTTCTCGAATGGCATTGGTCAGGCTGTTCAGCGTGAAGTCTCTCGATCGTCGATCTTTCTCGGACAGCACATTGAGCTGATGGCCGAGCACGTTGATCTCGCTCGCCATGGAGGCCCGCATGATCAGTTGCTTTGCCTCATAGACCACATCGGCATAGGGCTGAGAGCGATTGGTTATGCGCCGATAGAGATCACTGAAGGCCCGTTCGCGGGCAGGGTCTACGAACAATCCGTTGACCGTGTTGAGAAACTCGTATCCCGTCGTTCCTTCGATAGGCCAGGACTCGGGCAGCGGTTCATCGAGTCCGAGTATTTTTTCCACCACGACAAACAGCGGACGCTCTGTCGACGAGCCGTCGTTCAACTCACGCCTTGCCCAGCTCTGCAGGTGCTGAAGATATCCACCGGGATCGTACAGGCCGTCGACATGGTCGATTCTCACTCCCGTCGCCATGCCGTCGCGAAGGAGTTTAAAAATGACTTCATGGGTCGCGTCGAACACTGAACACTCTTCCACACGAATCGCGGCCAGATCGTTGATGTCGAAAAATCGTCGGTAATTGATTTCCTCCGAGGCGACCTTCCACGATGCCAACCGATAGGCCTGTTGATTGAGCAACTCGTCCAGCAGATTAAAGCTGCATGGTTCTCCGGCGGTGCCGTTAAAGAGGCGAAGATTGTTCTGGACAAATGCCGCGATTCGTTGATGGTGCGCCATGAGCACGGCGATTCGTTTACGGATGACTTCTTTTTCCCTCTCGCGCTCCTCCCGCTCATCCTGTGTGCTGTCTTCATGATCGGGAAGATGCCGAATGGCCGTCAAAATGCTTTGCAGTTCCGTGAGTCCTTCACTGTCGGCCTGCGCCATGCCCTCGGACAACAACGCATCGAGTCCGTACGACAAGACGGTGCTCCACGATTTTGGGGCGAGCGGCAGGCGGCAGGCTCCATAGCGGACCAGAAACCGGTCCTCTTCATAAGCGACGGTAATGTCCTGATTCTCCAGCACGACACCGTAGTGATCCGATAAGATCGGCAGTAAGACCTTGTTGTGCAATTCCCGCTTGAGCGGGTGCCAGTCGATATCGAAGGCGGCGGCATAACGGGATGACGATCCGTTTTCCAGCACGTCGTACCACCACCGATTCAATGCATTGGCGATCCCCATGTGATTGGGAACGACGTCCAGAATCAGCCCCATGCCGCGGTCATGCAAACTGCGGCACCACGCCTGGAATTCCTCTTCCGTACCCAGTTCCGGATTCACACGTGAGGGATCGATGACATCGTAGCCGTGCGTGCTGCCCGGCATCGCGGCGAGAATGGACGAACTGTAACAATGCGTGATGCCGAGGTCGTGCAGATATGCGGACACGTCACGCGCACGGCGGAATCCGAAATCGGCATTAAGTTGAAGCCGATACGTCGCCAGCACATGCTTGCCGGACATCACGACTCCATTGCTCAGGAAACGGATTGCATCAGATTCATCGGCACTTTGGTGTCGCGCGGAATGACGACCAAGCCTGTGGGAGAGAGATGACAGCCGGGAAGGAGAGACGATTCCTGGAAACCGATTTCGCTCTCGGCGGGAATACTGCTGAACCGGTCGGCGATTACGCGATGCAGCCGCGCATGCGCCCCGATGCGCACGCCGTCCATGATGACGCACTCCTCCAGACGCGCGCCGGGTTCGATGTGGACGCCGCGCCCGATCACGGAACGTCGAATTTCCGCATCCACGATATGGCTTCCCTGACCGATCATGGATTGATCCACATACGTCCGCACGATCGACGCCATGGGGCCCTCATATCCGGCTGACACAATCGGCCATTCATCGTTTCGGAGATCGAACGGCGGCGCCTCGCCTAATAGATCCATATTACTCCGCCAGTAGGCATCCAGCGTGCCCACATCCCGCCAATATCCCCGCTCCTCATGTCGACGGAGACCGGGCACGTCGTTGCGCAAAAAATCATACGCATAGACCTTCCTGCCGCCGATGAGATCCGGAATGATGTTGCGGCCGAAATCATGCGTGCCCGGCTGGGCCGCGTCCCGCTCCAACGTGCGCAACAGCAGGGAGGTATCAAAAATATAGTTTCCCATCGAGGACAGGGCCATGGTGGGGCGTCCCGGCATGGCCTTCGCGCTGACGGGCTTTTCCTCGAATCCGATCAACCGATCTTCGGCATCGACTTCGAGGATGCCGAACTGGGATGATTGCTCGATCGGCACAGGCAATGCCGCCACCGTAACGCAGGATCCGCATTCCCGATGGAACTGGATCATCTGTGAGATATCCATTCGGAAGATATGATCCGCACCGAATATGGCCACGACGTCGGGTCGAAAGTCGGCGATTAAATTGATGTTGTGGTAGACCGCGTCCGCCGTTCCCTCATACCAACCGCCTCGTGCCCGCATCTGGGGAGGCACCACCGTAATGAACTGGTCTTTGAGCCGGCCGGCGATACTCCAGGATTCCCGCACATGTTCGATCAACGATTGGGAACGGTATTGCACCAACACATAGTTGGCGGTGATGCCGGAGTTGAGCATGTTGCTGAGGACAAAATCGATGATGCGATACTTTCCTCCGAACGGCACGGCCGGCTTGCTGCGCACGGCCGTGAGCGGCATGAGCCGCTCGCCTTTTCCTCCCGCCATAATCATGGCCAACACTCGCACAGGTCTCATGGCGAGCCCATCCTAGTGATCCGGGATTAGGCCAGGTACTCGTAAAAACCCCAGCAACCTGCTAGAGCTTGAGGGCCTGTCGGATCACATCCACAATCTTAACCGGACTGTCTGCCGTATCGACCGTCAGAGTGTCATCGAGCGGTTCTTCCAACGTTTCTAATTGGCTTTGGAGCAAGATCGGATTCGCGAAGTGGCCGCGCCGTCGTCTGAGCCGCTCTTCGAGCACATGGGTCTCGGTCCGCAAATACACGAACACCACTTCGGGGCCGACGTGTAAATAGCGGCGGTACGCACGTTTGAGGGCTGAACAGGCCAGCACGGCGTCCCGATGTTGGCTCACGCTCTCTTGAATAAGTCCTCTGAGGCGGGCGAGCCACGGCCGGCGATCTTCATCATTCAATGGGATACCGCGATTCAATTTGGCGCGGTTCGCCTCCTCGTGAAAATCATCCGCGTCTATGAACGTCCATCCCAGCGCTTCGGCTAAAGCACTCCCCACCCGAGTTTTACCTGTGCCGGTTACTCCGAATACCACAATCACCATCGACAGCCTTCATAGACATTCTACCGGTCCTGAGCAAAAGACTCAGCACTCCATGATGCGTTCTTGGCATCCTGACCCTAGGGAGAGGCCACCGATAAATCGAACTAGGTTGGCCCCTAGGGACGCGCGTCGGTTCGGCAACCCACGGAGCTTTCTTGGTCGCACATCGTGAAATAGAAATGGACTGGTTCAAGACAAGGCGAACGAACCCGGCCAGAATCTTCCACGGAATGATGGAGTCTTGCTGGATATTAGTTGTGAGCCATTCGTGCATCGCTGATGATCTTCAAAATCACCGGACGATACCGTTCCTCAATAGGGCTTGACTCCGATGACGAATGCGATCATGGTGATTCTGATGACGTATTGAGCTACGCTGACTATCCCATCGCTCGCGCCGTCTCTTTTCATGCCGTTCGTGCGCGTCTGATTCCCAGGTCTTCGCCGCTTCTACGCCTGATCTCTCCTATTCGCTTTCTGCCGGGACGCGAGAAGTGTCTGGCGGAGAGGAGTGGAGCCTCATATTTCTATTTCACCAAGGAGTTCTTATGAATAAGGAACAGTTCGGACAATTTTGGGAACAGCTCAAGGCGCCTCTCAAGGCCAAGGTGGCGGGCATCACCGAAGAGGACCTCGTTGAGATCCACGGGAACCTCGATACGTTCGTCTCAGTCCTTCAAAAACGGTACGGTGAGCTGCGCAAAGATCACGTGGTGACGTGGGCTAACCGGCGCTACTGCCACTGGTCGGGGAACTATATGGGCTATAAGGAAGAGACCCCCGCGGTGTAGATCGAAGTCATTCGGTGGCGAGAAACGGCGGCTACGGCAAGGGAGCGACCATGAAGCGAATCGTGATCAACAGGAGCTACGGCGAATTCTGCATAAGCCACAGGGCACTGGTTCGGCTGCGTGAATTGAGGCAACGGGAAGCGCTGGACGAAAAGGATCCTGGAATCTATTGGCCTGTGGCTGCGGGACCGCGGGAACCGAGCCTGAACCAATATGGGAAATCCATTCCACGGGATGATGAGAACCTCGTTCGCGTGGTGGAGGAACTTGGGGAGGCAGCCGATGGGCATGCCGCGAGCCTCAGAATCGTCACAATCCCGGAAAATGTGAAATGGGTGATTACCAACACGGAGGGTGGCGAGCAGGTGAGTGAAGCTCATCGCACATGGGGAGGAACGAAGTAGCACTATCCCCGTGAGGATATCGTGAAGACTGATCGCATCGAACAGGAACCCGAAGGGATGGTGGAATCGTACCCCTTCGGGTTCCCGTAGAACGTGTGGGCGGTTAATAGCGGCCGCGGTTGTGTCCGCCGCCGGAACGTCCGCCGCCGCCTGACCGACCGCCACTACCGCCGAAACGTGGCTCCATCGGTTTCGCCTCATTGACGGTGAGCGATCGTCCGTCCATCTGTGAACCGTTTAAGGCCGTGATCGCCGCCTTGGCTTCCTCGGCGGTCGACATTTCGACAAAGCCAAATCCTCGAGATTGACCGGTGAATTTGTCCGCAATGACGCGGGCAGATTCGACCGTGCCATGCTCGGCGAACAGCGTGGAGAGTTGAGATTCAGTTGTCGAATATGGCAAGCCGCCAACATAGAGTTTTGTACTCATGGTCGTCCTCCTTGTAGGAATAACATTGTCCATGACGCGAGAGGACTTCGGAAAGGAACGAGAGAGCCGAAGACGTAGTTGATGAAAGGCTCAGGTCAGGCTTCCGATCAGATTCTCGGTAGGAACAACATCGGTGGTAGGCCGTTTTGATCTCGTTTCATGCGAGGCCCGGCGCGTTGAAACAGTGAGAGTGTACCAAGTAGCACGAGGAATAGCTATCATTCCTCCCCCGTCGGATTCAGTCACCACCGGCACGGTCATCACTGGACCCCTAACACGTGCGGTCCATGCCAGACTAAGTAGGGCGGTTTTTTCATAATCGTAACGGCACCCGGATAAAGCAGGAGGGCATAGCCATAGGCAGACTCTTGAGCGCTCATGCAGGTCGAGGCTGCAAAGTCGTGCGAGAGAACTTGGAACGCTATACGGCCATCGTTCCCGAGCAGTGCATTGTACAAAACGCAGGAGAACTCTCTACCTGCTGAGTTCTGTGTACTGATCACCAGATGCGATCCATCTGGAAAAGTCATAAGCGGATCTAAATTGAGGCGACTCATGAAGGTGCTCCTTCGTCTGGATGGCAGAGGTTGACTGTGATCTCTGCCCCCATGACGTTACCCAATGTTTCATTAACGGTTCATCAATACAGCGGAGGTTGGGGACCCCATCGCAAACCGACGAGGTCCGGGTCTTCCCCCTCGATGGCCGGGCGACGATTCAGCTTGTGAGCCTGGCGTTGGGCGCGTCGCTCTTCCTTCTCCCGTTGCTTTTGGTGACGCGCTCGTTCGCGATCCCGTTTGCCGCTGGTTGTTTTTCCTGGTCCTCCCATGATGTCCTCCTTCCGATACACCGCCTGAAGCCGGTCTAGGAGCGGGCTCCGCGCAATCGCGTGGATCCAGCCACCTTGGAAACGGACTGCCGAGATGCTGCCTTCTTTCTCAGAAGGAACGAACCGGCATCCGTCAATGAGCCTTCATAAGCTTCCGTTCGATGACGCACTCTCGTTCCATTGGGAATTCTCACCCACCGATTTGTCGGGGCGATAAGTTAAACGTAGCGGTACTCATGGTCTTCTCCTCTCATCTGTCGTTCGTGGGGGAGTTCCCGTGAGTTCAACACCCACTACAGATCAATACAAGATTTGATCGCTGACATAACGGCCTTTGCCGGACGATCAGAACCCACAGTGATTATTTCAATCGCGCAAGGACAAAACGAGGAGGGAAGAGAGCGCGAGGATCAGAACTTGATTGGTAGGGAGTGTACCATACAGAGGCCGAGATTGCGAATAGGGCTACATAGTGATCCGTTGCGAGCTTTTTGACAGGTGTTCGTGATAAAGCGTGATAAAGATTTCTTGCCGCTGGAAGAAGTCAATGGCGCGGGCCTCCCTATCGGTCACGGTTCCCGTAATCTATTTCAACCATCCTCCATCCCACTCAGCTCCGATCGTCTAGGGTTCTGCCCAGGTCTGTTCCAAGATGGAAATCCGTACAATGAGCTGCTTCCATACACAAACCGGCCATCATTCCGTCTCGGAGGACACCATGCTCATAGACAGTCTTCTGTTCGAGAGATTACACCACGCAACCCGCTTGGCTCATCGGCGGCTCGAACGTCAAGTGGACCTCTATCGTCCGAGCTTCGATGTCCACAATTATCGACGGCTGCTCCAAGGCTTGTGGGGGTTTTATCAACCGCTGGAGCGCAAGCTCGTCGTCCTCGCAGACCATCACCTTCCTTCATCTTATTCACAACAACGATGCAAGGCCCCTCGTCTGGAGCAGGATCTATTGGCGCTCCGCATGACCGAGGCCGACATTGCGGCGCTGCCGCTGTGTGGACGTCTGCCGGCGATTCCTACCCTTCCGCAGGTGTTCGGCGTGCTGTACGTCATCGACGGAGCCGCCCTGGGTGAACGAATCACGACCATACATTTAGGAGGCAACAATCTCGGGATCAGTCCATCGCAAGGGGGATCATTCTTTTCCAGCTTAAGCGCATCTCATGGCCCATTCCTTGATACGTGTCCGCCTCACTTTATCGCTATGGCTGAAGCGGTGGAAGAGTCGGACCACCAGGACTTGGCTATCCAATCGGCCATAGATACCTTAGAGTGCTTGGAGAGATGGCTGGACCATCGAAAGCAATCTCACTGTAAGAATTCTATGCTCATGAATGCTATGCGATGGAATGCTCACTTGGAGTCGAGCTATTCCGTACTGAGCGCATAAGTGATATCGATAAAGCCAAACAGCCATACCGTATCGGATGATCTTCTCTCCCATGCTTCTGTCGGAGGATTGGCGCGTGGAGAAGTTACTGCGTCGTTACGGCGGGCCGCCCAGCAATGCATCGCCTACGTTGCTTCATTGATCATCTCCTTTATGGATGCCGGTAAAGTCACGATGCACTCCTCAGGATCATGACACACGTGGATACCATGGTTCACATCATGGAACGCAAGCAGGCGGAACAACTACCACAGGGTACGGAAGAGCGGCTACGCCTTGCGGTTGAGTCGGCGGATATCGGCACGTGGGACATCAATCTTGCCACGGGGACTACCTGTTGGGACCGTCGGTGCAAAGCGATGTTCGGATTGCCGTCCGACGCCGAGGTGCCTTATGAGCGATTTCTTGCCCTGGTCCATCCAGCCGATCGTTCGCGCGTCATCGCCGCCCTCGAACATTCGACGGATCCTTCAGGAGACGGTTCCTACGACATTGAATACCGGATCGTGCGTCCGGACCGTCGTGAAGTGTGGATCAGAGGTATAGGCCGGTCCTTTTTTGAGGAACGCGACGGAAAACGACAGGCGGTCCGGTTTATCGGTACGACGCTCGACATTAATGAAAGCAAGCGAACGCAGGAACATCTCCAACGTTGGGGCAGCGAACTGCAACAGGCCGTGAACCTCAAAACCACGCAACTTGTGCAATCCCAGGAACGGTTGCGGGCGCTGACGAACGAGCTCAACCTGACTGAGCAACGAGAGCGGAAACGACTCGCAGGGGATTTGCATGACTATTTGGCACAACTGCTCGTCGTCATGCGCATGAAGCTCCGTCAAGCGGTACCGCTTGTACCGACTGAGAAGGCGACGGCGCTCCTGAAGGACGCCGATCAAGCGCTCACACAAGCTCTTGACTATACCCGATCGTTGGTCAGCGAATTGGCTCCGCCGTCGTTGCATGAATTCGGGCTCTTGCAGTCAGTGGAGTGGCTGGCGTCCCAGATGCGGCAACATGGCCTCGCGGTGGAGGTACGCCCTGCCGCCGAAGCGCTCTTCTTGCCGGAAGATCAGGCCATTTTGCTGTTTCAATCGGTGCGCGAACTTCTCTACAACGTGCTCAAACACGCCCACACGGACGAGGCGACGGTTTCGATGACGATTATCCCGAACAGTGAACTGCGCATCACGGTGGAGGACAGGGGCAACGGATTCGACGCCGCGGCGCTTGAGCTGCACAGCGCCGACTCCGCCCGCTTCGGTCTCTTCAGCCTGAAGGAGCGCATGGCCACCATGGGGGGACGAGTCTCCATCGACTCCGCCGTCGGTCGAGGCACAAGGATCACCTTGCTCATGCCCTATTGGCCGGTGAGACCAAGCGGCGAACGCGCTGAACAGATCGTGCCGATCGCCGAGCCATCGAACCGCGCCCACCGCTCCGAATCTGCAATATCCCTCAGCCACCGAGGACTCCATGTCCAGGACTCGGCACTTCATGAGCAACCGCGCATCCGTGTCTTATTGGTGGACGATCATGCGATGGTACGCCAAGGCCTACGGAGCGTTCTGGAAGGCTATCCCGACATCGAAGTCGTCGGGGAAGCAGACGACGGAAAGGCATCGCTCGTCTCCGTCGAGCATGTGCGGCCCTCCGTCATCGTCATGGATCTCAATATGCCGAGGATGAACGGCATCGACGCCACGGCAATCATCAAATCCCGCTACCCTGAGACCATTATTCTAGGATTGTCTGTGAACGCCGGTGAAGAGAATCAAGCGGCCATGATTCGAGCCGGCGCGTCCGCTCTATTGACGAAGGAAGCAGCGGTTGACCAACTCTATGACATGATCCATGACGCCGTCGCGGCACGACCATGACACGGCGCTCTCTCGCGAGGCACTCTACGACGAATATAGACTGTTCGGAAAGAAAATGGAGTGGAGGAGAAAAGGTACCCCCTGACTAGGGGCATACCCAGTAGTGGGACGGAAAGGTAGATAGGTATTTCTATCTTTACCGATGCACGAGCTTATGACCGACGGCATTCTTCGTGATAGGGTCCCTAGAAGTACAACAGGATAGGAAGGCTCACCGGCACGCCCAATAGCCAGAGAATGAAATAGCGGATGATTATATCCTTTGTATAAGTATATGTAAGGACGCCTCTGCACGATACAAGGATGCCTTGCCATCCATGGTGGAAGAATATGCCGTGATGGCAGGACTTGTGGAATCGGTGGACGACTGGGAGGCGAAGGAGGCTGAGGACCGGGTAATGGAGGTTGCGGAGGAGGAAACGGCGTGGGATCAGGGGGCAGAGGATCGGGATCGGGGTCCGGACCGGGCCGCTGATATCGCCTCTTGATTATCCTCCGACATTCAACCATCATCATGGGGACAGTATAGCAGTGGTTCTATGTCCGGCAGACTAGTGGGTCCCCTTGAGATCAGCGCATATTCTCGCTTTCCAAGTCATGGCGGCAGCCTGGACTGATGCACAGGAATAATGAGACATATTTGAAGGTGTAGCACGCGCTCTACGTTCGATTTGTGACAAGCAGAGGAGGAGAGTCGCCCATGAATACTCAACCTACCATCTTGCTGGCGGATGATCATGTTCTTGTCGCCCAGGGGATTCAAAAACTATTGGAACCGGAATTCGAATTGTTGAGGATTGTTCCGGACGGTCGCGCTTTGCTCAAAGCCGTCGAGGAATGTTCGCCGGACGTGGTGATCGCCGATATTTCTCTGCCGCTGCTGAATGGATTGGATGCCTCCCGTCAAATTTTAAAACATAACCCGGCCATCAAAGTCATCGTCCTGACGATGCACTCGGAGCCGAGTTTCGTGACGGAAGCGCTTCGCATAGGCGTATCGGGTTATGTATCGAAGCAGTCGGTAGGATCGGAATTGGTGCAGGCTCTCAAAGAAGTCTTAAACGGCAACACGTTCGTTTCTCCCATTGTCGCCGACCAGGGGGTCCATTCCCACGCTGATGAGAAAACCGAAGAAGCCCCGGAAGGGTTTGCCCATACCCTTAGCTTGCGACAGCGGGAGGTTCTGCAGCTGGTGGCTGAAGGTAAATCCATCAAAGAAGTGGCGGCCGTCTTGAACGTGTCGATCAAAACCGTCGAATTTCACAAAACGCGCATTATGAGGCAGCTCGGCATGCGTTCGGCGGCTCAGCTGACGAAGTATGCGATCGCCAACGGGCTCATTGCCATTCACTAGCCCGATAGAGTGAGCCGGCCCGATCGATATCGTTACAAAGCCGTCATCCCGGACGCCAGCGCCACGCGGATCAAATCGGAGGTGGTACGGACACCGAGTTTGCGGGTAATGTTGGCTTTGTGAAATTCAACCGTCTTCATCGAAATGTTGAGCTCCTTGGCGATATTTTTGGTGGAAGATCCGTTGGCAAGCATCGCAAGGATTTGACGCTGTCGCTCGGTTAAGTTGGTCGTATAGCCTTCCGGTCGCGACCATTGGCATTCCATCGCTTCGCGAACTTCCATATCGAGCTTGGAAGACACAAATCGTCGATTCGCCATGACGCTCTTGACCGCGGCATGGAGTTCGTCCGAAGCATCCTGCTTCAAGACATACCCCATCGCTCCCGCACGGAACCCCTCGCTCACTGCAATCGCTTCGGTCAACATCGTGACAAAGATGATTTTGACCGCAGGCAAGAGGGTTTTCAGTTTTCGAGCCGCTTCAAATCCGTTCATCCCCGGCATGTTGGCGTCCATCAGCACGATATCCGGATGCAACTTTTGGGCTTGTTCCAGTACTTGCTGCCCTGTCTGTGCAGTCCCTACCACTGAAAAGTCCGGCTCGAGCAACTGCTTGACGCTCTCTAAAACGAGCGGATGGTCGTCTGCGAGCAAAATTCTTGCGCTATACATAACCGATCCTCCGCCTCAAACGACCGACCCGATTCTGCTTACCATCTCGTTGTGCGCAATCACTCATTCTCATCAAGCACTCTACAGACCCAAAATGCACTGGAGGCACTTCGTCATCATGGCAGTCACTGCACGATAATCCGACTAGGGATATCCCTAACCAAGTCATAAATTACCCGATATTCCATGATTGTTATGCTGGTTTTGAAATGTTTTTGGAATCAGTCGCATGAGAGCTGTCATGAGCGCGGCACCCGCAAGCGCCGCGGCCATATCCTTTTGTGCATCCCATTCGTCCCCTTGCGTGCCGAGATACGCGGCGCCTAGGTCTGGACTTACAATCTGTGCGACGAATGCTTCAACGATTTCGAAAAACCCGCTTTGTGCCAGGATGCCGCTGACGGGGAGGTAGACCGACCAAAAATCACCCACACGACCGGTTCGTATGAGCAATTCCTTCAGCGGGTAAACCAATAAGAACCCGAAGGCAAAATGAACGATACGGTCGAACGGATTTCGGCTCAGCGACAGAGCATTCTTCAGCCAGAAGCCCAATGGAACTTCCGCATAGGTGTAATGGGCTCCCACCGCGTGGAGAGTCATGAACAGCGTGATGAGCACGTAAGAAAGTGAAGAAAAGCGAAATCGCCGATGCGTCGCGATCAACGTGCCGACGACAGCCACCGCCAATGTATTTTCTAACGCCCAATCCTTTCGATCAAATGGAGCGATCGCGAGAAGACTCCACCACATGACATACCAGGCCAACAAAATATGGGGAGCCGAAACGCGGGTATGCATCCTCCTCCGTACGAGATGTGGGGAAACCCGCTTCTCAGGATGACGAGCCCGGCACCCGACTCACCGGCTCACGTTCCTCCATTTCAGTATATGCGGTTCCGAGAGAGATCTTGTGCAAGATACGAAAACCAAGGAGTATTCCCATGCACAAAAGAGAGCCGTACATTGCGGCAGCCATATCTTTTTGGGCGTCCCACACATCGCCCTGTGCCCCCAAATAAGCCGGACCGAGCTCCGGATGGACCGCCTGGGTCACCCAGGCTTCCAATATTTCCCAGAGGGCGCTCAGTCCCAGTACCGTGATCACAGGCAAGTAGTAGAGCACCCATCCCCGCGTACGGCCGAGCAGACGAAAAGTCTCCTCCATGGGATACGCCAACAGAAAGCCGAAACTAAAATGCACGATGCGGTCGAAGTGATTGCGACCCAGGTGCAACACGTCGTTCAACCAGGCCCCCGCCGGGACTTGAGCATACGTGTAATGGACCCCGACCGTATGGAGCGTCAAAAATCCCATGATCAGGATATACGACAGCGGAGAGAGCGGCACATATCGGTAGCTTGCGACGAGCCCAATCACGAAGAGTACCGGCAGCACGCTGGCCATCGCCCAGAATTGGCGATCCACAGGGGAATACGCCAACCAGGCAAACAGTCCGATGTACCATGTCATCAATCCGATCAACAGGCATTTAACTCGGTCCATGGGTGAAAACGACCTCCAATATTCATTGCTTTCTCATAATCAGCACATGATGCTACCGGTTGACCACGTATCCTTGCAAGTTTGTCAAGGCCTCCGCCCCACGGACCATCTTGTGATGCGCGGTTCCGGCTTAGGTACAAATCCGACCCCATTGAAAAGTAGACTTAAGGCAGAACAGTAAAGATGGAAGCGATGAGTGAGGAGTCTCTGACATGAGGCGGGAGCTTCCGGCGCAGACAAGCGAATCTCACTTGTCTGCGCCGGTATTGCAGCGCTTATGAGCAAACCGAGAATCTTTTTCGACCGAACCGGCAGTGTCGGTTCGGTCGATCCCGATTTGCGATTTTGACTTAGGCAATCGGCCTCGGCTCCTCGCGCACGGAGCGGATGTGCGCTTCCGTCCGGACAAGCAATTCCTTTTGCAAGGCTTCAATATCGGCCTTGGCGCCTAATGCGAGTTCCTCAACCTTGCGTTCGCTTTCAGGCCCCGGCACATGGGAAAACTCATGGCAGTCTTCATACGCCTGTTCCGTCGTACCAGTGGCTCTGATTACCATACCGGCAATCACCCCTCCGACCACCGCGATGATGAGCGTCATTGCGATACCTACGAGTTGGACCCCCACGACATTCGGAACGACGGCGATCGCGCAGAGTCCGCCCAACAGACCCGGCATCCCATGCAGATTGTGCACGCCGCAAGTATCAACCAATTTGATTTTTGATTCCAGCATGGGCTGAATAAAGACGAACCCTATTACGGAGAGCGCACCGGCGAGCAATCCGATACCAAACGCACCGGTGGGGCTCACGAGGTTACAGGTCGAGCCGATGGAGACCCCACCAGCCAATGTCGCATTGGCCATATCCACCATTGAAGTTTTTCCATGATGAAAATGTGTGCTGAGAAAATAGGTGGCCAGCGTGGCCCCGCTCAGAGCCAGGATCGTATTGACGATGGTTTGAGGCATTTGCTCAAAGGGCACGATTGCGGTTGCAAAACTCGGCCAAAACAACCATAGGACCATGGAGCCAAGCATTGCGAACCGATCGGATGTCGGATCGGATTCGATCGGTTGACTACGCTGCTGCGCAGTCGTCAGAACCAGCGATGCGGCCAATCCGAAATAGGCGCCGAACGCATGGATGACGATCGACCCTGCCGAATCCTGAAATCCTTTGGTCAGCCCCGAGCCATTATCCAACACCAAATATTCGTTCAGCGCATAGAGCGGCACCAACAACAGCGTGAGTAACGCGTATTGAAACACACGCAATCGTCCGAGCACCGCTCCCATCGCGATCAACGCCGTCGCCACCGAAAATTCAGCCAGCATCAGCGTCTCGACCGAATGGGCCTGTATCGAATGTCCCACTATCCCGTTGGCCCGCAACAACATGTACAAGGGTAACCCGGTCGCGACCACAAGATAGGTACCGGTCGTTGCCCCAAATCCATACCGTCGGACGAACACCATGAGAAATCCGAAGCCGACCACCAACATGGCGAGGATGTGAATCGAGTAATTGTATTGCGCGACCAGACGCGCCTCATTGACGGCACCCGCCGGCTCTTCGGCGCCGACCCAACTCGTGACGCACAAGAGAAACAGACTTGCTGCGCTGAGCGTCTTCAACCAGAAGCTGTTCCGCATGAAGGCCTCCTTGGACAGTAGGAGTGAATGGGGGGTTGTTAGGGGGAGCAGTGTACTCCACCAGCAAGCGCCCTTGTCAAACCCACCTATGGCCTACTCACAAGGGTGGTAACCCAATAGCGGCCTCAATACGTCAAGGGGAACTGCAGAGCAACGACGAAGTGGGCGATAAACCAAATAAAGTACGGTTTTTCAGGTAAAATCTATCGTGGAGAGAAGGACATTCCACGTTTCCATCTCGACCAGCGGTTTCGTCCCATGCCACCTCCGGCGCCTGCTTCACCGCACCATTTTTACCGCCGGCTAGACAGCCGATCTTCGCTGAGTATAATGACATGCAGCTCACACATAAATCGGACTTCCGGTACTGCTCGTCGGTTTCATGACATCCTCGGAACCTGCGCAGACAACATCATAAAGGATCATTTCATGTCGAATACGTTGAAACAGGTGCTCACCATTGCCGGCTCCGATTCCGGCGGAGGCGCAGGTATTCAGGCGGACATCAAAGCCATGTCCGCCAACGGTGTGTTCGCCATGTCCGTCATCACGGCGATCACGGCTCAGAATACCGAAGAAGTGACGGATGTCTTCGAATTGCCGACGACCATCATCGCGTCGCAACTCGACGCGGTCTTCGACGACTTCGACGTCGCCGCCGTCAAGACCGGCATGCTGTCTTCGGCAGCCATCGTCGAGGTGGTCGTCGCCATGCTGGGGCCGCAACATGTCGCTCACGTGGTCGTAGATCCGGTGATGATCTCCAAAAGCGGTTATTCCCTCTTGCGGGCGGACGCCGTCGAAGCCGTCAAGACGAAGTTGCTCCCGCTTGCCTCGGTCGTGACACCGAACGTGCATGAGGCGCAGCAGCTGTCGGGGATTGAAATTGCCTCGTTAGCCGATGCTCGACGAGCGGCCAAAGTGATTCACGGCTTCGGATGCAGGCATGTCCTGATCAAAGGCGGACATCTGCTCAATGAACGAGCGACGGATCTGCTCTATGACGGACGGTTTTTCAATGTCTTGAAGGGAGAGTTCATCGAGACCCGCCGCACACATGGCACCGGCTGTACGTTCGCCTCTGCATTGGCCGCTCATCTGGCACGAGGCAGATCCGTCCTCGATTCTGCGCAAGCCGCCAAGTCCTATGTCACGGAAGCGATCCGACACGGCTTAGCGATCGGCCATGGACAAGGTCCGACGGACCATTTTTATTTCCTGGAGCGATAACACATCCGATGTTCGCTCGAACCATTTCCCCTCTTACGTTTTGCATCACGGGTTTCAGCTGGCTGGTGCTGGCCTCGATCCTTGGCATGGCGACGGTGGTCGGGCTGGTTCACGGGACCCCGTTGCCGTCGTGGGTCAGAGCGCTCCATGTCCATGCAACCTTGGTCGGGGGTATAGCCCAGATCATTCTCGGCGGACTCATCGTGATGATCCCTTCGCCCAGCTCGGCAGACCGAAAAGAAGCGGCCCCCCATCCCTTCGCATTTGTGGCGATGAACGGCGGTTTGATTGGAATGCACATGGGGTTCTGGCTGCATCGGGATCAGATCGTGGCTATGGCCGGCTTCGTGGTGATTGCCGCGTTTCTTTCCATCATCTCTACCGTGTGGGTACGTGCGAGCCGGGTCTGGAAGTTCTCAATCAAAGATTCTTGGTATTACGCGCTCTCCCTCTTCTGCCTTGTGGGGGGATCGGTCTGCGGAGAGATTGTAGCGCTCGGGTACCTTCCGGAATCCTATGGCTACATGCGTCTCGCGCACATTCACCTGGTGGTGCTCGGCTTTGTAGTCTTGGTCGTCATCGGGATGGTGCATCATCTCCTGCCGACGGTCTGGAACCGTCCTCGATTGGCCCCTAAGCTTGCCCGTATCGGAACGATCTTGATACCGATAGGCGTGGCCGTCTTAATCGGTGGATTCTTAAACTCATCGGTCCCGATTGAACTGGCCGCCGCTTCCATCCTTTTCCTGGGAGGGATGCTCTGGGCCGGCACTCTGTTTCGAACGTGGCTCTCCTCAACCCATACCGAAAGCGCCGCCTCGGACCATCTCTTCGTCAGCGCGTTCTTTCTCATCTTTACCATCATCCTAGGCATGCTTGTCGGGGCCAATAACCTATCCAGCCCGCAGACGTTGCCTTACGGCAAGCTGCACTTGGTCGCGTATACACATATGACATTCGTCGGCTTCATCATGAATGCCGTCATGGGTGCATTCTCCTACATGATTCCAATCCTTCTCGCGACTGATCGCGTTTCGAGCCATAAGAAACGGGGAACCTATCTTGACCAGCTCATGACCATGATGAACCGCTGGCGTACCGCTCAAATCGCCACACTCAACCTAGGAACCATGGGACTCGGCATCTTGGCGGCGTTGAGCTGGAATGTGCCGCTAACCTCGATTTACATCCGAGTTGCAAGCTGGACCAGCCTGGGTTTCCTCATGGCCGGCTTGGTCATCTTTTCAGTCAAGCTGACCTCAATTCTTGCCAAGAAACCCGACCAGCTTCGGACAGGGCAGATCTCCACCGACGAACTCAAGCTCACGGCTTGAACCTCGGCTGGTTCACTCTCATCCTCACCTCGGGCACCGACTCTGATACAATCTCTTCCATGGAAGAACGGTTCTCATTTCTCGATCCTCACGGCCATCGAATAGCCGCCATCTTGACCAGCCCCGGCGAAGAGACGGACAAGGTCTGCATCCTGTGTCACGGGTTTCTTTCATCGAAAACCAGCTCGACGAACAATGCACTGACACGCATGCTGATCGGTCACAGCATCGCCACATTCCGCTTTGATTTCTTCGGCCAGGGAGAAAGTGAGGGCCCGTTCAATCAGATCACCGTCAGCTTGACGGTCGAACAGGCACATAGAGCGGTCGAGCTCTTGAGAGATCGCGGGTATCGTCGCATCGGTCTGATGGGATCGAGTTTCGGCGGTCTGGTCTCGATTCTGACTGCTTCGCAACGGACCGACTTGGCCTGTCTCGCCCTGAAATGTCCGGTCGTCGACTTCGCCGAGGAGCTGCGGCTCGAATTCGGGGATGTCGGAATGGCGCAATGGAAGGGCACCGACACGATTCCGAACATCATGGGCGGCCTAGACCGAATCCCGCTTCACTATGGCTTTTATGAAGATGCTCTTCGGCAGGTTGCTTATGCTCCCGCACGATCGATCACGGCCCCGACCGTCATCGTGCAGGGCGATTGCGATGAGCATGTCCCGCTGCACCAAAGCAGACGGCTCTATGAAGCACTACGAGTCCGGAAACACCTTGAGATGCTGCCAGGAGCGGATCACCAGTTCACGAAGGGTTCAGACTTCACGCGGATGACCCAGGTCATAGCCGATTGGCTGACACAGCACCTGTCGGTCACTCCCTCATAACAGCCCCGTCACGTCGCGCTGTTCATTCCGTTCATATTGCTCAGTATCGGCCGGGGAGGACAAAAATCCCGCTTCACTGCGCCGTCGAAAGGACCTGAGGCTCTCACGCCATCCTATGGATGGATAACTTTCAAACCGAGGTGCTCTTCAAATGGGTCGTAGTTTCGATCGTTGTGAAGCAATGCGTGTCCCTCAACGAGGCAGAACGTTGCAATGAGACAATCGATCGTTCTTCGAACGGTCCGCCCGACAGCACGAAGTCGGCGATAGTTTGTGGCCGCTTCAACCGCAAGTTCAATGGTTCCTGTCTCGTGGACTTCGAACCTCAGCAATTCAGCTTGAACGGCATCGAATTGAGCGTCTGTCCCAACCCCTTGCAGAACCTCGCACAGAATGAGATCGGTCAGTCCAAGTCGTTCAACCGCCAGATTGGATTCAAGCCACGCCGAATGGGAAGAAGAGGTCCCTCGCAGATAATCCACCCATACCGTCGTGTCAACAATGATCATGAGGCAGCCTTGATACGGCTCTCACGCATCACGCCGAGATCACCCTCCCATACTACCTTTCCCCGCAACCGACGAATGCCTTCTTGCCCCTTGACCTTGATCAGCAACCGAAGCCCCTCCTCGACTACCGCTTTCTTTGTCGAGAGCCCAGTGGCTTTCATCGCCTGCCGCATGAGACCGTTATCGATCACAATATTTGTACGCATAGCCTCCCCTAGAAATGGAGTGTATATAATGTTTAATCGTACACACGCTTATGAGGGGAAGCAAGAAGAGGAATACAGTGCCTCATAAATGAAGACCCTTCTCCTTCAGCATGCACAGTTTCCCGGCTTCGCTTACGACTCTTCCAGTCGAATCGTCTCCACACGGACCAGGGCGACCCCTTTGTCGACAAATCCAAGCTGTTCGGCTGCTCCTTCGCTCAAGTCGATGATCCTCTTCCCCGAATCAGGATTGTGCTGACTGGGGAAAGGGCCGCGGTCATTCACTCTCACGATGATTACTCTTCCATTTTCCAAGTTCGTCACCTGCACATGGGTCGGAAGCGGCAGATACTTATGGGCTGCCGTCAATGCTCGCGGATTAAACAGTTCGCCGTTGGCCGTCATAGAGCCCTTGTTCTGGCGCCTGGTTTCTTCCCCATACCAAGATGCCAGGCCCGTCTCTCCATAGGTCTGGGCACTGGAGACGCTCATCGGCACATAATACCGGCCGTTGACGGTATAGGGTGCGGTTTTCACGCGCCCAAGGCGAATCGCCTCCTTGACCGGGAGTCCATCCATGGTTTGAACGTCGTCCCTCACCAAGGGATATTCCAAGGGAGCACGGACGACTTCAAAGGTAAACTTGCCGATTCGGTAAACAAGTTTGGTCGTTCCTTTGGTAAATTGATAAGCTCCTCGCACAACCCATACGGTCCCTTTCACCGTTCCCTTAATGACTCGATAGCCCGTCTTGATCGTCGAGAAAGTCGTCTCGATCACCGAACAGGAGGCAAGATTCAGGATGGCGAGAAGTAGAAGCAGTGAAAGATAAGTAACCGTCTTAAAGCCTTCGCAAACACGCCGTAAGGGCAGATGATGAGATTTCATTGCCTAACAGTTGATACCGTCAGAGTTCTTGCCCCTGCCAGCGAGACTTGAGAGCTAAGCAGCTTTTCTGGACGAGGTCTTAACTCGAACCTGGAGTTCTACTTCACAATCCAACACATGGAGCAATGAAAGAAGTTGATCAATAGATTTCCTATAGTTGGTTTGATCGAGTAGGCGATAAAACTGTGTGGCTGACGTGCTAAGCCGTCTAATAATCTCGCGCTTTGATAAAGGACTTCCTTTGGCTCGCTTCTGCGCCTCAATCGTCAGCTTATACAGCACGGCATCTCGCAAATAATTAGGATCTTGATTGTATTGGAGCACCTGTTCGCTATGAACCGTCCCTTCCTTACCCGATTCCAGCACATAGGTGAACCCTTCTCCTGCCAGCTCTCTATCCACACGTACCGTAACAATTGGATCCTTGACACTCGGTCGAGGCTCGACCTTCGAATAGGGAAACGGGAGCAATCCCTTCGACATCTTCACCTGAAATGCCTTCTTACGATTGTTGCAGCGTACCGATTGGATTTTCATATCTCACCCTCAGACTCCAGTTTTTCAATTAATTCGCGGACTCGTCGTGTCGCCTTTCCTCTCATCGGCACGTTATTGTCCAAATCCCATTTCACGACGAACACGCCATCTCGATAGACATGCACATGCCTGGGAGAATGGTCGCCTTTCCAGGTAACAAACACATAGCCGCCCCGCTAAATCTTCCCTATTGTAGAGTTACCTTAATAGATAGCCCTGTCAATGCGTTCGCTGTGCATAGAACAAGGCGTGATATAGTCAGGACAGCAGAGTGTTTGGCTAGAGCACAGGGGTTACAGACGATCGATCAACCTCAACCAGCGTATGAGTTTGGAGAGCGCGTTCAATGGACGGCAAGTGTCGACCAATTAACGTGGTCAAGTTTTGGGTAGATATGTTGCCAGTCTTGATCAAGAGCAACCTCCAAGGCCGTCCGTAGAGCACATGAGAATACACAAAATCCGAATCCTTGGTGACCACGACCCGCTGTTCCGTCACGGAAATCAGGCTAATAACCGAGTCTTTCGTATGATTGCCTGCCGAAAGATTCAGCGTGTGCGTGGCATCATGTCCATGTTTGTCGAGCAGGGTACAAAGGCGGCGCGGGAGATGCGCATCGACCAGAAATTTCACGTCAAGGCCAGATGAACACTCTTGACTGCCAGCATCTTACGTGAAAGCTCCAGGCAGGCCAAAATATCGTCTCGCTCTAGGTCGGGAAACTCGGCCAAGACCTGCTCCACGGAATCCCCTCCGGCCAGATATTCAAGAATACTTTCTACGGGGTACCGCAGGCCGCGAATGCAGGGCTTCCCGTGACAGAGTTCCGGATCGACCGTGATACGTGAAAGCAGATTGTCGTACGACATGCAGCTATTTTACAGCTCCCCGCCAAAGATGCCAAGGTAATTACTTCAGAAATGAGACGGAGGCGAGAGAAGAGCTGTATGCGGCGACAACAGCGCGCTCAAACACTATGTCAGACCAGGCATTGCCCGGGCGCTGCGATACTGGCATGCACAAGACGTGACCTCAGTTAGTCTCTATGCATGAGCGTTCTCCACTAGCGTGGCAATCTGCACGAACTCGACGCTAGGGCGAACGCCGTAGAGACCTGTCACACGCTCCAAAAGCGCATCGGTAAAAAAGGCTTTGGCCGCGTCTTCTGAGTCCCAAACATAAAAGTTCGTGGCCTCACGCTTTCCGGAGTTGACGGTGAAGGCCTTGGAGCGTAACCCAGGCATTCCCTCAAACTTCGCGCGTACTGTCTCTGCGATCTTCCGTACTGCTTGCTCATCGAAATTGTCTCCGTAGCGAAAAGTTACAATTACACCAATCATTACCTTGCTCCTTTTGAAAGAAGGAATCAGTGTCAAGTCTTGCAATCACACATGAGACTACCATCCGTGCTTCAGCCAGCGGTGCACAATGCGCGCTTGCCATTTGAATGTCAACCAATAGAGACCAAAGTCAGAGATAACTTTCCCCCTCAATAAATAATTCCCCCAACCACTCAGTGCCGATCATCCGGAATATTGAACCGTCCGGTAAGATTCATGCGGGCCAGCTGCGAACCGATCTTATCTCCTGCTAGTGGCAATTTGTCCAACGCCGGCGGACCGCCTCAGGTGGAGCTGCATAATGTTGGGAATCAACGCAGCTTGGATCGGACACGAACTGATGGAAGTAATAGATTCACGCTACGGGACAGAAGTCCTTTAACATCACGAGCACGATCCGATAGAGGCGTTCGACCGCCGCTTCATGAGCAGCGTTCCGCGCAGATCCTTTCGAGCTTAAAGGCCAAGAGATTGTCATTTTGCGCGTCGGACACCGCCGACAAATCTACAAAATGCTGAGCACCTCACTCTTTGGACAAATTAGCGACTTCAGGAGCCACAAAGTTATCCATCCTAAGAGTAACGCTGATTGGTTCCACCACTATCGCTCAGTGGATGATCCCACCCATCCCAGTGCCGATCGTCTGGTCAATAATCGCGTGAAATTCATGCGGAGCGAGCTGGGAGCCGATTTCACATCCTCGGTGAAGGCGCAGCCCCGTCCAAAATCGTGATCAACGGCTGAGAATAGGATTGCGCGTCTGTAATTGATCTTTGGCGGCACTCGTTGTAAGGTAACGGCCAGCAGGACAAACGATCATGACGAGCGTACACGAACAAGCGTTCCTCGAAAAGCTTCGCCATCTTCCCCCTGAACAGGTGGTGGAAGTAGAGCATTTTGTCGACTTCCTAGTCCAGCGCGGAGCCGAAGAACATCGATTGACGCAGGCTGCCAGCCAAGTCGCGGAACCCGCCTTCTCCCGTGTTTGGGATAATCCCGACGATGCCGACTATGACCGGCTATGAGTTCGGGGAGATCGTCCTCGTCCCGTTTCCCTTCACCGATCAATCCGCCACGAAGCACCGCCCGGCCGTAGTCATCAGCAGTACCGCCTATCATCGGGCGCGCCCCGACCTGATCATCATGGCGGTCACGAGTCAGCAGCCAACCTCGGACGCTCTCGGGGAAGTGGTGGTCGAAGACTGGCGGGCAGCTGGACTGCTCAAGCTATCTGTGCTCAAACCAGTCCTGACGGCGATTGATCCAACGCTAATTCTGAAGAAGCTCGGACGACTTACCACGTCAAATCAAGTGCACCTGCGACAGGCACTTGCACAAATTATCGGCTAATCTCTTCGGCAACGAGGCGCACCATATGAAGATGGGCTGACAATCCTGGTCCTGGTTCACCGTCCATCTCAATAAATGATTCCCCCGACCACCCAGTGCCGATCGTCCGGGATGTCGATCAATAATCGCGTGAGATTCATGCGGGCCAGTTGAGAGCCGATCTCGTCCTCGGTGAAAGCGGCCAGGAGGGAATTGTAGAAATCCCGGCGTAAAATGTCAGGCTCATTGGCAGCGTACTGATCCACGATAGTTTGTGCCGCTTCCGGTGAGTCTGGTCGCAGCAAGTCCATCACCAGCACTGGTGCCCCAGGTTTCACTAACTGACGAAGCTTCTGCCAGAACTGCAACGGATTGGGCAGATGGTGAAGGAGACTATTGGAAATCGTGGCGTCAACGATTCTCGCGCCAGCCGTCTCCTCAAACCGTTCGCATCGTAAGGTGATGCGGTCGGCCAACCCGGCATGCTTCACTGCTTGCTCTCCTAACTGAATCATCGGGGCAGAAGCATCGATTCCAATGACCTGACAGGACGGATAGAGTTTGGCGAACCGGATTGGAATATCAGCCGGACCGCAGCCGAGATCTAATACCTTCCCCTGCGCAAACTCCGGGAAGTATTCTTTGAATCGATCGACGAATCCCTGATTCTCTTCCGCGAAGTCAGCGAGCGCGTAGGCTTCGGCTTGTTTCGGATCGTCCATGAGTTCCGGTTCGAGTACTCGATCCATTATGTCTCCGTTAATGGTTATTCGGTTCACGTTTAACGTCTTTTCACCTCAACATACACTGCGTCTCCCGGTCGCACAACTCCACCACGCAACACTTTCGCATAGACGCGACTCCAGCCCGGGTTTAACTTCTGCGAAATGCGCGAGAAGTCCTCATCACGAAACCACCGCTTATTATGAATACAGGGCGTTGTGTAGCTCGTCACCTCGAGTTGGATCTCAGGCCCGATCGTCAATCTAACCCCAGGCCTCACCAGCTCCCACTCTAATCCGGACAAGGTCAGGCTTTCTCCTGATGACCCAGGATCAATCGAATGGCCTTCATCCTGCAGCCGTTCAATAAGCTCCAGCGAAAATAGGCACACAGCACGGTCAGGTCCTCCGTGGAATTTGAGGTTCCGCTGTCGATCGCCATCCAAACCCCGTTCACCTACCTTGGCCTCCCAAACCGGCAACTTTGGAACGCCTCCGTCGGAGACATTGATCTGATGGACATGCGGATAAGGCGGCCTGCCCGACATCGTTACGCCTCTGCGTCGCAGGATTCCGGCCTGAAGAATTTCATCGCCACCCAACCTTCATCTTCACGGCGTTCCGAGCACGCCAAACCGAGACCGGAAAACCGGTCAACGATCTCGAGCTGCTGCTCGACGAGAATACCGGAGACCATGATTCTCGCTCCTTCCGATGCCGAGCTCACTAAATCGCCGGCAAGGTCCAAAATCGTCTGCCGATCGAGATTAGCCAGCACAAGCTCCGCGACCTTTCGCTTTTCTTGCGGCAAATCAACCAAGCTACCGCAGAGGATTTCAATCCGGTCTTTTAATCCATTCTGTACGACATACTCTCTCGCACAATCCACCGCAACAGAATCAACCTCGACTCCAATAGCGGATGCTGCGCCGAGCTTGACTGCGGCCATGGCCAGAATCGCGCTACCCGTCCCCACATCCAGGACCACTTCTCCACCGTGGATTTCCTTTTGCAGCCATTCCAGCATCATGCGAGTGGTCGCATGGTGGCCAGTGCCGAACGCCTGTTTAGGGTCAAGCACGATTTCGATATCCTTTGGGCTCAGCGCGACCGGCTCCCAACTCGGACGAATGATCAATCGACCGATGCGAAGCGCTTTCACGGAGCGAGCCCATGCCTCGTTCCAATTTTGATCCGGCACCTGTCGTACCGAGATCGGAACGTCCCCGATCCATGGTGCGAGATCTGCCAGGACCAGGCGAACCGCAGCAAGCCGTGTTTCGTTCCATTGGTCCGCCGGCCAATAGAGATGGACGAATCCTTCATCTTCCCAAGCGCCCTGGATGTCGGGATCATCAAGACGACTCAGCAACTCGCCTGCATCGAAGCATTCTTGAATACAGACGTCAATCCAGTCGGTCGCCATTGCCATTCCGAAATTGATGAAACGCGACAGGCTCTCTTTCATCGTGGGCCCACAAGATTCGCTCTGACACTCGTGTCGGTATTTGACGTTCCCGTCCGTTCCCAGTAAGGTCGCCTATTATGGCAGGCTCACGCATCGTCCAGATCGAGACGATGATTCGGCGCACCGATCGTCTCATTTCTCAAGGAATCAGGACCAGCGCAACGTTCACACGATGGCGGTTGGCTATTTTTCTCATCGGTCTCGTCGGAACCGTGACCCTCTACAAGCTCGATTGGTATCACAGCGGCAACCTGGCCCTCGGCGTATTCCTTGCCATTTTCGTCACTGTGGCCGCATATCATAACAGGGTGGAAACTGGGATTCACCGGCTTCGCCAATGGAAGCAGATCAAGCTGACTCATCTGGCTCGGATGGCATTGAATTGGGTCGCAATTGTCCCAAGACTCGGTGAAGCTCCGAAGTCTCATCCGTACGCCGCTGACCTGGATCTCTTCGGCGCGCACTCCTTAACGCATCTTCTCGACACCACCGTGTCGGACCATGGCCGAGCGCGTTTGCATGGTTGGCTGCTGGAGCAACCCCCTACTCCATCACATTGGCACACACGACAGCTTTTAGTGAAAGAACTGGCATCTCGCTCCCTGTTTCGTGACCGCCTTGCGCTCGAGGCCAACCTCACAGGAGACCAGGAAATCAACGGCAGGCGATTGACCGCTGTCCTTGAACATCCGATCGGCTTGCCTCACCTAGACACCATCCTTGCCGTCCAAATCGTCCTTGCTCTTACCACAATCGGCCTTGCCTCAGCTTCGATGCTCAACCTGCTTCCCGGTTATTGGATGTTTTCGTTCGCGGTCTATGTGTTGGTTTACTTCATGACCGATCAAGGAGAAGAATTGCTGGAGCATGCCGTCGGGCTTCATCATGAAACTGAGCGGCTTGCCACGGTCCTTGGTTATATTGAGCGGCATGCAAGGCGACGAGGCACGGCGCTCGCTTCTGTCTGGACGAACCGGATCGGTAAAGCAAGTCCCACCCTGCATCTCAACCGCGCCGCACGCACGCTCCATGCGATCAGCATCAAGGCACATCCACTCGTCCATCTAGCCGTCAACGCCCTATGCCCATGGGATCTCTGGTTCACTCGCCGACTGAGTCGGATCCAGCATGAGATTAAAGATGCTCTCCCTCTGTGGTTGGATTGCTTGGCAGAAGTCGAAGCGGCATCGGCTCTGGCTACCTTTGCCTATCTCCATCCCGATTACGCATGGCCGACTCCCCTCGTCGCAGCCGGCGAATGGAACGGCACACCTCCTGCTTTCCATGCCGACCGACTCGGCCATCCGTTACTGCCGGCTAAAACCCGTGTTACCAACGACGTGCATCTGACTGAACTCGGCTCAATCCACCTAATCACCGGCTCCAACATGTCCGGTAAGAGCACATTCCTACGAACGATCGGGATTAATCTCTGTCTGGCGCAAGCCGGAGGTCCCGTTTGTGCACGCTCGCTTGAATGGACCTGGAGCCGGCTGGCCTGTTGCATTCGTGTCGACGATTCACTCGATGCCGGTCTGTCGTTCTTCTATGCCGAGGTCAAACGACTCAAGACGATCCTCGATGCCACCAAAGAAATGACCGCACCACCCGTGCTGTTCCTGATCGATGAAATCTTCAAAGGCACCAATAACCGGGAGCGGCTCATCGGCAGCCGGGCCTACATTACCGCACTGTCGCAAGGAAACGGTTTCGGCCTCGTGAGCACCCATGATCTGGAGTTGGCGGATCTGGCGTCCGTCGTGCCGAGACTCATCAATGCGCACTTTCAGGAAACCGTATCAGCCGGTACACTCGAGTTCGATTACCGGCTCCGGCCAGGCCCGTGCCCCACGACGAACGCGCTGAGAATTATGGAGTTGGAAGGCCTCCCTATTTCCCCGGCACCAAATATCAGGCAGAATGCTCCTCACGGATGACCACTTCGGCCCGTTCTGAAACTCAACGTCTGTCACATCCCCTTCGGGGTCTCTTGATCGCCCAGTTCTGCGGCGCCTTCAACGATAACGCATGGAAACTGATGGTCGCCTTGCTCGCCATTCGGCAAGCCACAGCAGGTATGCCGGCGGGCCCTGCCTTGGAGACAGTCGCCCAGACACAAACCGCAATGGCATTCGTGATTTTCACGCTGCCGTTGGTGCTTCTCTCTCTCGTCGGAGGCACATTGGCCGATCGCGTGAGCAAGCGGACAGTCATCATTTCGATCAAAGTCATCGAGGTCTTTCTTATGGCCGCCGGCATGCTTGCGCTCCGGCTGAATCCAGCCGGAGGCGTCCTGCCTTTGGTCGTGTTATGCGGCATGGGTGCGCATAGCGCCCTCTTTAGTCCTTCGAAATATGGCATCCTTCCCGAATTGATCCCGCACGAGCGACTTGCTGTCGGCAACGGTTTGTTGGAAATGTGGACCTTTGCCGCAATTCTAACGGGGACCGCAGCGGGGGGATTTCTTCTACAAATCGCCGGAGAGCAAACCTGGCTGGCCCCGCTGGCATTGACCGGCCTCTCGGTCATCGGTCTCATAACCGCCTTGAGCATTCCACACGTGTCACCCGCCCGCACGGCCGGGGGGGTGGGAGCCACCCTCCAAGGCGCATGGGCGGCGATTCAATCCGAACGGATGCTGCGCATGGCCGTTCCCATGGAAGTCATGTTCTGGACGATTGCGAGCCTGTTCGGACAGAATGTGCTTGTCTATGCAAAAGCTGTCTTGCATCTGTCTGACGCGATGTCGGGCCTTCCCCTCACCATTCTGTCGGTGGGCATCGGAATCGGCGCACTACTTGTCGGACGACTCTCCCGGAACCGGGTCGAGTACGGATTGATTCCTTTAGGCGCCATCGGCGTGTTTCTGACATTGCTGTCGCTCGGCATCTTGGCACCCCCGCTGGCAGGAACATTCCTCATGATGGGAATACTCGGAATTGCCAGTTCATTCATCTTCGTTCCGTTAAACGCCATCCTCCAATGGAAATCCCCCTCCAATCGGAGGGGCGCCGTCATTTCGTTTTCCAACACATGCGTCTTCACCGGCATCTTGATGGGATCACTGGTCGGCGGTTCCTTGGCCAATGCCGGCCTCTCGACGACCGGCATTTTCCTGGCCGCGGCCGCAATGACGGTGGGCGGCATAGGATGGGCGCTTTGGTTTTTGCCAGACACGTTGATTCGGCTGGTGCTGGTCATTCTCACCAACACCCTCTATCGGCTCCGCATCATCGGTCAGTCTCATGTTCCACAATCCGGTGGAGCGCTTCTCGTTCCCAATCATGTCTCCTTTGTCGATGGCTTTTTACTGATCGCCGCCTTGGATCGGCCCGTGCGTTTTGTCGTTGATTCGCAATATACCGAACAGCCGATCTTCAAACCTTTCATGAAGGCGCTCGGCGTCATTCCCATTTCCTCTCATGGAGGCTTGCGGGTCGTTTTAAAAGCGCTCCGCGATGCCGGTGCGGCTATCGACAAGGGAGAACTCGTGTGCATCTTCCCTGAAGGCCAGATTACTCGTACGGGAACGTTGTTGCCGTTCCGACGGGGTTTCGAACGGGTCGTGAAAGGGCGAACGGCTCCCATCATCCCGGTTCATCTTGACCGGGTATGGGGCAGTATCTTCAGCTTCAATCATGGCCGCTTTCTCTGGAAAATACCCGAACGATTTCCCTATCCCGTCACCGTTTCGTTCGGCGCACCGCTGCCGCCAAATACGACGGTGCATGAGCTGCGCGGAAAGATTCGCGAACTCGGCGAAGCAGCCTGGCAACTCAGGAAACCGAGTCGCCGACCGCTTCATCGTGAATTTATCCGTTCGATGCGTCGCTATCCTTTTCGCCTGGCTATGGCCGACCAGAATCGCCCCCACGTCTCATCCTTGCAAGCGCTCATTGGATCGATCGTCCTGGCAAGAACGCTTCAGCCGTATTGGGAGGGCCAACAACGAGTGGGCGTCTTGTTGCCGCCCACCGTCGCCGCAGCTCTGGTGAATGTCGCCGCGCCTCTCTGCGGAAAAACCATCGTGAACTTGAACTATACGGTCGGGAAATCCGGACTAGAGGCTGCCGTAGAACTGGCGGACCTGCGCACAGTCGTGACAAGCCATGCCTTCGTTGAAAAAGCCAAACTTGAACTGCCGGATGGGCCATCGATGATCTGGCTCGAAGATGTGGCCAAGACAATCGGCCTCCGACAGAAAGTGCCGGCTGCCCTGCTGGCCCTCTTCGCTCCCTGCCGCGTCATCGAACGCGCCTGTGGGCAGACAACACCGCTCACACCCGACAGCATGGCCACGATCATCTTCAGCAGCGGCAGCACCGGAGAACCCAAAGGCGTCATGCTTTCGCACTTCAACATCGATGCCAACAGTCAGGGTGCCATGCAAGTGCTCCATTTCTATCAGAACGAACGAGTCCTCGGCATTCTGCCGTTCTTCCATTCATTCGGCTATATGGTGTTCTGGTTTGTCATGTCCAATAATGCAGCGATGATCTTTCATCCCTCTCCGCTCGACGTGGCGGCGATCGGCGAACTCATCCGACGGTATCGGATCACCTTTATCGTCACCACACCGACGTTCCTGCAACTCTATTCACGCCGTTGCACGCCGGAACAATTCAGTTCGGTGCGGGTGATTCTCACCGGCGCGGAAAAACTGCCGGCCCGACTCGCTGAGGCCGTTGAAGACAAATTTGGAATCGGCCCCATCGAAGGCTATGGCGTCACGGAATGCGCCCCTGTCATTGCCGTCAACTGCCCGGACTTCCGCGCAGCTGGCTACTATCAACCGGCCTCACGCCGAGGTACCGTCGGTCAGCCGCTTCCCGGTGTGTCGGTGCGGATCGTCGATCCCGATAGTGACGCGCCATTGCCCACCGGCACACCCGGCATGTTGCTCGTGAAGGGACCGAATGTGATGAACGGCTATCTTGGGCGCGAAGATCTTACCGCTCAGGTCATGCGGAACGGCTGGTACATTACCGGTGACATCGCCATGTTAGATGATGATGGGTTTCTCACCATCACGGACCGGCTGTCGCGATTCTCGAAGATCGGAGGCGAAATGGTTCCCCACGGCAAAGTCGAAGAGGCCTTGCAACAAGCGGCCGGATCCGACACCCAGGTGTTTGCTGTGACCGGTCTTCCTGACGAGAAAAAAGGAGAGCGTCTGGCCGTCCTCCATACGCTTGAGGAATCCCGCATTCCTCCAATCCTGGAGAAGATCTCGGCGAGCGGCCTGCCCAATTTATTTATTCCCGGAAAGCACCAGTTCGTCAAGGTCGACGCGTTACCGGTCCTTGGGACCGGCAAGCTCGATTTACGGGGCGTGAAACGCATTGCGATGGAACGACTGAAGGGAAGTATCGAGTCCTGAGGTCCGCGAGGCGACGAATAAGCGACTGTGTTGTCAAGTCCTTTGAAATCCGCACTGCCACGGAGTGTGATGTTTGATCATCGCATTCAAGATAGTCAGCAACTTTCGCATACAGGCGGTCAACGCCACCTTGACCGTCTTCCCCGCCGCGCGCAACCGCTGATAGAACGCTCGAATCACAGGATTGCACCGCGCCGCCGTCACGGCGGCCATATAGAGGACCGCCCGCACGGGGCCACGTCCTCCCCCGATGCGCCGCGTGCCGCGCCAGGTTCCGCTATCCCGGTTCAACGGGGCCACGCCCACCAGCGCCGCAATCGCGCGGCGGTTCAACGTTCCCAGCTCCGGCAAGTCTGCCAGTATGGTGCGGCTCAGCACCGGCCCGACGCCCGGCACACTCTGCAGCACGTCGTCCTGCTCACGCCAGATCGGGCTCTGTCGGATCTGCTGCCCCAGCGTCGACTCCAGCTCCGCGACCCGCTGCGTCAACCATTCCATATGGGCGTGGATCTCGATCTGCATGTCGCGCGAAGCGCGGGTGTGTCGGTTCTGTTCCGCTGTCAGCATGGTCAGCAGTTGACGCCGGCGATTCACCAGCGCTTCCAGTCGGCGTGTGGCCTCATCCGGCAGCGGGCGGGCAATGGGCCGCACCGCTTCGGCAAACTGCGCCAGCACCGCGGCGTCCAGCGCATCCGTCTTGGCCAGTTGCCCCGTGGCCTTCGCGAAATGCCGAACTTGCCGGGGATTCACCACGGCGACTGGCAGGGCCGCAGCGGCCAGCTCACTTGCGACATTCAGCTCCAAGCCACCGGTGGCTTCCAGCACGACCAACGTCGGCTGCACGCGACGAAGTCGCCGGACCAGTCGGCCAATCCCACGGGCAGTATGCGGGACGGTCCACCGGGCGCTCGTGGGACGACACGCCACATCCAACTGAGCTTTCGCGATATCAATACCGACATACAGAGACACGGCCATGTTCACCTCCGTCCTGACCCGATCTTGCATCCAATGCGGGCTTTCGGGCCCATGCGACTGTTCGGGTTCTTGGCAAAGAAGGACAGGATGCGCCATGCTTATTCTCGGTCTTACAACCTGGTGCCTATCGGGCTATCGCTGTCCTGGACCAGCACCAGCATGAGCCTAACATACAAGGAGCCTCACGGTTGCGGACGGGCGCGAGATGGTGAGCGCCCAGTGTCAATAACGTCCAATGACCGATCTATCGGGCGCTGGCGCAACGGAGATTACCCTTCTTGAGCCATGTCGGCTACGAATTCAGTCTGATCGGCAAGGACCAATCGCTCGGAGATCCCGATTGGCTCCGCCCGGCATTGGAAGAAGGAGTGACCGTCATCGCGGCCCATGCCTGCAGTTACGGCCTCATGTTTTATGAAAAATTCATTCCGACTTTCCGGGATTTGTGCACGCGTTATTTAAACTTCTATGCCGACATTTCCGCCCTCACCCATCCGCATCGATTGAAGATGCTGTTGTATCTTCGGCATCACCCGGGGCTTCAATCCCGTCTCCTCTTTGGAACCGACTATCCACTGTCGGTCTTCCATGTGGCAGCCTGGGGACGCGTCGGCTTCAGCACGTTGTGGAACATGATTCGTACAAAGAACCGCTTCGATCGGCAAGTTACGGTCTGTGAAGGGCTCAATCTTTGTTTTCGCTCGCTCGGAGACATGCTGCAGGCTCAGCGACTCGTGGAGACGACCGGTGAAGGATCGTGACGTGACGAATATGAATAAGAGACCGTTCGTCCCTAGAATAAGAAAAGGGCCGTCCCTCGGAGAAGGACGGCCCTGTGATGCTGCAAAGACATGCGGATCGGCTACGGACTGACTGAGATCCGATCCTTGATCAGGTCGAAGGTTTCTTTAGGAACCACGTTTTTCGCCACCAATTCACCCTTCACGCGATAGGGGCGATTGCTTACGATGCGATCGGCCTCATCTTGCTTCAATCCGAGAAAGAGGATCATGTCGTTTGCTGAAACCTTATTAATGTTCATCGCCGCCGAAGCCGCTGCCTGAGGAGCCGTCGCAGTTCCTGGCGAAGCCTGGCTTGGAGCCACGGTCGCCGTTTGAGGCGGCACCCCGGCATTGGAACGATCTTTGAGCTCCTTTTGGTAACGGGCGACCAGTGATTTCAGCGTGTCGTTATGGCGTTTCACGTCCTGATATTCCTGCCGCACGTTCTTATTCTGCGCCGATAACGCTTTGACTTTATCCTCGAGTTCCTTGGTTCGTCCTTCGATCGCGCCCCGCTCCGCGTCGCGTCCGTGCTCAACGCGCTGGAGTTCATCGCGGGCCGCTTGCGCCTCATTCCCGAACTTCACGTTCAGTTCTTTGAGGGTTCGGACCTGTTGCTCCATGGCGCTCTTCTGTTGGCGGGTTTTCTCCAGTTCCATTTTAACGTTGTCTGCCTCGGCCAACGCGTCTTGGTATTTCTTGTTGGATACGCACCCCGTGGTCAACACCGCCCCAACCAACACTATCGCCGTCCACTCGCGTCTCATGCGACCCTCCCTCCATCCAATCCAAACCCTACGGTTTGCCTGTGTATGATGTGGAACATCACTTCCCCTCGGCTGCAACCGTAGTTCTCCGATTTCTTTCACTTGTGTGTATGCCAACACCCAGACGTTGTCAACATATTTGCTTTTGTGGGAACTGATTCAGTTCCAATACATTATGGCAACGCCTGTGCTTGACGGATTGTCGTCGCTCTGTGATCATCGCTCACATTCTACCAAAGATGGCCGTAAAGGTTGAACCTCGCTCACTATTCTAAATCCTAACCATGGTGTACGCATGAATGAATGGGGCCCAACGCTCGCAGTGATACTGGGAATCGTCGAAGGACTCACTGAGTTCTTGCCCGTCTCGTCCACGGGGCATCTCATCCTGGTCGGCCATGCTCTCGGCTTCACCGGAGACGTGGCAGCCAATGCGGAAATCTCCATCCAGCTGGGTGCGATTCTTGCCGTCATCGTCTTTGAGCGGGAGAAAATCGGGCGGCTTCTGTCCGGCGCCTGGCAGGAACAGAAAGCGTTGCGCGCAGCTTCGGCAAACCGGCCTCGTGCCGCATGGTCCGACCGCGTCAAGGCCTCCATGCGCAGCCACCCCAATTTATGGTTCTTGCTGGGACTCGGAATCGCCTTCATGCCGGCGGCCATACTCGGCCTGTTGGCTCATGGGTGGATCAAATCGTATTTGTTCACTCCCCAAACAGTGGCGGCGACTTCGATCCTCGGGGGTGTCATCATCCTCATCGTTGAAGCCAAGAAACGAACCGGCCATACGATGAGCCTGGATCAGGTGTCGGCGGTCCATGCCTTTTGGATCGGCCTGGCACAATGCGCCTCTCTGATTCCTGGTATGTCCCGCTCCGGCTCAACCATCATCGGAGGCCTGCTCGCCGGGCTCGACCGAAAAGTAGCCACGGAATATTCCTTTTTTCTCGCGCTCCCGACCATCATCGCAGCCACAGTCTATGAAACATGGAAGGCACGGGGCGCGTTTACCGACCAGGATTTTTTGGCGCTTGGCCTCGGCATGCTCGTCTCATTCCTGGTGGCCTGGGCCGTGATCGCCGCTTTTTTGACCTATGTCCAACGGCACACCTTGCGCGTCTTTGCGTACTATCGTATTATTCTCGGGATTTTGGTCATCTTGGTCGTCCGCTGAAAGGAGTTGTTCATGTCTTCCGATACGCTTCATGTCTACGATACGTGGGTCAACGGCAAGAGCGGTCGCATTCACTTCGATGTCATGACGACGGATGAAGCCACCGCCCTCAAACTCGCCAAAGAGTACCTGATCAGCATCGGGGAACCGGATGCGACGGTGACGACGAAAGAATGCCAATTCTGTCACAGCGAACCGCTGTTCATGTTCTCGGCGGAGCAGCAAAAACAAGCCAAAGAAAAAGGCGGATTTATCGTCCGAATGCCGGCCTAGCCCGAGTTTAGTGTTGAGTTTTGAGTTCAACTCAGCACCCACAACTCAACACGAAAAGTCCTCACTGTATTACGGGACGGAAGAGGTCTCGGAGGCAGTGGGAGGTTCGGCTCGTTTCTCAAAGGCGAAGTGAATGATCAGGACGATCACTCCGACGGTGATCGCAGAATCCGCTACATTGAACGCAGGCCAGTGATAATTTTCGACATAGACATCCAAAAAGTCGATCACTTCTCCGAACCGCAGCCGATCGACGAGGTTGCCGATTGCGCCGCCGAGAATTCCCGCAACACTGACCCGGCCCATCCAATCCTGTTCCGGCATCCGTAACAAAATCGTGCCCAGCAGCCCAAGGGCAAAGATCGACGTCACCCCAAAGAAGACCATCCGAAACGCGTTGCTGCTCCCGGCCAAGAGGCCGAATGCCGCCCCGGGATTTCGGATATACGTCAGGCTGAAGAGGTTAGGGATGACGGAGATCGATTCATGGAGCCGCATGGTTTGCATGATCTGCTGTTTGGTCAGCTGATCAAGAAAAATGATGCCGCCGGTCACCGACGCGAGCGCCAGATTGCGAAGGCCTGACGCACTCAACGGATCGCCTCCACGCATCGATCGCACAGTGTTGGGTGAGCGGCATCCTTGCCGACCGCTTCGCGATAGTTCCAGCAACGTTCGCACTTACGATGCGTCGACTTGGTCACCGAGACGGTGAAATCGGTTGTCGCATCGGGCCGTTGTTCGACGGTTACCTGCGATACAATAAATAACGCGCCCAAGTCCGCACGTGCGACGTTCAGCCATTGACCGGTCGGCACATCGGTTGTGAGATGAACATGGGCTTCGAGCGAGGAGCCGATGACTTTCTCACGGCGCCGCTCCTCCAGAACGCCTTGCACCTGCGTACGATATTTCAGCAGCCGCTCCCATCGCTCGGCCAGCTTCGCATCGGCCCAAGCCGGATCGGGATCGGGAAACGCGGCGAGATGCACGCTCGCCGTTCCCGCCCCTCCCGGTACCTGCACGGCCAACGTCCTCCAAATTTCATCCGCCGTAAAACTCAACACCGGCGCCATGAGTTTTGCCATAGCCACAACGATGTCGTACAGGACGGTCTGAGAGCTGCGACGCTCCTGTGCGTCCTGGCGGAACGTATAAAGCCGGTCTTTCAGAATGTCGAGATAGACGGCGCTCAAATCGACGGAGCAGAAGTTGTTCAATGCGTGAAAGATCGTGTGAAACTCAAAGTCTTCATAGGCTCGCCGCACTTTCGTGATCAGTTCCCCGAGACGCAACAACGCCCATCGATCCAGGTCCGGCAGTTTTCCATGGGGGACACGATGCGTTGCCGGATTGAAATCGTACAGATTGCTCAGCAAGAAGCGGGACGTATTGCGGATCTTCCGATAGGCTTCGATCAGATGATTCAGGATTTCCTGTGAGATGCGGAGATCTTCACGATAGTCTTGGGCCGCCACCCAAAGCCGGAGGATTTCCGCACCGGACTGTTTGATGACGTCCTGTGGCGCGACCACATTCCCGGCCGACTTGGACATCTTTTTACCCTGCCCGTCCACGACAAAGCCATGGGTCAATACCGCCTGATAGGGTGCCCGATGATCGGTCGTGACCCCGGCCAGTAAGGCGCTATGGAACCAACCGCGGTGTTGGTCGGAGCCTTCAAGATACAAGTCAGCCGGCCACCACTTCCTCGGTTTCAGCACAGCTGCGTAACTGACGCCAGATTCAAACCATACATCGAGAATGTCATGTTCTTTTTCAAACTGGGTTCCTCCGCACTTTCGACATGTCGTTCCAGCAGGGAGCAAATCAAGCGCGGACCGTTCAAACCAGACGTCGGCCCCTTTGGATTCCATCAATGCTGCGACATGTTCGATCACGACAGGGTCGGCAAGGACATCATGACAGGTCTTACAAGTGAACCCAGGAATCGGCACCCCCCATACCCGCTGGCGCGATAGGCACCAGTCCGGCCGGTTTTCGATCATGCCGAAAATCCGATCACGACCATAGCTTGGAATCCATCGAACCTGTTCAATCTCCGCTAGGGCCTCCCGCCGCAAATCATTTATCTCCATGGACACAAACCACTGTTCAGTCGCACGAAAGATCACCGGGCTCTTGCACCGCCAACAGTGAGGATATGCATGGCTCAGCGAACCATGTCCGAGCAAGCGCCCATTCGCCTGCAGATAGTCGACGATTTTTGGATTGGCCTTCAAGACATGTTGGCCGGCGAACTCCTTCACGACCGACGTGAACCGTCCAGCGTTGTCGACCGGAGCCAGGATTTCGAGACGCTCGCCGGGTGAAGCCTTGGCGTTGTACTCGAGTACGAGGAGATAGTCCTCCATACCGTGTCCTGGCGCAATGTGGACACAGCCGGTTCCTTGCTCGAGAGTCACAAAGTCACCGAGCAGAATCGGTGACAGGCCGGTAGACAACGGACGTTGCGTCTCCAACCCCTCGAAGCCCTCCCCGCCTTTCCTCACTCCCAACACCCGATAGTCTTCGAACTGGCAAGCTTTGGCCACGCTCTCGATCAACTTCTCGGCCATAACTAAAATTTCATCGCCCACCTGCAAGAATGCATAGTTGATGTCGCGATGAAGGCAGACCGCTTGATTGGCTGGCAGTGTCCAGGGCGTCGTTGTCCAGATAACGATTGAGATCAGCTTCACCCCTTCCGGAAAGAAAATACCAGGGAAAGTCTTGCCGAGAGCGGATGGTGAGGTGACGACCGGGAACTTCACATAGATCGATGGAGAGGTGTGGTCATCGTACTCGACCTCCGCTTCCGCCAGCGCCGTCTGGTCCTGCGTACACCAGAGCACCGGTTTCAGGCCTTTGTAGACTCCGCCACGCTCAACAAATTTCCCAAACTCACGAATAATCGTGGCTTCATAGCTTGGCGTCATGGTGAGGTAAGGACGCTCCCATTCTCCCAATACTCCGAGCCGTTTGAATTCATCTCGTTGAATATCGACGTACTTTTCGGCATAGGCACGGCAGAGTTTGCGGATCTCCGAGACAGCCAAGTTTTTTTTCTTCTCACCAAGCTCCTTCATCACTTGATGTTCGATCGGCAAACCGTGACAATCCCAACCCGGCACGTACGGCGCCTGAAAACCGGCCATGGTCTTAGACTTCACGATGATATCTTTCAAAATCTTGTTCAATGCGTGCCCGATGTGGATACGGCCGTTGGCATACGGAGGGCCGTCGTGGAGCACATACCGAGGCCGTCCATGCCCCATCGCCTGAATTTGCTCGTAGAGCTTCTGTTGCTCCCACCAGGCCAACATTTCAGGCTCGCGCTGCGGCAGATTGGCCTTCATCGGAAAATCGGTTTTCGGAAGATTGAGCGTTGATTTGTAATCCATAGGCAATGGGACCCGGACATTCACCGGATGATCATACGGGATCGATGGACTATACCGGAATGGCGGGCGAGGTACCAGTCCTTACCCTTCTTGCGGGATCGTCAAAAACGTCTTCCAGCAAGGCCGCAGCGAGCGAAAGCCCGAGGCGTACAGGTTTGCGTACGTTGAGGGTTTGAGCGACGCGAGAACGCAGCTGGAGGCGTTTTTGACGATCCCGCTAACTGATGGCCATCATACGGTCAAGCGCAACCTTCGCCCAGCGTTTATCGTCTTCCGGCACCACAATACGGTTGACGACCTGGCCTTCGGCTAGATTCTCCATCGCCCAGCAGAGGTGCGCCGCATCGATTCGGAACATGGTGGCACACTGACAGACTGTAGATGATAGGAAGAACACTTTCTTGTCAGTGAGTTCGTGTTTCAGTCGATTGACGAGATTCAATTCCGTCCCAATCGCCCACGTCGTGCCGGCCGGCGCGGCGGTCACCGTGCGGATGATGAACTCGGTCGATCCGATGAGATCCGCCTTATTGACCACGTCTTCGTGACATTCCGGATGCACAATGACCTTGCCGTCCGAGTACTGCCTGCGGAAGTGATCCACATGGACCGGTTGAAACATCTGATGGACGCTGCAATGACCTTTCCATAAGATCAGTCTGGCTCGTTTGATGGCGTCCTTGGTATTCCCGCCGTTGGGTTGATAGGGATCCCACACGATCATCTGTTCGCGCGGAATGCCCATCTTGTTCGCCGTATTGCGGCCCAAATGCTCATCAGGAAAGAAGAGAATTTTTTCCCGCCTGGCCCAGCACCATTCAATCACGGCTTTGGCATTGGAGGACGTGCAGGTGATTCCCCCATGCTCGCCACAAAACGCCTTGAGCACCGCCGCGGAGTTGACATAGACCGCCGGCATCACGGTATCTTCCACGGGAACCACACGCCCCAACGTTTCCCAGCACTGGTCAACCTGTTCAATCGCCGCCATATCGGCCATTGAACAACCCGCAGCCATGTCCGGCAAAATGACTGTTTGTTGAGAGCGGCTGAGGATATCCGCCGTCTCGGCCATAAAGTGCACGCCACAAAAGACGATGTAAGGGCGTTCGGACCGTTCGGCGGCCAATTTCGCCAACAACAGCGAGTCGCCGCGAAAGTCGGCATGCTGGATGACTTCGTCCCGCTGGTAATTATGGCCCAAGATCATCACCCGTTCACCAAGCGTGCTCTTCGCCGCTGTCGTTCGGCGATATAATTCTTCTGCCGATTGCGTCTGGTACTCGGTGATTGGCCTCGCGAATGTCGCAGTCGCCGTCACAATATTCCTCCTCCCGTAAGGGAATTCATTCTACGATAGCCCCCCTCCACAATCAACGAATGGCCCTATGAGGAAAAGTCCTAGTCGGCCGCCCCAAATGATAGTAGACAGAATGGGTCTAATAGCCGATTGACTTGGCTCATCTCCGAGGAATACGATCAGCACCAATAGCTAGAGCTAGGGGGGCCTTGAGGCTGAGAGTCCGAACGATCGGACGACCCTCACAACCTGAACTGGGTAATACCAGCGTAGGGAAGCCGGACGACAGCGGATCGTGTGAGGTTCAGCCGCGTTCCCTCCCCTTGGGAAGCGGCTTTTTTATTGCAAGAATGTCGGCCAGCCTTTGGCTCCACATATCGACCAACCAGGAAAGGATCTCTTTATGAGCATCCCGACGAATACAACAAATGGATCCGTTAACGGGAATGGAATCCCGACTTCTCCATTGACCACGATGCCTTTTCCGGCATCGGAGAAAGTCTATGTGGAAGGCACGCAGCCGGGAGTTCGCGTCCCGATGCGAGAAATTCATTTGACACAGACTAAAGGGACGAACGGGACAAGATTCAACAATGCTTCCGTTATCGTCTATGACACTTCGGGTCCTTATACTGATCCCACCGTCACGATCGACGTCCGGAAGGGACTTACGCCGTTGCGACGCCCCTGGGTACTCGGCCGACAGGATGTTGAAGAGCTTCCACAGGTAAGCTCGACCTACGGCCGCCTCCGTGCGACCGATCCAAAGTTGGCCGAGCTTCGGTTCCAACACATCCGTAAACCTTTGCGGGCGAAATCCGGCAGAAATGTAACCCAACTGCACTATGCGCGAAAAGGCATCATCACGCCGGAAATGGAATTTATCGCCGTCCGTGAGAACCAATCGCGCCAACCCGAATCCGAGGCTGCATCCCGGAATAGCCATGGCGGTGGCCAACCGAGCGGCGACGCTCGGCTATGGACTCAGCATCCTGGATTTGCCTGGGGAGCCAACATTCCTGGGGTCATTACGCCTGAGTTCGTGCGCGACGAAGTCGCCCGGGGACGTGCAATCATCCCATCGAACATCAACCATCCGGAAAGCGAACCGATGATCATCGGCCGGAACTTTCTCGTGAAAATCAATTCCAACATCGGCAATTCCGCCGTCGCCTCTTCCATCGAAGAGGAAGTCGAGAAAATGATCTGGTCGACTCGCTGGGGCGCCGACACCGTGATGGACCTGTCGACCGGCAAGAACATTCACGAAACGCGCGAGTGGATCATCCGCAATTCCCCGGTACCCATCGGAACCGTGCCGATCTATCAAGCGCTCGAAAAAGTGAACGGCAAGGCGGAAGACCTGACGTGGGAAATTTTCCGCGATACCCTGATCGAACAGGCGGAACAGGGTGTCGATTACTTTACGATTCATGCCGGCGTGCGCCTCGCCTTTGTGCCGATGACTGCCGGACGGATGACCGGAATTGTGTCGCGCGGCGGGTCGATCCACGCGAAATGGTGTTTGGCTCACCACCAGGAAAACTTCGCCTACACGCATTTCGAAGAAATCTGTGAAATCATGAAGGCCTACGATGTCGCTTTCAGTCTCGGTGACGGACTCCGACCGGGATCAATCGCCGACGCCAACGACGAAGCGCAGTTTGCCGAACTCGAAACATTAGGCGAGCTGACCAAGATCGCATGGCGGCATGACGTCCAGGTCATGATCGAAGGACCGGGCCATGTGCCCATGCATATGATTCAGGCCAACATGGAAAAGCAACTTGAGGCCTGTCAAGAGGCTCCGTTTTATACCTTGGGCCCACTGACAACCGACATTGCCCCCGGTTACGACCATATTACATCGGGCATCGGCGCTGCCATGATCGGCTGGTACGGCTGCGCCATGCTGTGCTACGTCACCCCCAAGGAACATTTGGGCTTGCCGACTCGCGAGGACGTCAAGACGGGCGTCATCACCTATAAAATTGCGGCGCACGCGGCCGATCTGGCCAAAGGTCATCCCGGCGCTCAAGCGAGGGACAACGCGCTGTCGAAGGCCCGCTTCGAGTTCCGTTGGGAAGACCAATTCAACCTCTCCCTTGATCCGGAAACGGCCCAGCAGTTCCATGACGAAACGCTCCCTGACAATGCCGCCAAGGTCTCGCATTTCTGTTCGATGTGCGGACCACATTTCTGCTCCATGAAAATCACGCAAGACGTCCGAGATTACGCCGCGCAGCTCCAAGTCGATGCGCAGCAAGCGATTCAGCTCGGCATGAAGGAGAAAGCCGAAGAATTCAAAAAAACCGGTTCGGAAATTTACCGTTAATCGTTATTTGTTAAACGTTAAACGTACGAATAGTATGTATGATTCACAGGTCAACGATTCACGGTTACGATGAACGAGGTTGCAATGCCTAAGCCACGACCTGCACCGTTGCGAGAACGAGATATCACCCGGCAGATCGCTCGGGAATACTATAAAGAATTTGATCAACTGATCGAAAGCGACGTGATCATCGTCGGTGCGGGACCATCCGGGCTTATTTGTGCACGCGATGTGGCCGCAATGGGATTTCGCACCGTCCTCATCGAGCAAAGCCTGGCCCTCGGTGGTGGATTTTGGTCCGGCGGGTATCTCATGAACAAGGCCACCATCTGCGAGCCGGCCAATGAAATTCTCGAAGAGATCGGCGTGCCTTGTAAGCGGATCAAAGAGTGTGAAGGGATGTATATGGTCGATCCACCGCACGCGACAGGAGCCTTGATTGCTGCCGCGTACAATGCCGGCGCCAAGACCATGAATCTCACGCGCGTGGTCGATTTGATCCTGCGCAATGACGGCCTTTTGGAAGGAGTCGTCGTCAACAGCACCACCGCCGAAATGGCAGGTCATGATATCATCCATGTCGATCCCATCGCCCTTGAGAGCAAGATCGTGGTCGATGCCACCGGCCACGATGCTGTGCTGGTCGAACTCCTTCACAAACGGAACCTGTATAATAAGGTCCCGGGAAACGGTGCCATGTGGGTCGCACGGTCCGAAGAAGAGGTGATGGATCGTACGGGAGAAGTGTATCCCAATTGCTTCGTTATCGGATTGGCCGTCGCCGCCGTCTATGGTACCCCAAGAATGGGCCCGGCCTTCGGCTCGATGCTGCTGTCCGGACGATATGGGGCGGAATTGATTAGGAAGAAATTGAAACAGGAGTAAACCGGTCAAAGGTCATCGGTCACTGGTCATTGGTATGAATGGTGAGCTCATGACCAATGACTATTGACTAATGACATATGTTACACACATGGATATCCAAGATTTTTTGGTTCAGGGAGAAGGGCGCGAGGAAGACAAGCGCCAGGCGTGGGATCTCTTTCAGCAGGCCTATGAACAACAGATGAAGCGTGAGCTTGAAGAGGCCGTCAACCTTTACAAGAAATCACTGGCCACCCATCCCACTGCTGAAGCCTATACGTTCTTGGGATGGACCTATAGCTGGATGGGACGAATTGACGAGGCCATTGATGAATGCCACAAGGCTATCGCCCAGGATCCGGACTTCGGCAACCCCTACAATGATATCGGCGCCTATCTGATTGAGAAGGGGGAATTCGACGAAGCCATTCCCTGGTTTCAGAAGGCGATACATGCCAAGCGTTACGAGAGTCCGGCTTATCCTCACCTCAATCTCGGCCGCGTGTACGAGCGAAAAGGAAACTGGACGGAAGCCATCGATTCGTATAAGAGAGCGCTCGCGCTGGATCCAAACTATGCGCTGGCGCGGAAGGCGCTCGGACGGTTGGTCAGTTCTCTGAACTGACCACGTTGAGGTCACGGTCGAAGTTAAGCAGTCACCTCAAATTGCCTTGGTTCACGAGATGCCTTACGACTCTTGAATGAATACTCGCTTGTATCAGATAGACCTCAACCTTAGCCTGAACCTAAGCCTATGACCGAAAAAATCATCCTCGTTGCGATTACCGATCTATTTTTCTACACCAAAGTCCGGGATGCATTGCGTCAACCGGAATACCGGCTTGAAAAAGCACGTACACAACAGGATATTGTCGACAAAGCCTTGTCCGCCAACCCAAGAGCCATTCTCTTCAATATGAACGACCCGACTCTTGACGCCTTTCAGGCGCTGGGGAAGCTGCAAGCCGATCCACGACTGAAGGGCATTCCGACGTTGGCCTTCGCCAATCACGAAGAAGTCGATACCTGGAACCGTGTGAAAGCGCTGGGCGTGACGAAAGTCGTCTCGCGCAATGAATTTTCTGCTCGGACAAAAGAGCTGGTGGAAGAAGTCCTCGCTGCCAGGCCTCGGCAATCGCCGCCCGGCGCAACATCAAACGGGAAGTCGATGAAACGATCCCGGCTTCATGGGCAACATGCCCGACTTGGAGCGACCTTTGAAGACATCACCGGCTGGGAAATACCGGCCCACTACGGCGATGTCGCAGCTGAACATCGTGCCGTCCGCCAAGCAGTGGGAATAGCCGATCTCTCTCATCGCGGCAAGCTCCGTGTCACGGGCGAAGATCGCGTGAAGTGGTTGCACAGCGTCATCAGCAACGACATCCTTGCTCTCCAACCAGGACAAGGCCGTTATTCCAGCCTGTTGACCCACAAAGGCAAGATGCTCACGTACTTCCGTGTGTATATGCAGACAGAAGCCGTCATGCTGGAGGATGTCGGCGAGATCGGGGACACGACATTCCAGGCCCTACGCAAATTCCTGCTCTATGGAACCAAAGCCAAAATGGAAAACTGTGCCGAGAGCTGGGGGTTGCTGTTGATCAGCGGACCGAAGGCCCCGCATGTGATGCAATCCGCATTCGGGGTGGACGTCACGGACTTAAAGCCGGTCAATTTTGTCACCGCACACATCGGCGGACATCATGCTCTCGTGTTACGCACCGAAGAAACGGGGGAGATTGATATCGAGGTGCTGCTCCCCGCGGATAGTCTCCTGGCGGCATGGACCAGTGCCACGCAGGTAGGGAACAAATTCGGCATGAAGGCCATCGGAAGCCACGCGCGACAGGCCTTACGCATCGAAGCCGGCCTCCCTCAAGCCGGGTCGGATTTGAACGAAGAAATTGTTCCACCCGAAGCCAATCTTGAGGAAAAGGCTTTCAGCTTGAACAAAGGATGCTATCCGGGACAAGAAGTCGTTGCGCGCATGGATACATACGGCAATGTGCGCCGCAAGCTGGTTGGGCTGCTCCTTAAAGATACAGGCGTTCCGCCGCATGGAGCCAAACTCTATAGCGGTAATCGCGAGGTCGGCTGGATCAGCAGCGCAGTCTGTTCTCCCCAGCTCAATAAGACCATTGCATTCGGATTTCCTCTGCGCGACTTCAGTAAACCCGGCACGGAACTGGCCGTGGAGTTCGAGAGCGGCAGACATCCGGCCGTTGTTCAGACCCTGCCCTTCTACACCAAGCATTAACACCAGCCCCCGCAAAGATCTATGTCTGTTGATGAACAGGAAGACAGCATGCAAACCACTCCGTATCAAGAAGCGGGTGGACTTGAGGGAATCACCCGCTTGGTGAACGAATTTTACCTCAATATGGATATGCTGCCTGAAGCGGAAACCATCAGGAGCATGCATCCTCCCGATCTAAGCGAATCGCGCAAGAAGTTGACCTATTTCCTGTGCGGCTGGCTGGGAGGCCCCAGGCTCTTTCAGCAGCACTATGGGCCGATCAGCATTCCGGGATTCCACAAACAGTTTCCCATCGGGTACGAAGAACGCGATGCCTGGCTGCTCTGCATGCAACGGGCCATTGCAGTCCAACCCTACAGCGAGCAATTCAAAGACTATCTTTTAGCCGCACTCCGTATCCCGGCAGAACGAGTGCGAGAAGTGAACGCAGGAGAGTTCTAGTCCTCCCCCCACCTGGACAGGATCAGTTCCCCATGTGGATTACTTCCACGCACATTGGGATACACCCCTGCATCCTCCAGCATGCAGGTCTCAATCATCATAAGGTCTGCTTGATGAACCGATTGCCTTTGAAATCGACGCAATATCAGAAAAACTCGGCACTCTCTGTCCAATCACTCGGGCGGCATTCTCCTTGCTCTACCCAAAATGAGAAGAGATCTCGGTGGGCCGAAATTCATGAAGGACGAGATGACTTTCCGCTTCAATCATTCCAACGGGCGGCCACTCTCCTGCTCACTCCAGGTGGAACCGATCTCGATCGGTTGCGAAGCGTGGATCGACGTGGATCGGTTTTCAACGAGAGAAAAGTCCCTACAAACGCTCCCTGGTAATCCGAGGGTATCTAGAGGTCACTCAAGTTCGTTTCGTGCCCACAATTCTCTCACGAAATCGTTCGCCCTCCTCCGTAGGAAGCTTAAGCGAGGTTCTGCCGAAAGCCTGGGCTGACACAACCGCAATACAACCAATTCCTCATCCCTTCGCTCGGCACTGTGCGAGTTCTTTACCGTGATTGCTCAACCTCAAGGCCAGTGCTATCATGCCTTCAGAAGATACGCAGCGCATAAAAAGAGTGTGTCTATCCATCGTGAAGACTGACCTTCTCCAACGTATCACTATCGAGCCAGGCAAATGCGGAGGTCGCCCTTGCATCCGCGGCATGCGAATCCGTGTCCAAGACATTCTGGATATGCTGGCAGCAGGTACGTCTGAAGAAGAGATTCTGCGCGATTATCCCTACTTGGAGCGTGATGATATCCGAGCCGCAATCACCTATGCCGCTGCATACCTGAGCCATACGATCGTGCCGGCAAAGACCTAATGAAATTCCTGGTGGACGCGAACCTTCCGCCAGGCCTCGTTGCTTGGCTCCGCGAGCACAACCACGAAGCAATTCACGTCAACGATCAGCTCGGCATAGCGCTCGACGATCGCTCTATCTTCGAATTTGCCCGCCGAAACGGATTCATCATTGTCTCGAAGGACGAAGACTTTGCCACCCTCGCGATGCTCGGCGACAAACTGGCTTCGGTCGTGTGGATACGCTTCGGCAACGCGACGAACGCGAAGCTACGCGACTTGCTCGAACCACTTCTCTCTGAAATCGTGCAGCGGCTTGCTGCTGGGGAAACGCTCATCGAAGTAGTCTGATGCAACCAGAATGGCTAGAAAGCCATTCTAATTTTCCTGTCACATGAAGTGAATCCTGGTTACATTTTCCGACCAAGTCGGACGTTAGGTACTACATGAAGGAATTGCGCATGAAGCCACGTGTGGGATGGTACGTAGCAAAGACAGTTTTTCAGCATTACCATGATACCGCTAGAGGCTGTTTCGAGGAGCGCATCGTCCTACTGAAAGCACGGGGATCCAAAGAAGCAATCAAACTTGCTGAGGCCGAGGCCCGGCAATACGCAAAAGATGTTGGCGGATGCAAATATCTTGAGTTCGTTAACGTTAATTTTGCAAGAAGTCCCTGCATGCGTATCGACTCGACTTGAACGACCACTCTTTCGATTGGTTGACAGGCATGGCTCTACCGACTGCCAGCAGTGAGTGATCACCGACGAATCCGTCAGAGTCGTTATCGCTTCGTCGGCTCCGGCGTGCTGAGCGCCATCAGTCCGTCTTCGTTACCGCTACGGATGGTGTCTTTGCCTCGGACTCTTCTGTCGTGACGAGGTCATACCCCTTCCTTGGCGTGACGATGCGTACCTGGTCGCCTTCGAGCAACGTGTGGGGGGGATTATCGATGAGGCGGTCGCTCTCGGAAAGTCCCGCTGACACCTCGACCTCGCTGTCCATGAGATTGCTCACGGTGATCGGCTTCAGGTGCACGCGGTTGTCCTCCGTCAGCACGGCCGCCTGTACGGCATCGTCCTTTTCATAGACCAGGGCGCTGGTCGGGATGACAAGGGCCTGCCGATTAATCGGGGCCGTGAGGTGAACTTCAGCGTAGGAACCGGGCCAGAGCGCATGGTCTTCATTGTCGATCGTGAAGACCGACGTCGCCGTCCGCGTCCCGACGTCGAATCCACGGGAGACCGTGAGGAACTTGGCGGTCCAATGACGATTGGGCAATTGCGGCACCGTCACGTCGGCCGTCAAGCTTGGGCGAAGGAAGGGTCCGAAGTACGCCGGTACCTTGATAAAGAGACGCAATTTATCGATGACGGCCACGGTATAGAGGTTGGTTTTCGCATTGGGGGTGTGGAGAGTCCCCTGTTTACTGATCAAATCTCCGACGTTGATGTTGCGCTGGACGACCACGCCGTCAAAAGGGGCGACGATCTTTTTGAACCCTATGAACGCCTCGATGTTCTTGACCTGGTGATGCGCCACCTCGACCGCCGCCGCCTGGGCTCTCAGTTCTTGTTCCTTCACCGTGATCGCCTGCTCAGAGACGGCATGATTGGGGCGGAGGGCACGCCACCGCTGCGCGGTCACCTCAGCGAGCCGATACCTGGCGCGTTGCGATTCCAGACTCTTGATGGCCTGCCGATATTCGGCGTCGAGATCCGGCGTGTTGATTTCGGCGAGGATGTCGCCTTTTTTCACCCAGTCTCCGTATTTCTTGTGCCACATCTTCACATAGCCCGTGACCCGGGCGTACGTCGTCGCCTCATACCAGCCTTGAATTGTGCCGGGAAGCGTGATGCTCTCCGTCGCGGACACCGGCTTGGGAGAGATGATGGATACGGGAGGAGCGATGGCGTTGAGCGTCGTCTCGCGGAGCATTGCGGCGTAACTTCTGTTGTCATAAATCCGGTAGCCGAGATAGAGCAGGCAGAGCAGGAGCGCGACCACCGCCATGTATTTTCCGCTGAATTTCTTCATCGGGAGGCGAGTCCTTTTGGCTCAGCCGGTCGCCGGCTATAAACAATCGCGTAGACACAGGGCACAAAGGACAGGGTAAAGACGGTCGCCACGAGCAAGCCGCCGATGACCGCTCGACCCAGCGGCGCATTCTGCGAATACCCGGTCGCCATGGGCACCATCCCGAGGACCATGGCGGACGCGGTCATGAGCACCGCGCGAAAGCGGGCCGTGCCGGCTTCGATTGCGGCCCGCACCGCGTCGCCGTGTTCTCGGATCCGGTCGCGCGCAAAGGAGACGACGAGGATCGAATTGGCGGTCGCCGTGCCCATGCACATGATGGCCCCCGTCAGGGCGGGTTCCGACAGCGGCGTCCGGGTCACGAACAACGCCCAGGCAATCCCCGCCAGGGCGCCCGGCAAGGCGGTGACGATGATGAAGGGATCGAGCCAGGACTGGAAGTTGACGACGATCAGCAGATAGACCAGCACCATCGCGGCGAACAAGCCGAAAATCAGTTCCGCGTACGCGTCGTGCATCAGGGCAGCCTGCCCATGGATTTGGATCTCCGCGCTGTCGGGCAACTCCCCCTTCAGCTCCTGCACCGCCTCCTCGACGTCCTCCAGTAACCCGCCCAGGTCGCGCCCTTCGGGTGAGATATAGAGGTCGAAGAGCGGCATGATATTCCCGTGCGTGACGATGCTCGGTGTGCCCACGACTTTGAAGTCGGCCATATTGCCGAGCAGTTCCATCTCACTCGCCGAGTTGCGGTCAAGAGACCCGACCGGGACGGTCTTGAGCGCCGTCATGCCATTGATCTGCGGTTGCGGGATATAGACATTGATCTGATACGAAAACCCGGTGTCGGGATCGAGCCAAAAGATCTGGTCGACCTGTTGGCTCCCCGCCGCCACCATTTGCAGATTGACGGTGATGTCGCCCTCGGTCTTGTTCGCGTCCAGGCCGTACGTGCGGCGGCCTTCGGCCAGGAGGGTCGGCTGACGCATCGGTTGCTGGAGCACCACATCCGAGGCGCCGGGGATCTGGCGCAGCCGGCCGATCAATTTGCGGGCGAACTCATAGTTCGCGTACTGATCCGGACCGTTGACCTGCACATCGATCGGCGCGGGTGCGCCGAAGTTGAGGATTTTGGCCGTCAGATCGGACGGTTGAAAGGTGAATTCGGTCCCAGGATAGCGCTCCGTCAAGCCCTTGCGGAGAATGCGTCGGTACTCCCACACCGGCGACTTCTCATCCTTCAAGAGGATCGTCACATCACAATCCTGAGAGCCGATCGTGGGCGTCGGGATGAAGGCGAGGTTATGCGGTCCGATCGGGAGCCCGCAATTACCGACGACGTTCTCCACCTGGCCCGGCAACAACGTCTCGATGTCTTTGGCGACCAGCGACGCGATGCGCGCGGACACCTCGATGCGCGTACCGAGCGGCGCGCGAAAATGCATCTGAACGACATCCGACCGAATCTCGGGGAAGTAGTCGCGCCCCAGGAAGGCATAGAGGGAGAGCGAGCTCACCGCGAGGGTCAGCGCCATGAGGACGAAGCCGCGACGACGCGCCACCGCCTGTTCGAGCAGCGTGCCATAGCCGGTGCGACATTGATTAAAACGGCGCTCAAAGCCGGCTTGAAAGCGGGTGAAGAAACCCAGGAGTCCCGTCAGGTTGGCGCGCCAGCCGACCCGATGTTCCTGACGCCCGGGTGACGCCTCGTGGTGCTCCACGACCAGCATGTATTTCGCCATGGTCGGCACCAGCGTGAACGACAGGATAAAGGAGGCAATCATGGCGATGACGACCGCCTCCGCCATGGGCTTAAACAAATAGCCGGAGGTGCCGGTGAGCTTGAAGAGCGGCAACCAGACGATCGCGATGGCGAGCGTGGAGACTACCGTCGGGACGACGATCTCATTGGCGGCATCGATGATCGCGTCCTCCAGCGATTTGTTCATTTCGAGATGGCGATCGATATTCTCGATCATCACAATTGCGTTATCGACCAGGATGCCGACGGCCAGCGCCAGACCGCCCAAGGTCATCACATTGATCGTCTCCCCGAGCCAATGGAGGCCGATGATGGCGCTCAGAATGGAGAGCGGGATCGAGGTGGCGATAATCACGGTCGGCCGCCAGGACCCCAAGAGCACCAGCACGATGAAGCCGACGAGGGCGCCGGCGGTGAGCATCTCATGCAGCACATCCAAGATCGATTCCTTGACGAAGGTCGACGTGTCGTTGAGGAGGCTGATCTTCACCCCCTTCGGGACAATCTTCTGAATGCGCGGGATCATCTCTTTGATCCCGTCCACCACGTCCAGGGTGGACGCCTCCGTGCTCTTCATCGCGACGATGATGACGGACTGTTTGCCGTGCACGATCACCGCGTTCTGTTGCACCCGTCCCATGAGTTCGGCCGTGCCGATGTCGCGCAGGTAGACGAACGCGTTGCCTTCGCGCTTGATCGGAATGCTTTCAAAGTCCTTGATCTGCATCGGTGAGGCATTGGTCAGGAGCATCCAGTCGGTCTGCTTGATCTTGACGTCCCCGGCCGGCAGGATGAGGTACTGTTGCCGGAGCACGTCGTGGACATCCGCCACCGTGATGTGGCGAGCGAGTAAGGCCTGCTGATCGAGGTTGACCATCACCTGTAGCGGAGAGCCCCCATAGGGAAACGGGACGATCACGCCGTTGACGGTGACCAGCAGGGGACGGATTTGCATGTAGGAGATGTTAAAGAGCTCCGCCGGCGTCATGGTGTCGGAGCTGACTTCCAGCATCGCGACCGGCAGCGAGGACGGCGCCAGACGCATGATCATGGCCGGCGAAATATCGGGCGGCAAGACTTTGATGACGGTCTGCGCAATGGCGGTGATATCCGCTTCCGCTCGGCCCACATCGATGCCGTCCTGAAGAAAAATATTGGTGATGCTGATGCCGTAGTAGGAGTGACTATGCAGATACTTGATCCCTTCGACGGTCGAGGTGACGAAGCGCTCGAACATATACGTGATGCGTCCGTCGAGCCTCGGCGGCAACATGCCGAGGTAGGGCCAGACGATGGACGTGACGGGAATCCGGATGGAGGGAAAGACGTCGGTCGGCATCTCTTGGATGGTCAGCGTCCCGAACAGCACGAGTAAGATCGCCAGCACGACGAAGGTGTAGGGCCGTTTGAGGGCGATGATGACAAGTTGCTTCATACGTGAAATCCACCGGCCGTCAGCGTGAGGGACGTCGACTCCGCCTCGGCGAGGAATGGGAGACAGTTTCCTGAGTCCGCACACCGTGACATGATGGCATCCCTTGGCTTTCCATCAACACGGAAACGCTCTGACGAAAACATGACTGAGTCATGATGAACATCGCGAAGAACTATTGAACGATTCATGCTTCGTCTTCTCCGGTTCATATCCTGCCACATCCTGGCGGGTGCCGGGAACTCGGATAAATCCCGTGCCGGGAACCCGGATAAGTCCCAGTGCCCAACGTCTGCATCATCAGTGCATGCGGCAGCAAAATACGCGAGAGGAGCTCTGGCTGGTAGGATTAGGGATGAGAGCACGGGTCAGCCCTCGGTGGTGGACACGCGCCGCTTGCATTCGTCGAAGGCCACGCCCGAAGGCCGAGGGGAGCTACAGAGACCGTCCAGATACGAGTGTGTCGCCGTATACGCGTGAGCCAACAGGCGCATTCTCAAGAGAGGCCGCTCCAGTTGGTTGATGGAGATTGCTGTAGGAGGACTCTGCGTTACCTGGGTAAGACAAATACATGCTTGTACGACGATTCCGAGCAATCTGATCCGAATTCTAAATCGGCGATATCTGCAACCCCGGAGAGACTCTCATGATGGATAAAAGAATGGACCATATGGGCAGCCTCAGACGGATTGTTTTCATCCTGCTCCTTTGGACGGTCTCATTGACCCTCGCTGTGGCAATTGCAGCTGCAGAATCCTTGAGCTTTCTTGATGGCCACATCCGGTTCTATCCCGCTCAGCGAGAGGGTGATCATATTCTCATTCCATTTGCTCAGCCGCCTACAGACAACGAAGAAGTGCTCCTGCTCGGTCACCAATCAGATCTCATTTCCCTCAAACGCCTTCAAAAAGGGACGATCAAGCCACAGTCCATGGCCCACCCACGGCCACATTATGTGTACGGTCTCACGGAGGGCCAGCTATCGAGCACCAGAGCGCAGTTTCTCGTGGCTGTGGGAAAGGGGATCACCCCCCTCCTCAAATGGCAGGCGGACGACGCGATGAGCGGGAAACGCAAATGGGATCCGACCGACGCGATGAACAACGGACTGTTGGCCCAATTCTCAGCTGGGCCGATGTCCTCGATGCCGGACAACGCAAAGACCTCCCTTTCTTTGGAAGACATCAAATCCTCATCTGGACCGTTGGCCTCGAACCAGGGTGGCCCGATGAGCGGCCAACAATTAGCTCCCAGCTCCTGTATGACACCGGACAACGGCTTCGCAATCACAGCGCTTCAGGTCCTGATGTCTAAAGAGTTGAACACGACGGTCTATTATCTGCAGGAAGAGAGTCTTCGGCAGGAAGAAATTCTGCAATCGACACCCGACATGATATTCGATGAAGGCAAAGCTTCCGAGGCATCGATGAAAGAGGTGGTCGGGATCGTCGAATCTGAAAACTCCTGTCACGTACTGGCGTACAACACCAGTGATGGCTATGGGCTACAGAACAGCGGGTCTTCGGAACCTGTTGGCCCAATTTCCGGCATCGTGGAACTGTCTATGGGGCGGTCTACTGAACGGTGGCTCGTCCTCAGATCAGCGATGCGCGAAGTCTGGGGATATACGTTTATTGAGCTTCCCTCGAAACCGTTGAACCGCGAACCCAAACGGCGATTTCTCCTTGAAGATAGGGGGTAAACACCATCACGCTCAAGAGCGTGTATCCTTGTCCCCGTTCTTGCTGAGCGGATTCCAATCGATATTCATTTGAGTGCCGACTCAGCCCAAGGCCTCAGCCATGCGACCAGGATCCTTTAGAGCCGCCGTCACTCTGTAGATGATTGCTCTGATGAGGATTCTTGCGTGTCGGGACGATCGTCGTCGGACGTCGGCGTGACGACGCGCACCTTGTCGCCTTCGAGCAATGCGTTGCTCGGATTGTTGATGATGCGATCGTTTGCGGAAAGCCCCTCTGCCACGTCGATCGTATGGGCATTGAGGCGGCCGATAGCGATGCGCTTATAGTGCACGCGATCGTCCTCCGTCAGCACAGCCACCTGCGCACTCTCCTCCTGAAACACCAGTGCGGTTAACGGCATTGAGAAGGCTTGCCGATTGACCGGAGCCGTGATCTGGGCTTGGGCGTAAGAGCCGGGCCAGAGCGCGTGGTCTTCATTGTCGATTGTGAAGACCGAGGTCACAGTGCGCGTCCCCACCTCGAAGCGACGGGCGATGGTGAGGAAGTTGAAGGTAAAATGACGATCGGGTAATTGCGGTACCGTCACATCGGCCGTCAGGCCTGGATGGAGGAACGGGGCGAACCGTTCCGGCACATTGACAAAGAGGCGCAATTTATCGATGACGGCCACGGTATAGAGATTGCTGATCCCATTGGGATTGCTCAGATTCCCTTCCTTACTGACCAAATCCCCGACGTTGATGTTGCGCTGGACGACCACGCCGTCAAAGGGAGCGAGGATTGTTTTGAACCCTATGAACGCCTCGATGTTCTTAACCCTCTGCTCAGCTGCCTTGACCATGGCTGCCTGGGTTTTCATATGCTGTGTTTGCACTGTGACCGACTGTTCGGAGACGGCATAGGTTGGGCGCAGCCCGATCAAACGTTTCGCCGTCACGTCGGCGAGCTTATAGAAGGCGCGCTGCGATTTCAGCTCGGCCTTGGCCTGCTCATATTCGGCGTCGAGATCCGGCGTGTTGATTTCGGCGAGGATGTCGCCTTTTTTCACCCAGTCTCCGTATTTCTTGTGCCACATCTTCACATAGCCCGTGACCCGGGCGTAGATCGGCGCTTCGTACCACCCCATAATATTGCCCGGGAAGGAAATCGTCTCGGTCGCCGGCACTGGGATGGGGGGAACAACGGAGACGGTGGGGAGGGTTTCTTCAGGCGTCTTGGGGTCCAGTGCCGCTGCGTCGTCGCCGCTGCCATAAATCCGGTAGCCGAGATAGAGCAGGCAGAGCAGGAGCGCGACCACCGCCATGTATTTTCCGCTGAATTTCTTCATCATGAGGCGAGTCCTTTTGGCTCAGCCGGTCGCTGGCTATAAACAATCGCGTAGACACAGGGCACAAAGGACAGGGTAAAGACGGTCGCCACGAGCAAGCCGCCGATGACCGCTCGACCCAGCGGCGCATTCTGCGAATACCCGGTCGCCATGGGCACCATCCCGAGGACCATGGCGGACGCGGTCATGAGCACCGCGCGAAAGCGGGCCGTGCCGGCTTCGATTGCGGCCCGCACCGCGTCGCCGTGTTCTCGGATCCGGTCGCGCGCAAAGGAGACGACGAGGATCGAATTGGCGGTCGCCGTGCCCATGCACATGATGGCCCCCGTCAGGGCGGGTTCCGACAGCGGCGTCCGGGTCACGAACAACGCCCAGGCAATCCCCGCCAGGGCGCCCGGCAAGGCGGTGACGATGATGAAGGGATCGAGCCAGGACTGGAAGTTGACGACGATCAGCAGATAGACCAGCACCATCGCGGCGAACAAGCCGAAAATCAGTTCCGCGTACGCGTCGTGCATCAGGGCAGCCTGCCCATGGATTTGGATCTCCGCGCTGTCGGGCAACTCCCCCTTCAGCTCCTGCACCGCCTCCTCGACGTCCTCCAGTAACCCGCCCAGGTCGCGCCCTTCGGGTGAGATATAGAGGTCGAAGAGCGGCATGATATTCCCGTGCGTGACGATGCTCGGTGTGCCCACGACTTTGAAGTCGGCCATATTGCCGAGCAGTTCCATCTCACTCGCCGAGTTGCGGTCAAGAGACCCGACCGGGACGGTCTTGAGCGCCGTCATGCCATTGATCTGCGGTTGCGGGATATAGACATTGATCCGATACGAAAACCCGGTGTCGGGATCGAGCCAAAAGATCTGGTCGACCTGTTGGCTCCCCGCCGCCACCATTTGCAGATTGACGGTGATGTCGCCCTCGGTCTTGTTCGCGTCCAGGCCGTACGTGCGGCGGCCTTCGGCCAGGAGGGTCGGCTGACGCATCGGTTGCTGGAGCACCACATCCGAGGCGCCGGGGATCTGGCGCAGCCGGCCGATCAATTTGCGGGCGAACTCATAGTTCGCGTACTGATCCGGACCGTTGACCTGCACATCGATCGGCGCGGGTGCGCCGAAGTTGAGGATTTTGGCCGTCAGATCGGACGGTTGAAAGGTGAATTCGGTCCCAGGATAGCGCTCCGTCAAGCCCTTGCGGAGAATGCGTCGGTACTCCCACACCGGCGACTTCTCATCCTTCAAGAGGATCGTCACATCACAATCCTGAGAGCCGATCGTGGGCGTCGGGATGAAGGCGAGGTTATGCGGTCCGATCGGGAGCCCACAATTACTGACGACGTTCTCCACCTGGCCCGGCAGCAACGTCTCGATGTCTTCGGCGACCAGCGACGCGATGCGCGCGGACACTTCGACGCGCGTACCGAGCGGCGCGCGAAAATGCATCTGAACGACATCCGACCGAATCTCGGGGAAGTAGTCGCGCCCCAGGAAGGCATAGAGGGAGAGCGAGCTCACCGCGAGGGTCAGCGCCATGAGGACGAAGCCGCGACGACGCGCCACCGCCTGTTCGAGCAGCGTGCCATAGCCGGTGCGACATTGATTAAAACGGCGCTCAAAGCCGGCTTGAAAGCGGGTGAAGAAACCCAGGAGTCCCGTCAGGTTGGCGCGCCAGCCGACCCGATGTTCCTGACGCCCGGGTGACGCCTCGTGGTGCTCCACGACCAGCATGTATTTCGCCATGGTCGGCACCAGCGTCCGCGACAGGATAAAGGAGGCAATCATGGCGATGACGACCGCCTCCGCCATGGGCTTAAACAAATAGCCGGAGGTGCCGGTGAGTTTGAAGAGCGGCAACCAGACGATCGCGATGGCGAGCGTGGAGACCAGCGTTGGGACGACGATCTCATTGGCGGCATCGATGATCGCGTCCTCCAGCGGTTTGTTCATTTCGAGATGGCGATCGATATTCTCGATCATCACGGTCGCATCATCGACCAGGATGCCGACGGCCAGCGCCAGACCGCCCAAGGTCATCACATTGATCGTCTCCCCGAGCCAATGGAGGCCGATGATGGCGCTCAGAATGGAGAGCGGGATCGAGGTGGCGATAATCACGGTCGGCCGCCAGGACCCCAAGAGCACCAGCACGATGAAGCCGACGAGGGCGCCGGCGGTGAGCATCTCATGCAGCACATCCAAGATCGATTCCTTGACGAAGGTCGACGTGTCGTTGAGGAGGCTGATCTTCACCCCCTCCGGGACAATCTTCTGAATGCGCGGGATCATCTCTTTGATCCCGTCCACCACGTCCAGGGTGGACGCCTCCGTGCTCTTCATCACGACGATGATGACGGACTGTTTGCCGTGCACGATCACCGCGTTCTGTTGCACCCGTCCCATGAGTTCGGCCGTGCCGATGTCGCGCAGGTAGACGAACGCGTTGCCTTCGCGCTTGATCGGAATGCTTTCAAAGTCCTTGATCTGCATCGGTGAGGCATTGGTCAGGAGCATCCAGTCGCTCTGCTCGATCTTGACGTCCCCGGCCGGCAGGATGAGGTACTGTTGCCGAAATACGCGGTGGACATCCGCCACCGTGATGTGACGAGCGAGTAAGGCCTGCTGATCGAGGTTGACCATCACCTGTAGCGGAGAGCCCCCATAGGGAAACGGGACGATCACGCCGTTGACGGTGACCAGCAGGGGACGGATTTGCATGTAGGAGATGTTAAAGAGCTCCGCCGGCGTCATGGTGTCGGAGCTGACTTCCAGCATCGCGACCGGCAGCGAGGACGGCGCCAGACGCATGATCATGGCCGGCGAAATATCGGGCGGCAAGACTTTGATGACGGTCTGCGCAATGGCGGTGATATCCGCTTCCGCTCGGCCCACATCGATGCCGTCCTGAAGAAAAATATTGGTGATGCTGATGCCGTAGTAGGAGTGACTATGCAGATACTTGATCCCTTCGACGGTCGAGGTGACGAAGCGCTCGAACATATACGTGATGCGTCCGTCGAGCCTCGGCGGCAACATGCCGAGGTAGGGCCAGACGATGGACGTGACGGGAATCCGGATGGAGGGAAAGACGTCGGTCGGCATCTCTTGGATGGTCAGCGTCCCGAACAGCACGAGTAAGATCGCCAGCACGACGAAGGTGTAGGGCCGTTTGAGGGCGATGATGACAAGTTGGTTCATACGTAAAGTCCGCCGGCCGTCAGCTTCTCTGGCTCATATCCTGCCACATCCTGGTGGGTGCCGGGAACTCGGATAAGTCCCGTGCCGGGAACCCGGATAAGTCCCAGTGCCCAACGTCTGCATCTTCATCGCATGAGGCAGCGAAACAGGCGAGAGGATCTCTGTCTGCCCGAAGGCCGGGAGTATCTACAGAGAACTTCCAGTTACGATTGTGTCGTCTTACAAGCGTGCGCCCAAATGCGCACTCCAAAGATAGGCCGCTCATCTTTCAGTGGCCCGATTCAATCTGGTTGATCGTGTAGGACGAGGAATATCTGTATATATGATCCTGAATTCCGCAGTTGAGTGGTAGTGCTGTAGGCTAAGCGGCCCGATTCTCTTATCGACAGATGAGGTTTGGCCTGCGCGCTCTGCTTTTACATTCTTACGTAGCGATTCGCTTCGGCGGCGTGAAGAAAGATGGGGACCTACCGCCCCACTCCTGGCTGTCCGAGTGAAATTACCGCGTCCGGATTCGGTGATTGCGTGAGTTCACTGTTGAACCCTGCACGGGAATCCCTGCCTGCCCCCCTGATAGCCTCCCCGCCGTAACCCTCGACGTAACCCTCCGAGTAACCCCCACTATACCCCTCGTCATAACCGTAACTCTCGGTGTAACCTCCTCCGGTATGCCCCATGGAGTTGCCTCGACGCTGTGATCCAACGTGTTCACCGGCCATGCCTTGCAGCTGTAGCTGTTCGCTCAGAGTTTTGGGCAAAGGAGCGTTTTCGCCACCGACAGTCCAATATCGTCCATTTATCCCTCGCTGATGATCGTAGGAATTCAAAGGAAGTTCATAGGAGTCCGGTTCCTGGAATTGACGTTGGTACTTGTCGCCGTTGCAATGGGGCCAGGCTTGGACTTCTCCGGGATAGGCGGCCAGGGTCAGGAGACCGAGAAAGATTATTACGTAGGTCATGACTGCCATCTCCTTTCACCTACGCCTTGAGCTGCCCTGCGCCTCAGGCGTTTCATATTGATAGAACCTCGGACTCCCCGATTACCATGGTAGGACAGGGGTAGGGCAAGCCGAAATGTTGGATGCTTATGGTTCAGTCGAAAGCATTTTCCCACAACCTGTAACAATATAGAAGCCATAGAAACCAGGAGCACTAGGGTCTGTTAACACTAAGGGTCATTTCATGCGATACTGTGTACATGGAAATCACCGACGCCCAGTATCGCCAAATCGCGCCGTGGTTGCCGAGGCAACGAGGCAACGTGACACTCGACAATCTGCATGTGCTCAACGCCATCCTGTACGTTGCCGAGCAGGGGTGCAAGTGGCGCGGTCTCCCCAAGCGATTCGGCAACTGGCACACCATCTATACCCGCATGAGTCGTTGGTCGAAAAGCGGGGTGCTGGATCGCGTCTTTGCACAGTTACAGCACGCACAGATCATCCGCGTGAAAATCGAAGCCGTCAGCTTGGACAGTACCATCGTCAAGGTCCATCCAGATGGCACGGGGGCGTTAAAAAAAACGGCTCGCAAGCCATTGGTCAGTCCCGCGGCGGATGGACGACCAAGATTCATATGGTTGCCGCGGATGCTCGAACGGCCATAACGTTTGCTCTGTCCCCCGGCCAAGCCCACGATGCACCCGAGGGGCGACAGCTGCTGCAACGCGTCGGTCGCATACCGCGTCCGATATATCTGTTGATGGATCGAGCGTATGAAGGCGATGAGACGCGGCACCTGGCCGTGGAGTTAGGGTATGTACCGGTGGTGCCGCCCAAGTCCAATCGACTCGCGCCATGGGAATACGACCGAGTTCTGTATAAACGACGCAATGAGATCGAACGGCTGTTCCGTCGGCTCAAGGGATTTCGGCGCATCTTCACACGGTTTGAAAAACTCGATGTCATGTTTGTCGCGTTCATCAATTTCGCTCTGATCGTCGATGGCTTGCGTTAGTGTTAACAGGACCTAGTAAAGTTTGAATGTTTTCTGCATCAACATTCGCAACAGTAAGACAAATTTTACCGGTTCCCAAACAGGTTGATGAATGGCGAGGTTTCTTCATGGTGTCACCATCAAACCTTCATGATCGAGCAATAGGATTTTCACATTGACCGAAATTCTAAATCGGCGATATCTGCAACCCCGGAGGGACTCTCATGATATATAAAAGAATGGACCATACGGGCAGCCTCAGACAGGTTGTTTTCATCCTGCTCCTTTGGACGGTCTCGTTGACCCTCGCTGTGGCAATTGCAGCTGCAGAATCCGTGAGCTTTCTTGATGGCCACATCCGGTTCTATCCCGCTCAGCGAGAGGGTGATCATATTCTCATCCCCTTTGCTCAGCCGCCCGCAGACAACGAAGAGGTGCTCCTGCTCGGTCACCAATCAGATCTCATTCACCTCAAACATCTCAAACGCCTTCAAAAAGGGACGATCAAGCCACAGTCCATGGCCCACCCACGACCGCATTATGTGTACGGTCTCACGGAGGGCCAGCTATCGAGTACCAGAGCGCAGTTTCTCGTGGCTGTGAGAAAGGGGATCACCCCCCTCCTCAAATGGCAGGCGGACGACGCGATGAGCGGGAAACGCAAATGGGATCCGACCGACGCGATGAACAACGGACTGTTGGCTCAATTCTCAGCTGGGTCGATGTCCTCGATGCCGGACAACGCAAAAACCCCCCTTTCTTTGGAAGACATCAAATCCTCATCTGGACCGTTGGCCTCGCCCCAGGGGGACGCACTGAACGGCAGCCAGTTGCCCCCCCGCTCCTGTATGACACCGGACAACGGCTTCGCAATCACAGCGCTTCAAGTCCTGATGTCTAAAGAGTTGAACACGACGGTCTATTATCTGCAGGAAGAGAGTCTTCGGCAGGAAGCAATTCTGCAATCGACACCCGCCATGATCTTCGATGAAGGCAAAGCTTCCGAGGCATCGATGAAAGAGGTGGTCGGGATCGTCGAATCTGAAAACTCCTGTCACGTACTGGCGTACAACACCAGTGATGGCTATGGGCTCCATAATAGTGGCTCGTTGAACCCTGTTGGCCCGATCGCCGGCATCGTTGAACTCTCGACGGGACGGGCTCGTGAACGGTGGCTCGTCCTCAAGTCGGCGATGGGGGCCGTCTGGGGCTATACGTTTATTGAGCTTCAGTCAAGGCCGTTGAACCATGAACCTCAACAGCGCTTTCTCCTTGAAGATAAGGGGTAAGCACCATCATGCTGAAGCATGTGTGTTCTGGTCACCCGTCTGGCCGAACGGAGCGATAGTACCTTACGACTCGACGGCTCGATTCGGGGACACGCACCTTATTTCTTGTACCACATTTTCACGTAGCCCGTGACCCGTGTGTAGATCGGCGCTTCGTACCACCCCACAATGTTGCCGGGAAGAGTAATCGTCTCAGTCGGCAGCACCGGCTTGGGAAGGGTGACAGTCACGGTAGGGACGGCTTCTTCACGCGTCCCGTCGCCGAGCGCTGCGTCGTTTCTGCCGTCATAAAGACGGTAGCCGAGATACATCACGCATAACAGAACCGCGAAAGAGGCAATGGCTCTTCCGCGTCGAGGGGCGATCGCCTGCCTGAGCGGCATACCGTAGCGCATCCAGAACTCATGGAGGTGGTGCTGAACTCGGACGAGGATGCTCCGCGACGGTATCGTGCCGACCTGCTCATCGTGTTTATCCGCCTGCTGCGACATGAATGATGCTTCTTCAATATTGTTCGCTTATATTTTGCCATACTCGGCATCAGGTGCGCGACAGAGTGAGAGGAGGCAACCAGATGCGCATGACGAAGCGACTTCAATCTGATCTTCGCGCGGACGCATATTCATCAATGTGCTGGTGAACCGACCTATACCTCCTGAGATGGGATCGCCTATAATTGATGCGCAGGTTGAAACAGGGAGGAATTTTGTATGGACGCACATGCCCTTCACCTTCAGTACGGTTTGGCACTGCTCGCACTCTTCATAACTCCTCCCCTGACGCATGCAATGTCAGGCATGGAGATGCCCCATAACGGACACGCGAGTGCAAGTTCCTCGCTATCGAAGAATATGGGCGAGCCTATTAACTCATCAGACTCAGAGATCGAGATGACCTATAGCGCCGACGGGAAGACCGCCATCTTCGTCTCAGGACGGCAAGGAAGCATTCCCTCACCAGAGGTGCCCTATAACTTCGACATCTGGATGTCTCACAATGTGAACGGCGAGTGGCAAGCCCCGATACATTTGGGGCCGGACATCGATCCGACCGTGGGACCGAACATCAATACGTCGGCCTGGGAGCTGGAACCGAGCCTCTCGGACGACGGCAATGTCATCTACTTCACAAGGTACGAGCCGGGGAATCTCTCCACCGGCGATCTCTATGTGACACAAAAACTCAACGGCGTCTGGCAACCGGCCAGAAATTGGAACGAGGTCCCGGAGCTCCCTCACATCAATACGACCACAGGCGAGGAACACTGTCCGATTATTGCGTCCGACAGCTTGATTTACTTCAACTATCACCAACCGGGGGTCACCCAAGACAGCGATATCTGGAAAGTCGAAAAGAAGGATGGTATCTGGCAGAAACCGGAGAGTCTCGGGCCACGCATCAATTCGGCCTATCGAGACCATATGCACTGGACCGGCTTGTCAAAGGACGGGAAAAGTCTCATCATGACCAGTACGCGTCCGGACATGGGGTCGAGGGGAGGGCATGATATGTGGATTTCCTACCAAAATCCGAAGGGCGAATGGCAAGAGCCGTTGAACCTCGGAGATACCATCAATACAGCCGGTGAAGATATGTGTTGGACTTTCACACCCGACGGCAAGACGTTCACGGGTAGTTCTGGCCCTCGTGATTCATATAATCACGACATGATGTGGGTTCACAAAGACCAGGTCCCGTTGTTGAAGAACTTTGAGCCGATCGGGCCACCGCCCAATCTGCTCACCAACAGCAAAGCGACGCCCAGCGAGACGGAGTGATCGTACTGTGACATTTTAAGGAGAAGTATTTCTCAGAGGCCTATCACAACCGGTGAATGACCAATTCTCTTAGACCAGAGTCCGGCACCGACCAGAGAGAAGCACCCTTCGAGCAATCGAGATCGAAGGGTTTCTTGAAACAGCACAGGTCCCTTTTGGTCGGTTCAGTTGTGGTCCTAGTCGGAGTTTCCAGCATTGTGTTGATGCGAGGAAAACCGCCTCAATCGGCAAACCTCGCAAAGATGACCGTTCAGGAATCGACGATCGTCGGCCCGCTCGTCCAACACAACGTCCCGACAGCTACCGTGCTCCTCAAGAATAGCGGGCATTCTGCCGCCTTGATGACCAAAGCCCGTCTCGTCATGACCGTCTGGACCGCCAGCACATTCCCGGACTGGGACATGCCTCTGAAATTGACGACCGATGCCGAAACCATTGGAGAAATCGACCCCGGATCTGTCGTGCCTCGGACCGTCTCTCTGATAACCCCGCTCACCGACGTACAGGGCATGCATTTGGAGCGCAAGGATTGGTTCATTGTGATACTTGGAATCGTGTCGTATGCCGATATTCTCGGCAATCCGCATGAGACGAGACTGTGCCTCATCTGGCGAGAGACCTCCACCCAACGTTTGACTCCCTGTGAGAGATGGAATACTGCGGACTAAGGGCCTATGGACCATCCGAATGTCCCGAATGTCCGCTGAGCCTGTTTACCACCTGACGTCTATAAAGAAGTATCGTGGTGCTTGACTTGGCGGCTCGAATGTGTCTCGCGGCATTCTCACGCGGCATCCGAACGTACGCTCAGCGTTCGGGGTTGCGTGCCGCCGTGACTGCCGACGCAAACTTCAGCAGACTGGCCCGTTCTTGGTCGTCCAAGGCCAACAGCAGATGCGTTTCTTCGCCGTGCATCAGGCGCAGGCTTAAGAAGGGCTCTTCTCGACGCTTTTCCCGGTTGTCCCACATCGCGTCGATCAGCTGCACCTTCTCCAATTGACCGACCGACACCACATCGTACCGAAAATAGGAATCACCGATGACGATGTCGAACACGACCTTGCCCGCCGTCAGGAGCACCAGATTGAACCGACCTTGGTCCTCGTATCCCTCCGGCAAAAATTTATTCACATGGCAGAGTGCAACCTTGCGGTCGTCCAATGCCTTGCGAATTTTTTCTCTCAATGCGTCGTAATCGATTTGTAAAGCCTTTTCATCCGGCCCGGTCGCCGCCGCGGCCGCCGCTTGCGCTGTGGAAAAAATATCATCGGCGGACATCAATCCTGACATGACATATGCTCCATTACTCTCGTTGAAGTGAACCGACCAATGACCTCGGGAGCTGTACGGTAACCGGCCCTCTGCCGCAATTGCAAGAGGCCTTACGGCCTCGCGGGCACAACGTGAGAAAACCGCATATGACCCGCCTCGTCCACCACCGCAACGGCAAACTCGTTCTTGGTGACGTGAACGAGACCGAAATTGTCGAACCCCGATTCATAAAAGAGTTGCGTCGGGTGCAGCCCGGCATCCGTCGCCGTCAACTTCCCGTGACGGGCAGAGAGAGGTCCGGCGATGTATTCGTGAAAATCAATCACACCGTCTCGGTCGGGATCATAGGCATTCGCCTGCGCGAAATGCACATCACCCGCAAGAAACACCACGTTCTTCAGCTTGTGACTCAGGATAGCATCGACCATCATCCGCCGTTCCCGTTCAAAACCGGTACCGTCCGGACCCCCCGCCCAGCCATCGTAACCGGGAACATTAACGTCCCCACCCTTTGGAATAGAGAGGGGAACGGAAGTCACGATCACTTTCCAGGTGGCAGTTGAAGCGCGCAGTCCATCGAGCAACCACGTCAACTGGGTCGCTCCAAGCATGGTCTTGGCAGGACCATCCGGATCGGCATTACGACTCCGATATTGCCTGGCATCTAAAATAAAGAGTTCGAGGTCGGCACCATAACGTACACGCCGGTAGAGACGATCCGGATCGTGTGCGGAAGAAGCGATCGGCCAGTATTCGCGTAATGCCTGACGGCCTGCGGGCATCTGCTCATCAAACGACCCCGAGAAGTTGTTCCGAACCTCATGATCATCCCAGATCACATACACCGGCACTGCCTTCAAAAATCGCCGGAGCGCCTCGGCACCGCGTTGATAGCGATGGCGCGTCCGATAGGTCTGCAGCGTCGTGGCCTTAAAATCGGCCCCCGGCTCATTCGGCGGCGAGGGGCAGGGATTATCGCTATAGATCGTATCACCGAGGAACAGGAAGAAGTCGATTCGCTGTCGGTGGATGACATCAAAGATGGGATAGCCGCCTACTCCCTGGCGGCATCGCCCTTGGCCGCCAAGGTCGCCGCTCCAAGCGAACGTCACTGCGGCGGAGGTCTTCTCGTCCGGCAGGGTAGCAAATTCGCCCTTGGCTGAAAGACTCGCGGAGTGCTGTCTTGAGGTCTGGTCGACAGAACCGACCAGCACATGATACCGATAGCGCGTTGCGGGGCTCAGACCTTCCAGCGGGATAATGAGGGTATAATCCGCCTCAGCAGTCGTCATGATGGATTCCGTTCTCGACACCGGAGGCGAGACCGTAGCAAATTTCGAAGCCCGTTCCCATCGTGAGACCGTGGCCCATTGAATCTGAACGGAGGCCGGTCCGTCAGTACGCAGCCAGAGCAATGCCCGACCTGAACTGATATCACCAACGGCGACCCCTTGAGGCAAGAGATCCGTCCTCAATGCAAGTGAATCTCCCGATGCACTGAACCGCGAGTTCCTTTCCATCAAAGAGCTGCAGCTGGTAGACAGTGTTGCTAAAACAAGAAGAAAGACCACGAGAGAGGACATGTGCATCGAGCATGTCCTACCCGAGGAAATCGGCGAGGTCAAGAGACAATGTTGAGCAGAGCCTTGAAATTCGGCACAGCCGACCGTCATACTGAACAGGTTCGTAGGGAGAACACAAAATGTTGGATAGCAAATGCTGCGTGCCTGATTGCCTGGAGACACCCTATGCTCCGGCCGGCACGCGTTCTGTCTGCAAAGACCACTTCATCAACTTTCTCACCTGGCGTCGCCGCCGCGGCACTCGGATGTTTCACACCTATGCCGGCATGACGATGGAGGAACGCGATACCGTCGCCGCCGAATGGATGAAAACTATCGGTCGGGATGAAATGCCCGCTCACGCACCGAAGCTCTGATTGCCATCACCCTGTCATAACGATACGCCGTAGAGATAGAAGTCATCTCTCCGCCATCCCAATGATTCATAGAGCCGTTGTGCTGAAACATTCGCGATCGCCGTCGCCAATTCCACACGAACCGCTCCGGCGGCACGAGCCGTCTCCGCGGCTGACTTAATCAACAGCGTCCCCACCCCTCTTCGTCTGACGTCAGGTCTGACAAACAGGTCGCTGAGCACATACATCGGCGCGGCGAGAATGGATGAGAAGGTCGGATATAGTTGCACAAAGCCGATCGCGCTCCCAGTATCATCTTCGGCTATGAGCACCACCGATTCATTACAGACGAGACGATCACTCAAGAATTGCTTGGCAACAATGATGTCCGACTGTTGCCCGTAGAACTGACGATAGGCGTCAAACAGCGGAACGAGCTGGTCTAGATCGTCTAACGTCGCTCGACGTATGCTGTCGGTCATGAGCTGACCATGCGGACAAAATGATGCGTCGGTCGCGCCGAAAACCTTACTCCTACTGCGTTGTGTGGTTTTCTTCCGCGCGCATTGAGCGAGCACCGTCGGCTTTTCTTCTTTCCCACAACCCAGGGCTAGCGCGTGGGGTCTCTCCCACTGCGCGCATTGAGCGAGCACCGCCCGCAATCTCATCATGCGATTGTTCTTGTGTGCGCGCTCAGCGAGCCAAGAAAACCACACAACGCCCCGCACCTCCTCGTTCACCCCATCACCGGCGAGCCGTGGTGATGGATCATGAGCCATTCATCGCCGATAAGTTCGAAAAGATTTGTTGCGAGGACCTTGGCTTGTTGCGGTTCGTCGGACTGTTGCGTCGTGAGATTCTCCACGCAAATAATCCAGGCCATATCGCCCGCCACTTGGACCATCACGTCGGTGAGGTCGAACTTCATCGAGAAGGTGTTATTGAAGATCAGCACCCAGGAATCGCGGACGGCGGGCCATCCGGAACGGATCGTCCATCCAGGATGGATACAGGTGACGTATTCTTGATGGGCCCAGATCTCGTCCATCTTGGCGATGTCGAGAGCCTCGAAGGCATCGTAAAATTTCTGGTTGGCTTTCGTGACGGCGTCGATACGCTGTTTCAACACGGCTTCGCCTCTCAGTCGGCGGAGCCGTATCATACTGCAAGCGAGTGGCGCGCTGCGAGGACATTTCTCCGGCACGAGTTCGTACCTATGGCTCCGCTGGATCGCGAGTGACAGGCTCACGCGAGCGGACGAGCGGGAGATTCACGCCGTGCCCAATACGGCCCGGCACGCCTGTGAACGCCGCCGAAAGAGCGAGTCAGCAATGTCCTCCACGAACGCCACCGGAGAGTTTTGCAACATCCCCCGTCTATGACGGTCACCCCCTCCTCACCATTTTTTCTTCTCGCCGGGTGACTTTCCTCAACACCGGTGTTTTCCTTGTCAGCGGCGTCACAGAGTCGGCATGATCGGAAGATGCCCCGGAGATATGCTCAAGCAATTTCGGGAGACTCCTAAACAGCTCGTTCAGTGTAACCAGCACTCCACCGACGATTTTTCGAAGCTCCCGTTCCGTATACTGCAGCGGAACCAGGCGCAGCCGCTGCCACCCGCGGAGCAAGAAGGTTCTCCCCGATCGCCCAAACGGCTGTTCGCACAGGAGCACGAATTCTCTCCCCTGGTTATCTTCAATAATGAACCCCTTGACGTTCATACGACCTCCCTACCTCTTTGCAGAGGTATCGTCTCCACATATCTGTTCAACGGCGTATCGTGTTCCCGACTATGCCGTGGGAACCGCGGGGACGGCTCGCACCGCCCTATTCCGTATGATGACCGAGTCCACCACATTTCCGCAGTTCACACAGCGCCAGGACACCCCTAAGATCAGTTCATCACTCGCACTATGCCCCACACGCCGTTCCGACATCATCCATCCGTTGCATCGCTCGCAACCCATGGCCGCTCCTTTCCGGCGCTCACAATGTGGATTCCGTTTGCCTCCGCTGCTGAGGGAAGAGACGAGCCACAGTAGGGAGCAAATCCCTGTACAGCGAGTCCTTCTTGAGGAATGCGTCGGCCCTCGAATCACGATCCTCACACGTTTCACGCCTGTCGAAAAATGAAATCAGGATCACCATCGGTCGGTGAGCACCTTCTTTGATGCTCACCGTCGCCTCATATCCGTTCATGAGCGGCATCGCCACGTCCATCAGCACGAGATCCGGACGAAGCACGCTGACCTCCTTGACGGCTTCGAGTCCCGAATAGGCCTTCCCCACGATCTCAAAGTCAGGATGATTCAGAAGCCACTTTTCCAACCGTCCCAGAAACTCGGGGCTGTCGTCCACGAGGAGCGTGCGCAGCGGCAACATGCGTTTCATCACTGCCTTGTCCTTCTCGGTTGATGGGCAACGCATGGTGTCTCGGTCCCCGTACAGCTTGCCAAAAGAGCACGACATGAGCGTATCAGGAAAATCCTGAAAGAAAGGTGGAAATCCCCCGAGGAGGACGTACGAGTTCACGGAAAGTTCGAGGGAGAAATGAGCGAACCGAACAGCAGTTAGGAGTAGAGCTGGATAAGTCCCACCCGCATCGCGAAGCGGACGAGTCCCGGTACATCGTGAATGTCGAGCCGCTCCATCAATTGACTTCGGTGAGTTTCGACCGTTTTGACGCTCAGGTTCAGGCGTTGAGCGATGTCTTTCGTCGTTTGCCCTTCGGCGATGAGTTGCAGGATTTCTCGTTGGCGCATACTGAGCCTCATAAGCGGACCAGAAGGCCCTTCTGATTTTTCTCGGTAGGCTTTGATCGCATACTTGGCAACCGCCGGGGTCAGATACGTCTCACCTCTGGCGACCGTCCTGAGGGCCAACTCGAGTTCAGCCAGCTCTGCGCCCTTCAACAGGTACCCGGAGGCGCCCACCTCTAACGCTTGCTGGAAATATTCCTCATTGGCATGCATCGACAGTAGAATCACACGCGTAGTGGGCGATTCCTTGACGATCCGCAAGGTCGCGTCGAGTCCGTTCAATCCGGGCATGGCGATATCCATCAGCACGAGATCAGGAGCATCCGTCTGCACAGACTTGACGGCTTCCCACCCGTCCCCGACATCCGAGACGACTTCGACCCCTTCGATTTTTTGCAGGAGCGCCCGCATACCGGCTCTGACCAACGCATGATCTTCCACGATGACAACCCGGAGTTGGCTCATGGGACCAGGACCTCAACCGTTCCAAGCTGCTTGCTTTGATCTTGCTCGGCGAGCGGGAAGCACAGTTCGAGCCTGGTCCCTTGACCTAGAGTTGATACGATCTCGAAGGCGCCCCCGGCCAATCGTATACGCTCTTCCATTCCGAGCAATCCGATCGTTTGGCCGCCTTGCGCCCGCTGCCGTGCCAACATCACATCGAATCCGATACCGTCGTCCTGGATAACGAGCGTGACCTTGTGACTGTTCTGACGCAACATCAGATCGATGGTCTTCGCTTTGGCGTACTTGGAGACATTGGTCAAGGCTTCCTGCGCAACCCGGAAACAGGCCACCTCGATAGGGGCAGAAACCCGCCCCGTCATCCCTTCGGCTGAGAAAAAGAGGGTCCATCCATTGCGATCCGCCTGCCGGTTCGCATACCACCTCAGCGCGGGTACTAACCCCAGGTCATCAAGAATAGAGGGCCGCAGATCCAGCGCCAGAGTCCGCACTTGGGTCAGAAGACGGTCCACCAGCTCAAGACCATCCGTAAGAAAATCGGACCGAATCTGTGCCACCTCGCTATGCTGGACCTCTTGCAGATCGATCTTCAGCGCGGTGAGCAACTGCCCAACCTCGTCGTGCAGGTCGCGTGCAAGCCGGCTTCGCTCTTCTTCCTGCACTTGCATCAGCCGACTGGAGAGCTTCTGCAAGGAGTGATTGGCGCTGATCAATTCAGCGGTTCGTTCTTGAACCTTCACTTCCAGTGCTTCGCGTGCCTGTTGCAGAAGTGTCTGCGCTCGTTTCCGTTCACTGATATCGCGAATGATTTTCGACACTCCCATGAACCGACCGGCAGCATCTCTGAGCGGCGACAATGTGACCGACACATCGATGCTCCGCCCGTCCTTGGTCAGCCGCACCGCGTCATCGGTACGGATGCTTTGTCCTCTCTGCACTGAGGCTTGCAACCCGGCTTCGTACTCATGAAGATTGGCCGGAACGAGCGTCAGAATGGAACGGCCAAGCATTTCGGCGGCGGTATATCCGAACATCCGTTCCGCCCCGGTATTCCACGACGTCACAATGCCGTCGGGTGTCACACTCAGGATGGCATCACTGCTGCTTTCCACGATAGCCCCCAGTCGTCTGGTCGCATCGTCCAGCTTGGCCGTTTTCGCCCTCGCGACAAGCCCCGCCGTCATCCAGAGTAGCGCAACCCCGACAGTTCGATTGAAGACAGCCATGTCCAGTGGGATGCCGGGAGGAGAAAGCCAAAATTCCAGTATGAGGAGGACGGTCGCAATCGCTGCAACAACATAGGGAGCATTCGGACGTTCGATCCAGAGAGCCAACAGTACGGCAAAGATATGGCCGACCCACACTTCATACCCCATCGGCGAAACTGTGTCGATGAAGAAGGTGAGGGCGAACACCAGGACGATCAGTATTTGGGCATATTTACTGTTCATCACTATGCCCGACTTGACGGAACAACTTCTGATCGATGACAACGAGGCAAGGAGAAACCATACCATATTTCTCCAATGATCGGGTTGTCCATCATACCTCAATAGCGAGGCAGGGATCGAGGCCGTGAAAGATGGATGGAGACGAGGCCCTAGCTATTTGATTCAGCCGTTTGCCGGTTAACGGCCCAAACGCCGGCCAGGATGAGGCCGATGCCGATGACTTCAATCAGTCCGACGGATTCTCCAAGGATCAAGGCCGATAACCCGATGGCTGCGACCGGCGTCAAATTGCCTAGGATCGAGGCTCGTGAGGGGCCGATGCCTTTGACGCCGAACAACCAAGCCTGTTGCGCCACCGCCGTCGCAAAGAGAATGAGATAGCCGAGCGCCAGCCAGTCGGATGTCGTCACCGATCCGACCCCGGTATGCAGCATCTTTTGATCCGTCCACAGCAACGGAATCTGAAGAACCGTCGCGACCATGAGGGTCGTCCAATTGACGGTCAGTGCTGAAATCCGCTCCATAATAGTGCGGCTGCCGATACTATAGAGCGCCCAACTCACGACGCCGAGAAAGACCAATGCGCTCCCCAACAGCGGCTGCTCGCCGGCCGCTTGAAAGCCCGCCACCGAGACCAATCCGACACCAGCGAACGACAGCAGGGAGCCGGTCCAAACTGCACGCAGCGGCACATCCCGAATCAACATGGCGGAGAGGAGAGCCGTCACGACAGGGCTCGATCCGATGATCACACCGCCGACCGCCCCGCTGACATAGTTGAGTCCCATGAGGATGAGCAGATGGTTCCCCAAGACACCGAGTCCTAGAAGACCGAGCAAGCGAATGTCGGCGCGGCTGATTTTGATTGCGCCGCGTTCTTTCGGCCACCACGTTGCGAGAAGAATCACCAGCCCTCCGATATCGCGGAGAACCGACGCTTCGACAGCAGAGAACGAGCCGAGGGCCATCTTCTGCGCCACGATCGAACCGCCCCACAAGACCGCAGCAAGCACGACCGATCCATAGGCCAACGTGGTGGAAGACTGACTCATGGCCACTGGGATACCGTCGTTCCGGCTCGCCGTCAAGCAGTATTACGAGACCGTTGAGATCGATGGCCACGTGGGATGATCCGGCCCATAGCTCTCTCATCAAGGCCGGCGATACATCTGGGTTCACCGATTTATGTTTTCGGAACCGCACGACATAGTCCTTCTCTGTTATTTCATGGGGTCATTATCACTTCCTCGGCTTACTGAGCTGTCCACGGCCCAACCGCCACCAAAGGCCCTGGAAAGCGAGACCAAGGAGACACGAATGGCGGTTTCAGCTTTGACACGCTCGTCGTTGATTGAAAGTTTGGTGCGTTGAGCATCCAGCACGGATAAATAATCACTCGCTCCCCTCTGATATAAGGCTTCGGAGGATCGATACGTTTTCTCTGCTGCTGTTTCGGCCTTCAAGAGTTGTTCGTGGCGCTCCTTCGACGAGGTATGGGCGACAAAGGCATTTTCCACGTCTTCTAAGGCGAGGAGGAAGGTTTTTTCGTACTTTGCCGCGACTTGATCCAGCCGCGCGTCTGCGGCAGCGATGTGGGCCCGAATCCGTCCCGCATTGAATATCGGAGCCGTGAGGCCCGCCCCCAGCGCATACACACTCTCCACCAGAGTCGGAAATCCGCCGACGGCCAGTGCGCCGATCCCACCGCTTGCCGACAGCAATATTTTTGGGAACAAATCGGCCCGCGCCGCACCCAGCCTGGCCGCTGCCGCACTCACTTCGGTTTGCGCAAGGCGCAGATCAGGCCGTTGGAATAGCAGGCTTGAAGGCAACATGTTTGGGATGCCGGGCAGGTCGGATGGATGAGCTGTTACAGCAACAAGCCGGTGTTCAAGTTTCGCCGGAGATTCGCCCAGCAACACGCTGAGACGATGGATCAGCGTTGTCTCTGCTGCCTTCAATCCCGGGAGGGTACTCTCGGTGCTATGCAGCAAGGTTTCCTGGCGGGAAACGTCGGTTTCTTTCGTTAAACCAGCACGATAAAAGGCCTGCAGAGCTCTAAGGCTTTCCCGCTGGATCTCGATGTTTTCGCGCAGGATCGCAGTCCGTTCCTGTGCGCCGCGTAGTTCCAGATAGCTCGTCGCCACCTGAGCGAGCAATCCCACCTGTACTCCATGCCGTTCCTCTTCGGTTCCAGCGGCCTGCGCACCCGTCGCCTCAGCTTCAAGATGCCTCGCACCGAAAACATCGACCTCCCACCGTGCAGCAAGACCACCGGTGCCGACATTGACAGTGGGTACGATCAACTGTGTTCCTCCCTGGCCATCCGGTACTGCGATGATCCGATCAATCCGCTTTTCCCGTCCGCCAAAAGAAAAGAAATCAACACTGGGGTAGAGTGCTGATTCAGCGACAGTGACCATCGCGTTCGCCTCGCGAACGCGAGCCGTTGCGATTCTAAGATCGTGGTTGACGGCCAGTGCTTGGCCGACCAAGTCATTCAACACGGGATCGCCGAACGCCTTCCACCATTCGCTGAATTCCTTGGCCGCCGAGACGGGTTGAGCATCAGGGGCGTTCCGCAAACGCTCCGGAACGACGAGCGGCACGCGGTCGCTGACGCGCGTCGGCGTGCAGCCGCCCAGCCCCATCAATGCCAGGGACAACACCATCATCGAATACCAGGCTTTCATGCAGCACCTCCAGGAACGGCAAGCGACTGTTCCTCTGGTGTACCGTTATGCGTTGGATAACATGGAACCGCAGTTTCTGGGCTCTTCGCCTGAGATCTCCGCTCGACTTTGAACCATGCAGCATAGAGGGCCGGAACAAAGAAGATCGTCAGCGCGGTAGCTACCGTCAGCCCTCCCATGATGGCGATCGCCTGCGGCCCGAAGAAGTCGTTACGCGACAGCGGTATCATGGCCAGAATGGCCGCCGCCGCGGTCAACAGGATAGGCCGGAAACGCCGCACCGTCGATTCGACGATAGCGGACCAGGTGTCGCGTCCGGCCTTTTCGTCCTGTTCGATCTGATCCACGAGGATCACCGAGTTGCGCATGATCATGCCGGCCAGCGCGATGATGCCGAGTAGGGCCACGAAGCCGAATGGCGCCCGGAACAGCAGCAGGGCGAATGCGGCCCCAATCACCCCCAAGGGCGCCGTGACGAACACCAGGAAGGTCCGGGACAGATTCTGCAACTGCATCATCAGCAGAACGAGCGTCGCGATCACCACCAGTGGTATCCAAATCAGGATCGACTTCTGGGCAATCCAGGCGTCCTCCTTAGCCGCGCCTGTTTCGATGAAATAGCCGGCCGGCAACTGCTTTTGGATGGGTTCGAGCTTGGGAATGATCTCGCCCGCCACGTCGGGTGCGAGCTTCCCATCCACCACGTCGGCTCGGACCGAGATAGCCGGAAAGCGGTTGCGGCGCCAGCGTACGCCGTCCTCAAACACGGTTTCGAACTTCACGAATTGCGACAGCGGAGCCGATCGACCAATGGCCGTCCGAACCGTGATGCTGGGTAGTCCATCGGCGATGACGCGCTGGTTTTCTTGCCCTCGCCACACGATGTCGATGAGCTTGTCATCCTCGCGGTACTGCCCGACGGGGATTCCCGTGTAGTGAGCTTGTAACGCCTGCGAGAGGCTTGACGTTGAGACACCGAGTGCGCGCGCCTTCTCCTGATCGAGCGCGAGACGGAACGAAGGTATGCGCTCATGCCAGTCGTCGTTGACATCCACCGTATGAGGATCGGCGCGCACGACGTCGGCCACTCGGTCCGCGATGTGTCGAAGCAGCGTAGGATCTTCGCCGAACACCCTGAACACCACCGGATAATCCATGGGTGGCCCGACATTGAGGCGCATGACACGTCCCCGCACCTCCGGGAAATCCGTGGCAAAAGCGTCTCTGATGCGTTGCATCACCCGTTCGCGGGCTCGGTTGTCCTCGGTCATCACCACAAATTCGGCCAAATTGGTGTTCGCCAATTGCTGCACGATGAGCAGAAAAAACCGCGGACTACCGCCACCGACATAGGCCGCATAATTCACCACGTCCTCGTCCTTCGCGAGCAGCGTCTCCATGCGTTTGGCGGCTGCTTCGGTTTGCGCGAAGGAGCTGCCTTCCGGCAACCAGAGGTCGATGATGACTTCCGGTCGATTGGACAACGGGAAAAACTGTTCGGGAACGTGGGCCAGCGTCGCGACACCGACGCCGAATAATGCCACCGTCCCGATGATGACTGTCTTGCGATGCTCAACACACGCATCCACCCAACGGCGCAGACGGTTGTAGAACGGTGTCTCGAACAAGTCGTGGCCGAGCGTAGCGCCGTTCGGCCGGATCTTGAGCAGCAGGAAGCCCAAGTAGGGCGTGAAGACGACCGCGCCGATCCATGAGAGCAACAGGGAAATGCCCACCACCTGGAAAATCGCCACCGTATATTCACCGGCTGCGGACTTCGCCAGGCCGACCGGCAGGAAGCCCGCAATGGTGATCAAGGTTCCGGTCAGCATAGGAAACGCCGTCGCACGGTAGGCAAAGGTCGCGGCGCGCATCCGATCCCACCCCTCTTCAAGTTTGCGCGCCATCATCTCGATGGCGATCATCGCGTCATCGACCAGGAGACCAAGGGCAAGAATCAACGCGCCCAAAGAGATACGATGCATGTCCATCCTAAACAGCAGCATGCACAACAGCGTGCCGGCCAGAACGAGAGGCACCGTGAGCGCGACCACGGAGCCGGTGCGAAATCCGAGGCTCAGGAAGCTGACGACGAGCACCGCTGTCAAGGCCTCGAAGAAGGTGCGCGTGAATTCGCCGATGGCGGTGTTGACCACCCGCGATTGATCGGCGACCCGCTCGACCTCGACGCCCACCGGAAGTTCCCCCTCGATCCGAGTCATGGCGGTTTCAAGCGTGTTTCCCAGTTCCAGCACATCGCCTTTCTTAGGCATGGTCACGCCGAGGCCGATGGCTTCCTTGCCGTTGAAGCGCATCCTGAATTCCGGCGGATCAATGTAGCCTCGCATGACCTTGGCAAAATCGCCGACGCGCAACGTTCGGCCCTCGACCCGCACGGCAAGGTTCACCATGCTGTCCACCGAGTCGAAGGAGCCGGTGAGTCGTATGGGGAGATTGTGCTGTGCGGCAATCACCGTTCCGGCCGGTGTCATGCCGTTCTGCGCCTGCAATGCCTCGGCAACCGTTAAGGCGTCCAGTCCCAGTTCGGCCAGTTTCTTGTCGGAAAACTCGACAAAAATCTTTTCATCCTGGACGCCGATGAGATCGACTTTTTCGACGCTCTTCACACGGAGGATTTGCTGACGGGCCGAATCGGCCACCTGTTTCAGCTCGGCATAACTATAGCCTTCGCCAGAAAAGGCATACAGGAAGCTATAGGTATCGCCGAACTCGTCATTGAAAAAAGGCCCGACAATGCCGGGCGGCAGCGCCATGCGGATGTCGCCCACCTTCTTGCGTACTTGATACCAGAGATCGGGAATCTCTTTGGGCAGCGTATCTTCACGGGGCGTGACAAAAATGACCGATTCGCCGGGTTTTGAATAGCTGCGCAAGAAGTCCAGGTTCGGCAGTTCCTGAATTTTCTTTTCCAGCCGGTCGGTCACCTGTTGTTCCACTTCCAGTGCGGTGGCGCCGGGATACATGGTTTTGACGACCATCACCCGAAACGTGAACTCCGGGTCTTCCCGCTGTCGCAACTGGAAATAGGCGACCATTCCACCCAGCAGCACCAGCACTATCAAAAAACCCGTGAAAGCGCGGTGTGTGAGCGCCCATTCGGTCAGATTGAAGTCTCTCATGGTTGACGCCCTCCATGTTCAGCGTTCGCTCTATTCATCGCCAATGCGATCGTGTCCGGCCAGCGCACGGCCTGGCCTTCCGCAAGGCGCTGGGCGCCGGCGCTGACCAGCAACTGCCCTGACGCAAGTCCCGTTACGGCAATGTGTTCCCCATCCAAGGGTTCCCCGATCTGAACCGGCACGGATTTGACCGTGCCCGTCTGCTCATCCACCAGCCACACATGGGGTTGTCCCGGCTTATTCTGCGGCGTAAACACGGCGGAGAGCGGAACAGTCATTCGAGAGGGCATGTTCGAAGGAGCCCAGACTGTCGCCGTCATGCCCAATTGCGCGGCTTCCTGGTGCTCAAGCAGTGTCGCTTTGACACGGTACGTGCGGCTGGCCGGGTCAGCTGCCGAGGCAATCTCGCGGATTTGGCCCTTCAAGCGCCTTTCGTGATCGGCCCACAGGGTGATGGTGACTGCCTGCCGGCGTGTGAGTTCCACCAGGCGATGCTCGGGGACATCGAAATGGATCTCCTCTTCGTCGAGTTGAGCCAGCTTGACGACGGCCTGACCGGCGCTGACGACCTGCCCTCTCTCGGTTTCCAGTGCCGTCACTACCCCGTCTCGGTCAGCCGACAATTCGGCGTAGGCCAATTGATTGATCGCGTGGCCCAGTTGAGCTTCGAGCGCCGCCGCCCGTTCTCGCGCCGTAGTGTAGGCGGTTTGGTGGCGGTCGAATTCAGGGGGACTGACGACCTTTTGCACCAACAGCTCACGGTATCTCGCGACATCGTCACGTAAAAAATCCCTATGAGCGACTGCAGATGCCAGCTGAGCTTGAAGGTCCTGCACGGCGAGGCGGGAGTCATTTTGATCTAGCCGTGCCAATACCTGCCCCTTGCGCACGCGGTCCCCCACGTCGACGTGCCGCGCCAACAACTTGCCGGCCACGCGGAAGGACAATATCGTCTCATAGCGTGCCCGTACTTCCCCGGCGAAACTCATCACCCCTGCGGCGGCCTCATCGCCGATTCGGACAACTTTCACAGGCCGTACAATCTGATGTGGTTCTCTGTCTTGAGGGGTACACCCAAGAAACATCGTGAGTGGCAGCAGCAGGCAAGCAAGGAATTGGCCTCGCATGTTCACGATCGATGACAGCGGTCTGTCTCTGAAGATTGAAGACGACCGGAGATCTGCTCGTCGTTTTGCAAAAGCACACACCAGGAAGCCCTTCTTCAGCTGTAGCAATGCGGCTTGGAACGCAGTTTGTCCGAGCGCTGCCGTGATCAATATTCTTGATTTTGTCATGTTGTCTCCCCCCTCTCGCTTTCTTGCCCGTCAAGTGGCGCCTGAATGGCATATATTTGTATATGCAAATATATAATCAAAAAAACTCCCTACCCCGGCGGAAGTCCGAACTTTCTTGCTCCAAGCCTTTTTAAAAGTGTCTCTCCCTCATCCCCGATCAGCCTTCGCGCGCGATCCTGCGCCTTTCGCCAAGACGGAACGATTTGGTTCAGAAGATCACGGCCTTTCGAAGTAACTTGCAACGGCGAGCCCCGACCGTCTTCTCCATCTGTAAGCTCTTCTATCCAACCATTGGTCAGCATTATCTTGAGATTCCGGGTTAGCGTTGATGGGTCAAGGTGAAGACGCTTCCCAATGTCGATACGTCGAACAGGGCCGACCCTCGCTACAAGGACCAGGAGATTGAGTTGTGTTGCTTTCAAACCGTAGGCGCGTAATTCATCATCATAGATGCTTGTGAGAACACGATTGAGTATGCGTGCACGACTCAAGAGACAATCACATACGATCTGCTCAATATTATCTTGTTTCATTTTTGGCAATTCCAGGCTCATTCCTCATTGCTTACAATATTGCATATGCAACAATATAGCGTCAAGGCAAACCTTGGCACGCAAGAAAGAAGTCGGAAGCGTACTACCCATTAATTTGTAAACAGTTTCTTCAAATGCTCTGCCGCATGCGTGCCTATTTCACCTCATTCAGAATGGATCTCATAGCGGTTGTCCTCGTTTGGAACCCCATCAACTTATGCGGAGACTCTTGTCGATTTATGATTGCTGCGACGACTATCATGTGAACGGTATTCATCAACTTCTGACGAGGAGTTCGATATGAAATATCTTTGCCTGGTCTACGTCGAAGAAAAAGTGCTGAATGCTTTTCCAGCCCCTGAGCGCCTTGCGATCTCCGATGAGTCCATGGCGTACTGCGACACATTACAGAAAGCCGGCCAGTTGCTTGCCGCTTCCCCGCTCCATCCCGTGGAAACGGCAACTACGGTCCGCGTCCGCGAGGGCAGAACGTCGACCACCGATGGGCCGTTTGCCGAGACCAAAGAGCAACTCGGCGGATTTCTCATGATCGACGTGCCGGACTTGAACGACGCGATTCGTGTCGCGGCTCAATTTCCAGCCGCCCGCTTCGGCAGCGTTGAAGTCCGTCCCCTTAAAGAACACGGCTGCGCATGACATGAGCGACGGATCGCTGAAACAGGTGCGAGACAGGGTGGAAGAGGTCTATCGTTCCGAGTCGCGCCACGTGTTGGCCACATTGATTCGCCTGCTCGGCGATTTCGACGCAGCCGAAGAAGCGTTGCACGAAGCTTTTGCGGCGGCGACAGAGCAATGGCCACGGGACGGTGTACCGGCCAATCCTCGGGCCTGGCTGATCTCCACGGGTCGTTTCAAAGCAATCGACGGCATGAGACGGCGTGCCCGTTACGATGCGTCATTAGGTGAACTCGCCAAACACATGGAACCTGCGACCGGCGATCCGATGGAGCAGGAAGATCAGCACATCGAAGATGATCGATTGCGACTGATTTTCACCTGTTGCCATCCCGCCCTTTCACCGGACGCCCAAATCCCCATGACGCTGCGAGAGGTCTGCAATCTCTCCACGGAGGAAATCGCACACGCGTTTCTCACCAAACCGGCCACGATCGCGCAACGGATCGTGCGCGCCAAAGCGAAGATCCGCGATGCACGCATCCCTTATGAAGTGCCGCCTCCGACCGAGTTGCCGGACCGATTGGATGCGGTGCTGCACGTCGTCTATCTTCTGTTCAACGAGGGCTATTCGGCTTCGTTCGGAGCCTCGCTCACCAGAGCCGATCTTTCCGGGGAAGCGATTCGCCTTGGCCGACTCCTCTTAGATCTCTTGCCGGAGCCGGAGGTCGTGGGGCTTCTTGCCTTGATGTTGCTGCACGAATCACGGCGTGCCGCACGCACGTCCGGAACAGGAGAGCTCGTATTGTTGGAGCACCAGAACCGCTCGCTGTGGAATCAGAACCACATCAGGGAAGGGAGAGGGTTGATCGAACGAGCGCTGGCTTCACGGCGTTTCGGTCCCTACACCTTGCAGGCAGCCATTGCCGCGGTCCACGCCGAGGCTCCCAGCACCTATGAGACCGATTGGCCTCAAATCGTCGCATTGTATGATTTGCTCTCGCGGGCAGACCCCTCGCCGATCATCGCGCTCAATCGCGCCGTGGCGATTGCCATGCGTGATGGACCGGCCAAGGGATTGGAGTTGGTCGATGAGCTTCTGGAGGGTGGGAAGTTGGCCGACTATCATCTGGCGCACGCGGCACGAGCCGATCTATGTCGACGCTTGGGCAAATCGTCAGAGGCCCGCGCTTCCTATGAGCGGGCTTTGGCCTTCACGAAGCAAGAACCGGAACGACGGTTTTTAGAAAAGCGTCTGGCGGAACTTTAGTCCACATTTTCATGAACACGGAAGCGTATTCGCTGGAATACGTTGAGGATTTTTCTTCGCCGAGAACAATGCAGATGCTGGTGCATCGTTTGTCGCAGTAGAAAGGTCAATGTCGGACAGACTCCTCGCGTCAGCAAGGAAAATCGACAACAGGATCGCAGAAGAGCGGACCCACCGTCGGTGGCCTTGGATCCCGAGCTCCCAAGGAACTGTTGAGAGGAGGTCCGCCCGGCATTCCTGGTAAACCTCGTCCTGCACTACGGAAATTCGGCGCCAAGCGATTGGTGGTAGCCGACGTGATGATCTTGGCTGAGATGCCGCTCCCGGCAGGTGCGCCGACCGACGGGACCGGAGAAATAACTGCCGGTGGTTGCGGAGTCGGCGAACCGACCACCGGTGGTTGCTGAGCCGGAAGCGGACCCGACGCGAGTTGGGCTGATCCCGTCGCCCACATGCCGAGCACATTGAAACAGACGACGGTAAATGCCGACACAAATAACTTATAACTCATGGTTATATATATCTAAGCATAGTTATTGTTATGCCGTGCCTGGGTGAACTCCTAGGATCGGTGAAAGGCCGTGGGACACGGAACCAGGCACCAGAGAGTCTCGGATCTGATAACATGATCCCCCAAGTCTAACAGATTTCGGAGGCGCTTCAGCGTCGTCTCGGTCATGTATCGAAACAACTGGATGGGATCAGTTTTACTGCTCACATTGGTGATTCTCATCGGCATCGGCTTAGCCGCGTGGAAGTACGAATTGATACAGAACCAGCAGGCAGCCTCGGCCAACCAGCCGGAGCAGATGGAGTCGGTCACCATCTCCGTCGCGCGGGCGATCAACCATCGCCAGACCACGACCTCGATCGGAACGGTCCTTGCCTTGCGTTCGATCACGCTGAAAAACGAGCTGGCAGGAACCGTTCGGACGGTCCGGCTCACACCCGGGCAAATCGTCGAACCAGGCACCCTGTTAGCCGCACTCGATGTCTCGGTTGAGGAAGCTGAACTTCGCGCACAAGAGGCCCAGGCCGCGCTCGCCAAGACGGTGCTCAATCGCAGGCAACATCTCAACGCAGAGCTGGCCTCCACGAAGGAAGAAGTGGATCGCGCCCGCGCCGACTTGGATGTGGCACAAGCCCAGATTGCCCGCACCAAGGCCATCATCGCCAAGAAAACCATCCGTGCTCCCTTCCGTGCGCGTGTCGGCATTGCAGATGTCCATCCCGGTCAGTACTTGGATGAAGGGACATTGCTCACGACGCTTCAGGGCGTCGGCGAAGCCGTGCATGTGGACTTCACGGTCGCGCAGCAGGTTGCCGCCCGCTTGCGGATCGGTGAAGCCGTCGAAGTGTTCACGACCAATGATTCCCCGACCATCATGGCCAGGATCGTGGCCCTCGACGCACGCGTCGATCCGACAACCCGGAATGCCATGATACGTGCCAGAATCGAAGGCGCGAGCAATGTCCCGGCACCCGGAGCTTCAGTACGCGTCCGGATTCCGGTCGGTCCCGAATATCATGTCGTCGCCATACCGGTTAGTGCGTTGCGCAAAGGGCCGGGAGGCGATCAAGTATTCGTCATCGCGCCGGACAAGGACGGCCGCAACCGAGCCTACACTCGCCACGTTGAAAGCGGCCCCATGATCGGCGATGAGATCGTGATCCATACCGGCCTATCAGCCGGTGAGCAGATCGCCGCAGTGGGATCCTTTAAGCTTCGTGACGGTATTCTCGTCGCGGTCGCGGGAGCTGTAGAGAATCACTCGAAAGAGAATCACGATGCCGGTAACCCCTCAATCAATTCATCGTCGACTATGGGGAATCAACCAGCCGTGCCGCAATCAGCACCGTAACAGCCACGGAAGTCCCCGTGCGACGCCGGATGCAGTCGAGCCTGCGAAACTGATTGTGGTAGGGACGAGAGCCGCACGATCCAAAACTTCCAGAACCCGTCGACTTGGTGTTCAGTGGTGACACGTCCCATACTTTCTGTTTCCCGATCGATCGTCATGCGCTTCTGACGGGTAGTCGAGAGTATGTCTGCTTCTCTTGAGCGACCGGCGCAGGTCTTCAGACTCACGCATGCCACAGTAAGAGAACTCTAGTATCCGCACCATGAATTCTTTACAGTAGTGGTGCAATTATAACCGTCCCTGGAGCGGAAAGAGTTATCGTTTCACTAGCTCATTGGGAACAGCATGCACGTCACTGCTCAATTCAGGGAATTTATCCTGATCGCCTCCGCGATCCTGCTTCTCATTGGGTTATTTATCTTCGACCTCTATACGCCGCCGGCCTTGGCCAGCCATGCGCTCTATGTCGTGGTCATTTTGATCGCCACGGCTTCACGTTTTTCATGGATGCCGCCCTTGGCCGCCGCAGGGAGTACGCTCCTCACCATGGTAGGAGGACTGGGGACTCCGTGGTTTGCCGATTTACCGCGATGGATTCAGGTGGGAAACCGGTCCATCACGATTATGATTCTATGGGTCCTCGTCTGGTTTGCGTGGAAGCGGAGACAGGCGAAAACAGCACTGCAGAGGGCGAATGAAGATCTCGAACAAAAAGTCGCAGAAAGAACTCAGGAACTCGCCGCCGTGAATCGGACCTTGGTCACTGAAATCGCCGAACACGTTCGGACTGAACAGGCATTGCGTCTCTCGCAGGGGCGACTTGCCGACATCCTGGACATCGCCGAAGACGCCATCATCGTCACGGAAGATGATCGATCGATCACGCTCTTTAATCAAGGAGCGATGAAACTGTTCGGGTACGACCCGAACGAAGTGCTGGGGAACCGGATCGACCTGCTGCTACCCGAACGATTTCGGATTGATCAGCCATTCTCCATCGGCGCATTCGCCGATGGCCACGAATCGGCTCGCCGGACGGCACAACGGCGTGAGATGTTCGGCTTGAAAAAGGATGGAAGCGAATTTCCGGCGGAAGCGAGCATCTCGAAGCTCAGCATCGGCGAGAGGACGACGTTTACGGTGATCGTGCGAGACATCACGGACCGATTGAGAACAGAGCGGCAGCTCCAGTCGCTCACCACCGAACTGATGACGGCGCAAGAAGAAGAACGTCGGCGCATTGCACGCGAGCTCCACGACGATGTGAATCAGCGGCTGGCTTTGCTCGCAATCGACATGACGAACATGTTGTCCGGTCCATCGACATTGACCACCCAGGCGAAGGAAGCGGTCCAGTCCCTCAATCAACGGTTGGTGAGGATTTCCGATGATGTCCGCCGCATGGCTTACCAATTTCATCCTTCCATTCTGGACGACCTGGGTCTGACTGCGGCGCTCAAACACATGGCTGATGAGTGGTCGGAGAAGACGGGGATTAAAACCGTCGTCGTCCAGGAAGAGATGGCCGATCCTTTGCCGCGCGATATTGCCAGTTGTCTCTATCGCGTGGCGCAGGAGAGCCTCAGCAACATCATGAAACATGCCCGCGCCACACGTGTGGAGCTGGAATTGACCTGTGGCGATCAAGAGATTACGCTGTCGATTTATGATACCGGTGTCGGCTTCGATCTCAAGGACATCCGGGCCCGCCATCCCGGGTTGGGTCTTGTCAATATGCGGGAGAGAGTGCGGTCCGTGCGGGGCCGATTAGACATCCGGTCCGAACCAGGCCGAGGCACACACATCATTGTGCACATTCCATTCTCTGGAGCGCCACATGAAACCACGAGTTTTGTTAGCTGACGACCATACCTTCGTGATCGAGGGGTTCAAGAAATTGCTGGAAGACCATTGCGACGTGGTAGGAGCCGTAGAAGACGGTCGCACCTTGATCGAAAACACTCTCAATCTCCGGCCGGACATCGTGATACTGGACATCTCGATGCCTCGACTGAACGGCATTGAAGCGGCGAAGAAGCTCAAGAAGCAGATTCCCGACGTGAAGCTGATTTTCGTCACGATGCATGCGGACCTCGCCTATGTCAACGCAGCGTTCAGAGCAGGCGCATCAGGCTACTTACTGAAACGATCGGCGGCCACGGAGTTGATGCAGGCGGTTCAGTCCGTGATGAACGACAAGTTCTATGTGACCCCGCTCATTACGAAAGAAGTCGTGGCGTCTTTCCTTAAACCGACACAGCCGCGTTTAGCCACGATTGAGGACTTGACGTCGAGGCAGCACGAGATTCTACAACTGGTTGCCGAAGGATTGTCCGCGAAAGAAATTGCCGACCAGCTGAAGATTTCTCACCGTACCGTTGAATTTCACAAGACCAAGATTATGGAACAACTCAATGTCCACACCACGACGGAATTGGTCAAATACGCCATGGCGCATGGCTTAGTCACAACAACGTGATCCCTCCGGCGGCGATACGGCAGTTGCCTCACTGAAACCTGGTAGTTTCTGCACGAAGATCCGGTAGTCTTTCTTTCTCTCCTCCCCCTATCGCTCAGTTACACTGCGTCGTCGTGAAAGTTGCCCGTCAACAACTCTATTATGATGATCAGAGCTGTTGAACTGACAGTACTAGGGGCTTAAGTGCTTTCCTCTTATTATTACGAAAAAATAGCTGGGGCTCTACCTAGTACCTTCGTGCGAAGAGAGGCAGTACGCTGCTGGCGCTCGTGCATGATCGACTCGCTCAATTAATTATTATGCTCGTCCCCAACTCGTCATCGAGCAAGCACCAGTTAATACGGTTAATGACATGAGTGCATGTTCCATGTTCATGGGTCACGGTTGATCTCAGGATAATGGGATGAAGTCGACAAAGAACGATGGATGCTGATCTTTCTCATAAACTCTCACTGAGTTTCTCATAACTGAACTGAAGGGAGGTACCCACAATGTTTTTGTCACGGCGGCAATTTTTGAAAGCCTCTGCGGGGACGGTGGCGGCGGCGGCGGTGGCGGACCAGGTGTTGGCCTTGACGGCGCTCCAGCCGGTGATCGAAGTGGGCAATCCGTTGGGGGAGTATCCGGACCGCTCATGGGAGCGGGTCTATCATGATCAGTACCGGTATGATTCCTCCTTTACGTGGGTGTGCTCCCCCAACGACACCCATGCGTGCCGCATCCGCGCCTTCGTGCGCAACGGGGTGGTCATGCGGGTGGAACAGAACTATGATCACCAGACGTATGAAGACTTGTACGGCAATCGGGGCACGTTCGCGCACAATCCCCGGATGTGCTTAAAAGGGTTTACCTTCCATCGGCGCGTCTATGGGCCGTATCGCTTGAAGGGGCCCTTGATGCGGAAGGGGTGGAAGCAGTGGATGGATGACGGCTCGCCGGAGCTGACGCCGGAAACCAAGCGCAAGTACAAGTTCGACAGTCGCTTCCTGGACGATATGCTCCGGGTCTCGTGGGACACGGCCTTTACCTATGCGGCGAAGGCGATGATCGTCATTGGCACTCGGTACAGTGGCGAAGCGGGGGCCCGGCGGCTGCGGGAACAGGGGTATGCCCCGGAGATGATCGAGATGATGAAAGGCGCGGGCGTGCGCTGCTTCAAGCATCGCGCCGGCATGCCCATTCTTGGATTCCTTGGCAAGCACTCCAATACGCGGTTCAACAACAGCGTCTTGCCCATCTTGGACAGTTGGATCCGGAAGGTCACGCCCGACCAGGCCCAGGGGGGCCGCTACTGGAACAATTACACCTGGCACGGCGACCAGGATCCGTCACAGCCCTGGTGGAACGGCACGCAAAACTGCGATGTCGATTTGAGCGACATGCGGTTTTCCAAGATGAACACGAGCTGGGGCAAGAACTTCGTGGAAAATAAGATGCCGGAAGCGCACTGGAAGCTCGAATCGATCGAGCGGGGGGCCCGCCTCGTCGTCATCACGCCGGAGTACAATCCGACGGCCTCCCGTGCCGACTACTGGATTCCCTTGCGCCCGCAATCCGACGGGGCGCTGTTCCTGGGGGCCTGCAAAATCATTCTGGATGAGAACATGCAGGACATCGACTACCTCAAGCAATTCACCGATATGCCGCTGCTCGTCCGGACCGATACCTTGCAGTATTTGGACCCGCGGGATGTGCTCCCGCACTACAAGTTTCCGGATTTCTCGCACAGTTATTCGGGCCGGATCCAAGCCTTGAAGCCGGAGTACATTGAACGGCTCGGGGGGTTCATGGTGTGGGATCTGGCGAAGAAACAGGCGGTGCCGCTCCATCGGGAGCAAGTCGGCTGGCATTTCGAGCAGAGCGGGATTGACCCGGCGTTGACCGGCTCCTATCGGGTCAAGTTGCTGAACGGCCGGGAAATCGACGCGCTGCCGATCTATCAGCTGTATCAGATTCACCTGCAGGACTACGATCTGGATACCGTGCACCAGATCACCCGCTCGCCCAAGGATCTCATCGTCCGGTGGGCGCGCGATTCGGGCACCATCAAGCCCGCCGCGATCCACAACGGCGAAGGGGTCTGCCATTATTTCCACATGACGCAAACGGGCCGGGCCGCCGCCCTCGTCGTGACCTTGACGGGGAATATCGGCAAATTCGGCACGGGCTGCCATACCTGGTCCGGCAATTACAAAGTGGGGATTTGGAACGCCACGCCCTGGTCGGGGGTCGGCTCCGGCGTCCATCTCTCGGAAGATCCCTGGCATCTCAATCTGGATGCCAATGCCCATGGGAAGGAAATCAAATACCGCAATTACTATTATGGCGAGGAGCCCGGGTACTGGAACCACGGCGATACCGCCTTGATCGTCAATACCCCGAAGTATGGGCGCAAGGTCTTTACCGGAAAGACCCATATGCCCACGCCGAGCAAGCTCCGGTGGGTCGTCAACGTCAATATCCTCAACAACGCCAAGCACCATTACGACATGGTGCGGAACGTCGATCCGAATATCGAAATGCTCATCACGCAGGACATCGAAATGACGTCCGACGTGAATCACAACGATATCGCCTTTGCCGCGAATTCCTGGATGGAGTTCACCTATCCGGAAATGACGGCCACGGTGTCGAATCCGTGGATCCAACTCTGGAAAGGGGGCATCCGGCCGTTGTACGACACGCGGAACGATGCGGATTCGTTTGCGGGCGTGGCGGCGAAACTGGCGGAGCTGACGGGGGATGCCCGCATACGCGACGTCTTCCATTTCGTCTATCAGAACCGCATGGATGTGTACGCCCAACGCCTCCTGGATGCGTCCAGCACCTTCTATGGCTATTCCGCCGACGTGATGCTGAAGTCGGAAAAGGGGTGGATGGTCATGACCCGCACCTATCCGCGGCATCCCTTCTGGGAGGAGACCAACGAATCGAAACCGATGTGGACCCGGTCGGGGCGCATCGAGGCCTATCGCATCGAACCGGAAGCCATCGAGTACGGCGAGAACTTCATCGTGCACCGCGAAGGGCCGGAGGCCACGCCGTACTTGCCGAACGCCATCTTTACGACGAACCCCTATGTGCGGCCGGACGACTACGGCATTCCGATCACGGCCCAGCACCACGACGACAAGACGATTCGGAACATCAAGCTCTCATGGGTCGAAATCAAGCGCCAGAGCAATCCCTTGTGGGAGAAGGGCTACCAGTTCTACTGTGTGACGCCCAAGACGCGGCACCGGGTCCACAGCCAGTGGTCGGTGAACGACTGGATACAGATTTACGAGTCGAACTTCGGGGATCCCTACCGGATGGACAAGCGGACCCCGGGTGTGGGGGAGCATCAAGTCCATATCAATCCGCAAGCGGCCAAAGACCGGGGGATCAATGACGGGGACTATGTGTACGTCGATGGTAATCCCGTCGACCGGCCGTACCGCGGCTGGAAACCGAGCGATCCCTACTACAAGGTGGCGCGGCTGATGATTCGCGCGAAGTACAACCCGGCCTTTCCCTACCACGTGACGATGACCAAACAGGCGCCCTTCGTGGCGACTCCGAAATCAGTCAAGGGTCATGAGACGCGGCCGGACGGGCGCGCCATCGCGGTCGATACGGGCTATCAGTCCAACTTCCGGTACGGGGCGCAACAGTCGTTTACGCGGAGTTGGCTCATGCCGATGCATCAAACCGACTCGCTGCCGGGCAAAAGTGCGAATGGGCTCAAGTTTAAATGGGGGTTCGAGATCGACCACCATGCGGTCAATACCGTGCCGAAGGAATGCTTGATCCGCATCACCAAGGCGGAAGACGGCGGCATCGGGGCGCGCGGGCCGTGGGAGCCGGTCCGGACCGGCTTCACCCCCGGCCAAGAAAACGAGTTCATGATCAAGTGGCTCAAAGGCGAGCATATTAAGATCAAAGTCTAAGCAGCAGTGCTGGGTGCTGAGTGCGGAGTCCAGGGCAGCCGCTCGGGGCCGACACTCAGCACTCAGAACACAGAACTCAGCACTAACGGAGGAAACCATGCCTGAAGTCTATAATTGGCAGCTGGGCCGCAAGATGTTGTATCCCTACGAGGAACGGCATCCGAAGTGGCAGTTTGCCTTTGTGTTCAACATCAATCGGTGTTTGGCCTGCCAGACCTGTAGCATGGCCGATAAGTCGACCTGGCTCTTCTCCAAAGGGCAGGAATACATGTGGTGGAACAACGTGGAAACCAAGCCGTACGGCGGGTATCCGCAGTTCTACGACGTCAAAATCACGCAGCTGATCGAACAGGTCAATCCGGGCGGCCAAGTCTGGAACGTCCGCGTGGGGCGCAAACACCATGCGCCCTACGGCGTGTTCGAAGGCATGACGATTTTCGATGCGGGGGCCAAGGTCGGCCAGGCCGCCATCGGCTACATTCCGACGGACCAGGAATGGCGGTTCGTCAACATCTACGAAGACACGGCCACCTCGATGCGCGCCCTGGTGGAGGGCATCGACAAGACCGGCTTCTCGCGGGATGAGCCGTGGAAAATGACCGGCAGCAGTCTGCCGGAACATGAGACCTTCTTCTTTTATCTCCAACGCATTTGCAATCACTGCACCTATCCGGGCTGCTTGGCGGCCTGCCCCCGCAAGGCCATTTACAAACGGCCGGAAGACGGCATCGTCCTGATCGATCAGAATCGCTGCCGGGGGTATAAAAAATGTGTCGAGCAATGTCCGTATAAAAAACCCATGTACCGGGGCACGACGCGGGTGAGCGAGAAGTGTATCGCCTGTTATCCCCGGATCGAAGGCAAGGATCCCTTGACCGGCGGCGAACCCATGGAAACGCGCTGCATGGCGGCCTGCGTGGGCAAGATCCGCATGCAGAGCCTGGTGCGGATCGGCGAGGATGGCCTGTGGGCCGAAGATCGGTGGCATCCGCTGTACTATGCGATCCGGGTCGAGCAGGTGGCCTTGCCCTTGTATCCGCAATGGGGCACTGAGCCCAATGGCTTCTATATTCCCCCGCGGCATTCCCCCCGGGGGTATGCCCGGCAGATGTTCGGGCCCGGCGTGGACAATGCCATTGAAAAATACCTGGTGCCCAGTCGGGAACTGTTGGCGGTGCTGCAGCTCTGGCGCGCCAGCCAGCAGATCGTGTTCCGTTACGATGTCATTCCGGGGCCCAAGGTCTTTGAGACCCAGATCCACGGCAAGCGGTTCGAGATGTACAACGACACGGTGTTGGGCTTCAACAAGTCCGGCAAGGAAGTGGCGCGGATTCAGGTCGAAGAGCCGATCTACATCCGGCCCGCCGAACGCGTCACCTGGTTGTAAGTTGCGGCGACCTCCGCATCCGAACGGGCAGCGTTCCTTCGGGAACGCTGCCCGCGGCTTGTAGTGATAGAATGTACGGATTACCCGTATGGACTGTTACGTGTCACAGAACAGCAACTCATAGGGTTGAATCGACGGTCAGTGTGCGGCTTCCGTGTAGCCGCTATCTCGTTATGCTTCCTTCTTCACACAACGCCTTTCTACACTGACTAGAACTGGTTCCAGAGCATTTGGTTGGTGACCTCATGGTGGAAGAGAACTTCCGAAGCCTTCACGATCGTGCCGAGCTCTTTCGGAGATCGGTCCGCCACCAGCTGCTTGAAGGTTGAATATTTCCTCTTGCTGTCTTCGCCGAGGATATCGGCGACAAACTTCGACTCATTGAATAGCGCAATGGCGTCACTGATGCTGCTGGGAAGAAATCGCGCGCGGTCATCCGCCGTCGCTTTCTGTTCCAAACGCTCCCCTTGGAAACCGGTCTTGAGCATCGTGTACAGCACAAGATAGGGGTTTGCATCGGGAGCGACCGACCGCAGTTCGATGCGGGCTGTTTTTTCATTGGCCATCGGGATGCGGATCATGGCCCCCCGATCGACCGCCGACACCTTGATCTGGTTCGGTGCCTCAAAATGAGGATCCAAGCGGCGATACGCATTCACGGACGGATTGAACACAAGACAAATTTCCGGCGCATGATTCAAGAGTTTGAGGATGAAGTCCCACGCCGTATCGGAGAGGCCGTCTTTTCCCTTCGCATCGTAGAACATATTCCGGCCGTGCTTGCTCAAGGAGAAATTGGTGTGCATGCCGGAGCCGTTGATCCCGACGAACGGCTTCGGAAGGAACGTGGCGGTATGTCCCATGGAGCGAGCCACCTGGCGGCAGATCAATTTGTACAGTTGCACCTGATCGGCCGCGCGCACCGCATCGGCATAGGAAAAATTCATTTCGAACTGCGAGGGCGCGACCTCGGGATGATCTTTCTCGTTCTTGAACCCCAGTGCGCGTTGGGCTTCCGCCGACTTGTCGATAAACTGGCGAAGCGGATCCATCGGAAGTGAGTGGTAGTACCCACCGGTTGAGATGAGATTCAGTCCACGTTCACGGTATCGCTGCTCGGCATTCTGCCCTTCCACCAGGAAGCCTTCTATTTCACAGGCGGCATAGGCCGTCATACCTTCGCTTTTCTTGAGATGCTCCGTGAATGATTTCAGCATGCCTCTGAAATCGCTCCGGTACGGCGTCCGATCGCTGTTTAAGACGGACGCGAAGAAAATCACCTTTCCCGCCCCGATCACGTCCGCCGGAAAGTAGCGGATGGATGACCAATCAACGGCAAGACGCAGGTCCGACTCATGTTGCGGCGTAAATCCACGGATGGATGACCCGTCAAATGTCAGATTTCCCAACGAGTCCATCAGAAACTTCTTGTCGTAATCGAGCATGTGGAGGCGTCCCTCGATGTCCGAGAAGCACAACGTCACGGCCTTGATGTGCTTTTCCTTTTTGAGCCAGGCCGTATATTCCTGCTCGAGATCTTGTGCGTCGGCCTTCTCGGCGCGCTCGGCCGCCTTGAGATTCATGTCTTCGAGCTCGTCATACGGAATCTCGAGGAAACTCTTCAGCTCGGCCGCCGTCTTTGTATTCATGGTTCACCTCTCTAAACTTCTTGGCACGAAGAATAGGAAGACTATCGAGCAGGGATGAGTCTGGCACACCTTGCTTGAGCATGCAATGTGGATTTGGGAGGAAGCGTGGTCCATGTTCTTTCAAAGAAGTCAGAAACGAGGCACGGAATCCAGAGGCACGGCTCCTATCGAGAGAAGATTTGTATTGAGGTCTGACCGGTGGGTGTAGAGCGGTTCTCCCCACTCAATGAGGGTTGATTGCCGCGCAGGAAAATCGTCAGACACTCCCGCTCCATCGGAGAGTGAAAACCTCCGATGACGGTCACTTCAGCTTCCCTTAACTGTTGTGCGAAATTGTAAGTGAAGAATCAGATCGCCTGGCATTTGATTGAGCAGAAGAGAGCCAAGGTTTTGCACTGGAGAATGTCCAGGTTCCCCAATGTGGAGAGTTCAGTAGGAGCACCGTTGTCCCAATGCTTGAAAAGCGGACGAGGATACCAAGGGCTGTCCTGCTTAATCAGCACGATGGAAGGTGAGGTTTGACCTATCAAAGCTACTCTGGTCTCAGAATTCCGGCGGCAAAGAGATTTCTAAAACACTTCCGGCCTTCATCGTTCCAATCGTCTGGCCAATAGTTGCAAGAAGCGTGGCCACGACGGTCACTTGATTGGTGGGAAGAACAATGATAGCCAGCCTTGTATTCGCCAGATTTTGCTGATAGCGGAGCTTCTTGTCGGCCGTGATAAAGACATTGAACTGGGATTCAGCCCGCTTAAGCAGGTCGCCATTCTTGAGGCCCGCCCAACCCATTTCTTGAACCGTCTTTATCTTAAGCTGAGGCAATCGTTGTTGAACAAGACGCGGGACCGATTCATCGAGCAAAATAGTCACGCAGACTTGGTTAGCTTGAGCAGTGTGGTCTTCCAAAAGTCGAGGACCTGTATGGCTTGCTTCCGAGTGACGGTAGGAAAGTTCTGGAGAAATTGATCAATGGTGAGGCCGTCTTCAAGATTGTTAATGAGGGCATCTACAGGAACACGTGTTCCGGCAAATACAGGAGTCCCGCTTACGATGTCCGGATCGATCGTGATAGGTAACTGATGAAGTTCCTTGTCTTCTATTACCAAAGCCATGAGTTTGCTCTCATCGCGATTCCAACGCGTCTTGCTTCAGTTTCTGAACATCCTCGCCATTAAGGAACCCCAACGGTCAACTCCTCGACATGGACAAGCTTTTCGTTCTGAGGAATAGGCTGGTCATGAGCCACAAGGGAAGCGATATGTTGCTGTATCGCCTCACGGATGTTCCGCTTGGCTTCTTCGACGGTCTTCCCGTTGCTAAAGCATCCGGGAAGAGTCGGACTATATAGGCGGAATAGCCTTCATCCTCCTGCTTTTTCTCTACTACGATTTCAAAGGTATAGAACTTCATTGCTGTATCTCTGGGGAGGCATTATAGCAAAGCCCAGTCATGAATCTCCGTTCTCTTCTGTATCCTGTCCCATGCGGTACTTGATATCATAGTTGATAATGAAGTCGAGTTCCTCATCTGTGAAACCGTAGTGCTTGGCCAGCACGCAGTCGATCTTGTCGATAATGGACTAGCCTTTGTTCGGATCGCTCTGCTGCTTGGGCGACCGGACCCGAACCTTGTGCTCGGTCGCCACGACAAAGCATCCCTTCCATGCCTCAACGTTTTCGGTTTGAAAGAGGCTTCGAACTCGACTCACGAGCGCATTGCGGCCGGGATCCCGTAAGCGCACAAGTAGAAGGCCGTGATGGATGCCTGGCGCAAACCGGCACGTCCGAAAAGTCCACATCCTGCGTGATGAAAAAGCGTCCGACCGTTTGTGCCGATCGCCAGACGTGATCGTCATCCTGGCCGGCCAGCCCTCCTGCGGGACGGTATCGGTCTCATGGCCAAGTGAGACAAGAATGCGAACGAGCCTGAAGGGAAGGTTTTCGTCCAGCTTAATCCTCACCGGATGTCCGGCACGCTCTGGACCGGCAGGTCCTCTTCGGCGGAAGCGGCAGCGAAGGCGATCACAGCGCGGACATCCTCTTCCTTGAGCGTCGGAAAGTCACCAAGGATTTCTTCGACCTTGGCGCCTTCCGCGAGGCTCGCCAAGACCGTCCGCACGGTCACGCGTGTGCCTTTGATCACCGGCTCCCCGCCACAGACTTTCTGATCGCGCGCGATGACCGTTGATATTCCACGGTCGCCTCCTCTCTTCCCCCATCGCTTCCAGCATGTTCCCAAGATTCATCATGGATTGCAACACCTGTTCTGATACCCCAGCTTTCACCCTATTTCTCCTGCATCCTGAAATATCCACACACCATTGATCGTTCCAGCGATTCTCGAACCATCGTGCAAGCTTCTGACAGACATCGCGATCAAGCACATCCACATTTAATTCGCCTTGTTGAGAAAGGCCGGCGAGCGTCAAATTACTACTGCCGAGATACCCCCACGATCGGATTGATGGGATCGGGTCGGAAGAGCAAATAGAGCTTTCGCGTGCAGCGAATGCCGGAGAAATAACTTGATGACAAGTTTCTTGGCTTTGATCTGGGCCGCGAGACGGCGTAGGCCTGCTTCGTCCTCGTTGGTAGGAACACCCAAGATCAACTGGTCGCGAAATTCTTTCGCTAATTTCTTTTTGAGACGAATGGCTGTTTGGTTATCCATGCCGCCATTATTCTTTACGAGGCTCAGTGCGGAAAATATTTCCGGTTGGGTCTGTCAAATCAGATGAGGCCAAAAGCCTCAGGACAAGGATCTAAAATTGAAGACAGGAATGGTCAGGCGAGAAGAGAGCCTAGGACGAATAGTATGCGAAACAGAACCTCGATTGACTTTAAAGTTTGTGGCTGACCTTGTATCGCCGCATGACGATCTTGCAGTCAATCATATAGGATTTCTGCCCCTGCAGACCTAAGATAGAACGCATTTCAGGCTACATTAGACTGCGAGTGCCAGTTCCTAATTGACAGTTGCCTTTCTCCTGGGGTACGGGCAGAAGATCGACAAAAAGCTGGTGCAGCGCATCAATGATCTTATCAAAGAGATCACCGGACGCCGCACACGGGCACAGGGAAGCCTGAACCGCTCAAGCACGCCTTATCAGGTTATTGGTCGCGCCGTATCAACGAAGAGCATCGCATCGTCTACAAGGTGGTCGATGATTCAGTGCTTATCGCTCAGCTTCGATATCACTACTGATTGCGCTAACGCCTTGCGTTGAGCGCCGACGCCCAGGACCACGGCAACCCTACGGATTGGAACCCCCATTCACTATTGGTCTACAGGCCGTAGACTGTCAATGAAAGGTAATGGCGTACCATAGGAAATTGGGATCGCGTCTTGTTCTATGCATACCGGTGAGCAGAGATTTTGTCACGAGATGGAGATTCACGCAGCCGGCAGCGGCGAAATACGATTGATCCTGCGCTTTGCTTGCTTCGCCGCCTCCCACAAATCAACCGCTCGCTGGGCGTTCAGCCAAAACTCCGGAGTATTGCCAAACAATCGAGAGAGCCGCAGGGCCATTTCCGGAGTTACACCCCGCCGTTCCCGCAAGACCTCATTCACCGTCTGGCGCGAGACCCCGATGGCTTTGGCAAAGCTCGACACATTCAGCCCGTAATCCGGAAGGAAATCTTCTCGCAACATCTCTCCCGGATGTGTGGGGCGAACCTTTCGAACTCCTTTGTTAGGAATAGCCATACCTCACCTCAGTGATAGTCGGTCACTTCCACGTCATACGCATCGCCGTCGATAAATCGGAAGCAAATCCTCCACTGCATGTTGACTGAAATAGAATACTGACCTGCCCGGTCTTGCTCCAGCCTGTGCAACCGATTGCTCGGAGGATTCTTCAAATCTTCCACATAGGCAGCCGAATCGAGATACTGTAGCCTTCGTAAGGCTCCGCTCCAGATCTCAGCAGGAAACCGTTTTGCCCTACCCGTCTCATACAATTCCGCCGTCTGTCGATCCGCAAACGTCCTGATCACAGATAAAAGTGTAAACTACCACGTGACACTTTTCAACTGAGGCGGTACGCGTACGAATTGGGTAAGTCTCACTGATTAGGTCATATCTTGATCCATGCATACCGGTAAGCGTTGACTTGCTAATGTCATTCATCCCGGATTCCGCAGTTGAACGGATGTGATCAGGGACGAGCAATCAGAGCCTCTCGAAGATGGGAAAATGACGCGGTCCGATATGGTCATGCCCGCGCCTGCGTCGACGCCTGTGGCGCGGAGGCCGGCATCAGTCGTTCCGAATTGCCTGGATTCCCGCATGAAATATGCGGGAATGACGGGAAGGGAAGCGATCAACTGCGTAATCTGGGCTCATCATTCCGAATTCAAGACGAACCCACATTATTCATGGCGCTATCCCTGACTCTTGAAAAACACCGCCGCCAAGGCGGGAACCGTCACGGTCAATGAATGAGACCTCGCGTGCAGCGGCACCGGTACGGCATCGACGCCGCCTCCGTTGCCCCAGTTGCCGCCTCCATACCAGGAAGAATCGCTGTTGAGAATTTCTTGCCAGTATTCTCCGCGTGGAACCCCCACCCGATAATTCGGCTGCGGCACCGGCGTGAAATTGCACACCACCAGAATGAGGTCCTGCATGGTATGGCCCTTGCGTATCAGGCTGATGACGCTCGACTCCGCATCGTTGCAGTCGATCCACTCAAATCCATGGGGAGTCACATCGTCTTCATGCAGCGCCCGTTCATTCCGATACACACGGTTGAGATCGGCGACCCATCGCTGGATACCAAGATGGCTCGCATGCTGCAGTTGCTCCCATTCCAATTGGCCGTCGTGCGCCCATTCCGTCCGCTGAGCAATCTCTCCGCCCATGAAGAGAAGCTTCTTGGCTGCCTGCGCATACATGTACCCGAACAGCACACGGAGATTAGCGAACTTCTGCCAGTCGTCTCCCGGCATCTTTTCGAGCAGCGAGCGCTTCCCGTACACCACTTCGTCATGAGACAGCGGCAGGATGAAATTCTCGTGAAACGCATAAAGCATGCGAAACGTGAGATTCTGGTGGTGATAGCGTCGGTAGATCGGATCGGTCTGCATGTATTTCAAGGTGTCATGCATCCAGCCCATATCCCACTTTAGGCCGAAGCCCAGCCCGCCCACATAGCCTGGGCGCGAGACAGCCGGCCAGGAAGTAGATTCCTCCGCCGTGGTCTGCACATCCGGATACCGCGTGTAAACTTCCTCGTTGAATCGCCGCAGAAAGGCGACCGCATCCAGGTTCTCTCGCCCACCGTATTGGTTTGGAATCCATTCCCCTTCCTTCCGCGCATAATCCAAATACAGCATCGACGCGACCGCATCGACCCGCAATCCGTCGATATGGTACTTATCGAGCCAGAACAGCGCGCTGCTGATCAGGAAGCTGCGCACCTCGTTACGGCCGAAGTTGAAGATGAAGGTGTTCCATTCCGGGTGAAATCCCTGCTTCGGATGCGCATGCTCATACAGGTGCGTCCCGTCGAAATAGCCGAGTCCATGCTCATCGGTGGGAAAATGCGACGGCACCCAGTCCAGGATGACCCCGATGCCGTGCTGGTGCAGGATGTCGATCAAGTACATGAGATCTTGTGGCGTGCCGTAATTGCCGGACGGCGCAAAATACCCGGTGGTTTGGTAGCCCCATGACCCAAAGAAAGGATGGTCCATCAACGGGAGAAACTCGACATGGGTAAATCCCATCTGCTTGACATATTCCGCCAGAGGCACGGCCATCTCGCGATAACTGAGCGAACGGTACCCTTCCTCGGCCACCCGTCTCCATGACCCGACATGCATTTCGTAGATCGCCATGGGTGCGGTGAGCGCATTCCGGTCCCGTCGGTGCTTCATCCAGTCCGCATCGTTCCACTCGTAGGACAAATCCCACACGATCGAAGCAGTCTTCGGAGGAATCTCGTTGAAAAGCGACAGCGGGTCTGCCTTATCCACGCGATAGTCGTTGAAGCGTGAACGGATGTGATACTTGTACAGAGTACCGACTCCGACGGCGGGAATGAATCCTTCCCAAATTCCGCTGCTCCCACGGGGGCTCAGATAATGCGCATCCTGTTTCCAGTCGTTAAACGAGCCGATCACGGATACCCGCTCGGCATCCGGGGCCCAGACCGCGAAGAAGGTTCCCTCTTGTCCGTTCACGCGGTCCGGATGCGCTCCCAGTTTCTCATAAAGATTGACCAATGACCCTTCGTTGAACAGATACAAATCGTCGCGCGTCAGCCTCGTCGGTTCGTCCACAGTCATCATCGCTCCCTGTGTCATCTGTTCACTCCATGGTTCTGAATTCTGAAACCTCAATCATGGTGAATATCTCATTACTGATCCGTACCAATCGACAATTCAGAATTCATGTAGATTGTGTGAGCTGAAGTAGTCCGTTCAGTGGAATTCCGGCCCACGAAGGCCGATTGTTGAGTTCATAACTCAGTTCATAACAGGCCTTTTCGATTAAATATGCGTCCAAAAGCATGTCGCGGTCATCGGACTGCTCGGGAAGGAATGGCACCTTGCCCGTTGTCTCTGTATAGCCGGATAAAAATGCATCCGTCGTCGACCGATACCATCGCGTCGTTTGTTGTTCCAGCTCGGATCGCCCTCGCCGCTCGTCGCCGCCGGACCGACTTCCCACCCGATCGAGCGCCGCACAAGCGGCATAGTGGAACGATCGGATCATCCCCGCTACATCGATGATGGGGACATGTTTCGCGCGCCGCTCCGCCAATGGTCTGGCCGGCTCGCCTTCAAAATCAATAATTACGAAATCCCGACCCGTATACAAGACCTGACCCAAATGAAAATCACCGTGGCATCGAATTCTGACCGCTTGAAGATTCCGCTTGCCCGGAGCCTCCAGCCGGGACAGCAAGACGGCTTTCGATTCGAGCACGAGAGTCGCCAGCCGCCGGCTCGGTCCATCAAGATTCTGGAAGTGGCGACCAAGCAATGCCAGCGAGTCTTCGACGGAGCGCGTCATTCGACCACGCAACGATTGCCAATAGCCCGGACCACACGGTTCCGGCGCAAATGCGGGATCGTCGGTGTCCTGCGCCAAGGCGAGATGTAGTTCAGCGGTCCGACGTCCGAGCAGGGCTGCAGCATCGGCATAGGGGCTGTTTATACCAATGGCCGAACCGTGGCTATCTACCAGTTCCGTTTCTAATTCGCTCAGCGTGTATCGCCAAGCATCGCCTTGATTTTCAACGAACCGATACACAATCGCAACTGTGCCCGGCTGTTGGCCGGGTCTTACATATTCCAATGAACCAAGCACGGCAGGACTGTGAGGATATCCGCGCGCCGTTAATACTCTGCTGATCTCCAGATCGGGATTGATTCCCGCTTCGAAACGTCGATAGAGCTTCAGCATCGCGTGCCGACCGAACCTTACAGAGGTATTGCTTTGCTCTCCTTGCATGACGGACGATTCCGCCGATGCCGCTTCTACGATTGCCTGTGAGAAGGCTTGGGTAGAGGCGGCATGAAGCGTTCCCTCCTCGCCTTGAAATCTCTCCCCCTTCCAAACCGCCTGCAGCAATGCTCGGGCAGAGTCATGATCCCACAGAGCGTCGTGCAACAATCCGGCCCGGTCCACATTATTTGAGCCGGCAATGGTCACCTCCGCCAACACCGCCTCCGGATGGCCTTGCTGTATCCGCAACGCCCGTTCACCCGCCGAAGCGGTGAGTACCATCGTATAGAGATCATGGCCGCTGTCTTCATAGGAGACGCCGATGAAGACCATGACCATGGGATCGGCGTCTGTGAGGAGAGGAATCGCCTCTTTGATGTGAACCGCCGCAATCGCTCTGGCCTTGCCTCCATACCATCGAGCGGACGAGATGGCCGACGGCAGCAGCGCTTCAAGCGCGCCGACAGTATCCCGGTCGAGCAGCCGCTCCCAATGGTCTTTGAGGATCAACATAATGAAGAGCAGGTGACGTATGGCACGACGAATAACTTCAACGTCCCTCGTCACTCCCGCGAAGGCGGGAGCGCCGATTATCGGCCTCTCTATGTTGCTGTTCCGGATTTCCGTTTTCACGGGAATGACGGAACAGACGATCGGCCATCGGCTCCCTACCCAATTTACATAAAATAGTCAAAGTCTTGCTCGCTTCGAAGGTTGCGCCGGAGGAGAAATATATGGGCCGGGACGGAGTGAGGATCAATCTGCACATAGTTCCGCGGTCCCTGCCAGGTGTAATACGCATCGGTGAGCAGATCGACAACCTGGAACGGCTTGTCCTCCTGCACCCCGAGCGCCTGGAGATCCAGCCGCACCCATCCGGAATGGACATGGTGAGGACTGAGGTTGACCACCGTCAGCGTCACATTTTCTCCATCGACTGAACGCTTGCTGTACGCAATCAGCTCTTCATTGTCCACATGATGAAACTTCAAACTTACATCATTATGGAATGCGGCATTTTCGCGGCGGATGCGATTGACCCGGCAAATCAACTCCCTGAGGCTGTCGGCTCGCTCTCGATCCCATGTGCGGATTTCATACTTTTCCGAATCGAGATATTCCTCGCTACCGGCCTTTTGCGGACGTGATTCCATGAGCTCGAACGCAGGACCATAGATTCCATAATTAGCCCCCAGCGTGGCGGCTAAGATGAAGCGGGACATAAAAGTGGGGCGGCCGCCGTGCTGCAATTGCTCCGTCAAGATATCCGGCGTATTGGGCCAGAGATTGGGTCGGAAGTATTCCCGCACATCCGTCTTCGTCAATTCCGTGAAATATTGGGTCAACTCAGATTTGGTCTGCCGCCACGCGAAATACGTATATGACTGTGTGAAGCCGAGCTTCGCCAGTCGGTACATGACTTTAGGTCGCGTGAAGGCTTCCGCAAGAAACAGCACATCGGGATGATCGCGCTTCACCTCTGCAATCAGCCACTGCCAGAATGCAAATGGCTTGGTGTGAGGATTATCGACTCGAAAAATCCTGACTCCCTGCTCGATCCAATGAACCACGACCGCGTTCAGTTCCCGCCATAAGGGGATCCACTGGTCGCTTTCAAAATTCAACGGATAGATGTCCTGATACTTCTTCGGGGGATTTTCGGCATATTGGATGGTGCCGTCCGGGCGCTGCACGAACCATTCGGGATGATGCTTGACGTAGGGATGATCGGGCGAACATTGAAAGGCCAGATCGAGCGCAATCTCCAAACCCTGCTCTTTCGCCTTGCCGATCAGTCGCCTGAAATCCTCGGGCGTACCGAGATCAGGGTGAATCGCCTGGTGGCCTCCCTCAGCAGCTCCGATGGCCCACGGACTTCCCACCGAATCAGGACTTCCAACCGGATCATTATTCTTGCCCTTTCGGAAGGTCCGGCCGATCGGGTGAATCGGAGGCAGGTACAAGACATCGAACCCCATCCCGGCAACGTAGGGAAGACGAGCTTCGCAATCTTGAAAGGTACCATGGCGGCCCGGCTCCGACGCGCATGAACGCGGAAACGCCTCATACCAGGCACCGAATCCCGCCCTGACCCGATCCACGATGACCGCCAATTCCTTGTCATAGGCGGTCGGCCACGGTCGGTCCGCATGCCGTGCCATGAGATCAGCCAGTTCTTGTTCCAAAACGGTCTTCAGCGTCTGCTCACGGTTCTCGCCATATTCCATTGCTCTTGCGATCGCGCTGAGCCGCTCCGCATCCGACCCGTCTGCATGGAGCGCAGCCGCTTTGATCAAATCCCGGCCGATCAGGAGATCCACCCTCACATCTTGATCGGCGTCGACACGTTTGCGCATATCCCGCTGCCAGGACCGGAAGTGATCGATCCATGCAGTCACCCTGTAATGGTAGAGGCCTTGCTCCAGAACCTTGAAGGAGGCACGCCACCGGTCGTTCTCCACGAAGACGAGCGGCACATCGGTCCACTCTTGTTCTCGCTCATGCCGGTATCGGATCACGCCGGCTATCTCGTCATGGCCGTCGGCGAACAGGTCCGCCTCCACTACTACCGATTCCCCGACCACCCGCTTGATTGGAAATCGGCCACCGTCAATTTCCGGCCGGACCCCCTCAATCACCACACGGCGGCGTCCATCCACATTCAGACTGCTGCCATCGCTCGACAGGTGCGCTTTGGTCAGCGGTTTCTTCGGTGCAGCAGCCGTCGGAGGATTAAACTTTTTATTTGGTTGCTTCATCTAGCCAGGCCAGCGCGGCCTCCCGCTCTGCGGTCCCGGTCGTGAGGGTCCCCGTGGCATGACCACCAAACCGTGGCCGTTCTCGTCACCAAAGGCCGAGGAGAAACATGCCTAGTTACCCAAGGAGGTCGGGGAACGCAAGAATTTTTCCACAGCTTGTTAGAAAACGCAGATGGAGAATCGGATCACTCATCCAACATCGGCTCCGGCCTGGAATTTAAACGCATGCTTAACATGCGTGCTTAACGTTATCCGGTTCAGTAACCTCATTCATACTCGTCAGATCCCCATATCGAGCATTCGAAAGTGTGGCCTGATTAGCTAAAGAGAATATGCATTTTAAAATATGCAGGTGCTGTATTCATAGCCATTCGCTTTCATGATGGTCGGCATTCGACTAGGGATTGGTCCAGCTTCTACCGATGCCAGGAGGTGGTATGCTATTTGCCCCAGGTGGGGACGATCAAAAGGTTCTCTGGGTATAACTTCAGCTGGAGGTATCTATGCGAACCCACACAATTTATGGCGTATTAACACAGGCCGCACTTGCTTTAGGCGTGATTCTGGGAATGGGATGTGCGATGGGCTTGCCCAATACGAGTAGAACCGGATTCATTCACGATATCACTATTGAACAGGAAATCCTTCCAGTCGAGGCCAGTGCAAATATAGGAGATGAAGTGCGTTTCGTGAATCATCGAACGGCTGCTGTAAAAGTCGTATTTCTTGAGGGCGATCTGGATAAAGTATCCTGCCAACGTGGATTTCGGTCCATGGGCGTGATGCGAGAGGCAGCGAAAATAGCTCCCGGAGATGCAGCGAGCGTCTGTTTCAACAAACCAGGCTTCTACAGCTATACGGTGAGAATGACCGAGAGCGTGCCAGGAGGCGAAACCATCCGTTCGGGTAGCATACAGGTTGGGAAGCTCCCTCTCTCTACGCCAAAGTCTTGAAGTCAGGCCGACCTCTAATGTGAAGCGAGCTACAACTCTTGACATTCGCCAAATAGTGATGATGGCTATCGGCATGGCTATGCTGAATGCGTACGGTGGACGCGATGAATGGTGTTATTCCATTTGATGAAACAAAGGCGATCCGCCCCCAACCGGTCGTGCTTGGAACTCTCACCATTATCACGCTCCTCTGTACATTTATAATCGATCTTGGAACAGCGGATGAAGTAGTCACATGGGTTCCTTATTGCATTGCCATTGTTCTTGCGCTGCAATGGAAGGGTGCCGCTGCCATCGTGCCGGTTACGGCGGCTGCCTTGGTCCTGATGGTTTTAGGGTTCTTATTATCGCCGCTGGGGAGTTCTCAGACCGAGACAACTAATCGAGCGATTGGTGCCGCGACACTCACCACGCTCGCTCTACTATGCCTCTACATCGACTGGCGTCGAGAGAAGCATCGGAAAGCACTCGCCAAAACGATCTCGCGGCTGAACCGACTCCGGCTGTTTGTCAATAGTTTGAAGCAGGTGGCTCTGGTCTTAAGTGATACCCGAGGACGAGTGACCGAATGGAATCGCGCAGCGCAACGACTCACTGGTCATTCGATTGACCAAATGATCGGACAACCTGTTTTCCGCATTTTACAACGCCGAGAAACCGGGACGAGCAGCTGGGCGCAGGTTTACCGAACAGCTCGTTTGAAAGGAGATGCCACGTATGAGGCGGTGTGTCACCGTCCCAATGGCTCCTTGTGCCATCTACGCATAGTCGTTAAACCGCTTTGGAATCAGTTCGGACGCCTACACGGATATTCTCTTGTCTTGCAAAAATCTGTCTCTGTGCAGAGCACCGATGAAGAGACCGACAACACGCATGATTGAAGAGTCACCGCCATTGAGCCCCACCGATAACTGACTGCCACTCTGAAGCCGAGTTACAATACATCCGCCGCCTCCATAATCCCAAAAATCTCAAAGCTGAGCCTGCTATGCGGTTACGGGACCGTAGGCTTCCATCCTTCACAGATGCGACAGTTCGTCGAGCTTCTCTTCCTTTCCTTTTCCCAGGCGCCGTTCGATGGCCTCACGCATCAGATGCCGGATTCCCAGTCCCACGCCAAGGGCCAGTGAAAAGACGACACCGCCGAATGTAATAGAAAACGCCGAGATGACGATCTCCTTGGCGATGCCCATCTGCGTCAGTACCATGGCAAACGTGAATAAGAGAATCCCCCACCGAACCAGGCTCGCCACGATGCGCGCCTCCTGCAGTTGCGCATTCACCGCCGCGATCAGCGCCGCCTCCGAGAAGAAATTCGCGGACAGTACGCCGATCAGCAATACCAATGCGGCTGCAAGCACATTCGGCAGAAAGCCCACAATCTGGCTGATGAGATTGGCCGTGGCCGGAAGATTCACCGCATCCACGCCCATGAACGCGAAGAGCAGGAACACCGTCCAAAACAAGACGCGACTCAGGACGACCGACGCAGGTTGTTTGATGCCTGCTTGAGCCAGCGGCTGATTGAGCCCGAACCGCTCGCAGAGACGATCGAACCGGAAGGCCGTGAGCACGCGCACCATCAATGCTCTGACAAGCCATGCCATGGCCAATCCGACCAAAAGAAACGTGGCCAGCGCCAGAAGTCTCGGCAATACCGACAAGATCTGCATCACGGCGTCACGAAATCCTGCTATCATTGTGTCACGCCACAGATCACTCATCCCGCCACCTCCATCGATCCGTAAGATAAGGCTTCATCGCCTCGAACCGCCGACAGAGCGACTCTATGGCCGCCTCCACCTGCCCGGTACCGCCGCGCTGCGTGTCAAGGACAAAGGAAGCGGTCTGGCCGAGATATAATGGTGTCAGCGATTTCAGCAAGTGTTCCCGGTGCAGCACTTGATCATGATAAGCCAGCGCAAACTCGTAGACGACCTGCACCCAGAGATTCTCGGGAAAATGAAATTCGTCGGACTCTTGGATTCCAAGCGTGAGGATTTGACCGAGTGTCTCCGGTGAGAGGATCACTTCCCACAGCGGCAACAAATCGCGCACCCCCTGCCGCATTCCACTGACCATGCGGGCGATGTTGACCGGGCCGGTGAGCGGCGCATATTCGACCACCCCATAAAGCGGCACATCGGTCGACTCATGGGTGCGTTCCCAGGCCGGCTCGTAATTCTCCATCGACTGAAAGATCGCCCCGACGGCGGTCGCCAGCACATGGGCCAGATCGGCCGTTCCCAATTTGGAATCCAGCTCCTTGCCGCCGAGGAAGGCATGGCACACTTGATAACCCTCGGCGAGCGCGACGGTCGTCATCCATCCGTCGAAACTGATGCGAGCCTTATCCTGTGACCAGAATGGGTTCTTTATCAATTCCCGCGCGAGACGACCGGAAAGACCGTAGCCGCCGCCGCTGGGATATCGCAGCCGCTTTCCGTACAGCGCGCGCATCAGCGGATAGAGCAGATTGTTCACCAACGTGCCTTCATACCGGTGCCGCCGGAACAGGGGAACGACGAAATCCATGCCGTCGTGATGGACAGGACGACCCAGCAGCTCAATCCACTGGGGAGACACCGAGCGCAGGTTGCCCTCGATGACGAGACAAACTTTTGCTTGGAGCGACTGCGCCGTCTCATACAGACGTCGGACATCGTCAGCTCGTCCCGAGAGACCGGAATCCGCCCCAAGGCTTGCATAATGTCCCACCGCACCGGGGACGATGCGGACGGCGACCTGACCTGCGGCGAGCCGTTCAACGATCTCCGGCGTGCCGTCTTGAGATCCGCCGTCGTAATTCACGATCATCACCGAGGAGCCGTCGAAGAATCGCTGCAGCCCTTCGATGATGCTCTTCACCACCTGCTCGATCGTCCCGGCATTGTTCAAGGTCAACAGGCCCACGACGACATCGGCAGCCGCGGCCTGCTCGGGGACGTGCTCAACGGGGTCATTTATGACTGACGGGTCGGCCATCGGGATAACCGTAAAGCGGGACGCGTGAAGCGTATCTCCTGACCTCTATCGATCGCTCGTCTTTCGTTACCGGCAAATTTACCTTTCAAAACCAAAGACACGGCCGCCTCACCATCTCGGCGGCGTCCACAAAGATTCGAAGACACTGCCGGCTCACCGACTCGCCGGCGCGCACGAACGTGGCGTCACTTATTCGTGACGCCGTGCGCCTCATTATTCTTCGCGTCGTGGACCTCAGCACTCGGAACTCGTCACTCAGCACGTCTTTTATTGCGGCGACATGATCTTCAGCAATGTCAGGAAATCGCCCAATTGCCGGGTGATGAGGAAATTCCGGCGCACATGTTCCCGGCCCACTGCTCCCATGCGGGTAATCAATCCGGGATTATTCAATAAATGACGCAGGCGGAATCCGGCCCCTTCGGCGGAATGGACGACATATCCCGTCGCTTCGTCGATGATTTGCGCCGCGATCCCTTCGGCGTTTCCCCCGACCACCGGCTTCCCTTTCCACATCGCTTCGGAAACCGTCACGCCGAATCCTTCCCTGATCGATTTCTGCAACACCACCGTCGCCGTTCGTTGCAATGCATTGATCTCCAAATCCGCCTCGGGCGGCAACTGCACCAGATGAATATCAGGATCCCGTCCCGCCGCCTCGCGCGCTTCGGCCAGCACCGCTTCCCCCTCCGGGTCATGCATGACCCCGGACCCGGCAAGCACCAATCGGCAATCGTGGTGCTTCTTCACGATGCGATAGGCCTGGATGGCGCCGAGCGGATCCTTGAACCGCTCGAACTTTGCCACCTGCAGGATGATCGGTTTGGTTCGCGGGATGCCCAGCCGATCCACGATCTGATTGATTTCGGATCGGGTCATTTCCCGATTCTTCGGACTCAGCGGATCGATCGAGGGATACACGAGAAACTTCGGGATCGGCAGCCGTTGCGCGAAGCTGGACAATGAGAAAATAGCCGCATCGTACTTCAATGCATACCGCCGCAAAAACGTCCATGCGCGCCGTTGCGGCTGAGAAAGGTCCAGATTGCAGCGCCACAGCCACGCTCCGCTCGTCCGATACTCCACCATGCCGGCCGGCTGATGGTCGTGGACCATGATCATGTCCGCTTCGAGGTTCAGCGCTTTCGCGTTCCGCTCGTTGATCTCCCGGAAGGTCTGGTACATGTCCTCGGTGATCTTCTCGTCTCGTCCTTGCAAGGCGTCGGTGAGCCGTTTCACGACCGCAAAGAACTCCTGCGTTCCCGCAATGACTTCCCAACGCGCCTCGACGCCCAATGCCGTCATCATCGGCACCAAGCGCCGTAAGAACTCCGCTGCCCCTCCACCGTACCGGACCGCGCTTACATGCACGACGCTTCGTCCCTTGACCAGGTCGCTCAGCCGGTAGAGAAAGTCGACCGTTCCCTTCGGCGACACCTCCCGGTAGTCGTCGAGCACGGTGGTCATGGCGTTGTCGTCCTTGTCCGGCCTACTCTGTTCCGCTGACGTCAAATCGCGCTCCATTGGAGGTTATAGGTGTTGTCCCAGGATCGCACCGTCGGCAGGACGAACCAATAGAAGCCATAGGGACCCAAGCTGAGCGCATAGGGATGGTCCCCGATCTGCGGAAATCGAGAATCGCCGAACAACTCGACCGGAACAATACCCTTGAACCGCATCAGGTTCAGCTCCACGGCCTGAGCCGACTCCGCCAAATTGTGGACCAGAAGCACGGTCTCCTCTTCGTAGGTCCGCACATAAGCCAGGATCTTCTCGTTCGAGGGAGCCAAGAATTCCAACGTGCCCCGTCCGAAGACCTTGTGTCGCTTGCGGATCGCGATCATGCGGCGCATCCAATGGAGCAAGGAGTGCGGCGTCTGCTTTTGCGTATCCACATTGATCGATTGGTAGCCGTAGACGGGATCGGTCACGAGCGGAAGAAACAACTTCGCGGGATCCGCTTTGGAGAAGCCGGCGTTCCGGTCCGCGGTCCAATGCATCGGCGTCCGCACGCCGTTGCGGTCGCCCAAATGAATATTGTCGCCCATGCCGATTTCATCGCCGTAATAGATGATCGGCGTGCCCGGCAAGGTAAACACGATGCTGTTGAGCAGCTCGATCTTGCGTCGGTCGTTCTCGAGCAACGGCGCGAGACGGCGCGCGATGCCGATGTTGCGGCGCGCCCGGGGATCGCGGGCATAGGCATAATACATGTAATCCCGCTCTTCTCCGGTGCACATTTCCAACGTCAATTCGTCGTGATTTCGGAGGAAGAGGCACCATTGGCAATTCAGCGGAATCGGCGGCGTATGCTTGAACATATCGAGGATAGGCCGACGGTCCTCACTGCGCAATCCCATGAACAGGCGCGGCATGAGCGGGAAATGAAAAGCCATGTGGAATTCGTCCCCGTTCCCGAAATAGGGCCGCACGTCGCTCGGCCACTGGTTGGCTTCCGCCAAGAGGATTCTGGTGCTGTACCGCTCGTCGATCCGCTTCCGAATCTCCTTCAGATACGCATGGGTCTCGGGGAGGTTCTCACAAATCGTGCCTTCGCGCTCGAACAGGTACGGCACCGCATCGCAGCGAAACCCGTCGAGGCCCTGATCCAGCCAGAACTCCATGACTTCCAGCATCGCTTGCTTGACCGCGGGATTGTCATAGTTCAAGTCCGGTTGATGACTGAAGAACCGGTGCCAATAGTACGCGTGGGCCTCGGGATCCCAGGTCCAATTGGATTTTTCCGTATCCACGAAGATAATGCGGGCCTTCGCGTATTTCTGATCCGTCTCGCTCCAGACATAGAAATCCCGCGTCGGAGCCTGCGGCGACCTGCGGGCCTCCTGAAACCACGCATGCTGATCGGACGTATGATTCAACACCAAATCGACGATGACGCGCATGCCGCGCTGGTGGGCCGCATCGAGCAGTCTCCGGAACACCTCGGTGGACCCGTACGAAGGCGCAATAGTGGTGAAGTCCGCCACATCATAGCCGTCGTCCCGCAACGGCGACGGATAAAACGGCAGCAGCCAGAGGCAATCCACCCCCAACCACTCGAGATAATCGAGCTTCTCGATCAGGCCGGCGAAATCTCCGATGCCGTCGTCATTGCTGTCGTAGAAAGCCCGCACGTGCAACTCATAGAACACGGCGTCCTTGTACCAGAGGGGATCTTGGTTCAGCATGGCCGGATGACTGAATGTGGTGATCTGGCGATCAGTTGGACGATAATCCAATTGTTCAATTCAACAGACCGATAGATCATGAGATGAAAAGATTCTTCACTATGGTTTCGCCAGGAATTCGTCGCATGCCGCGATGAGGCTCGATCGCAAACGCTCCAGGCTTCCCAAGTACGGATTGATGGAGCGAATGCAATCCGCCAATTCGTGCAAGCCCAGGCCGGATCGGATCCAGGCCGAGAAGTCGCTTTCTTCGCGCCTTAACCGGAAATGCGCTTCGAACATGTGGAAATAGATGACGCTGACATCGACTTCGGCCACCGCCTGTCGAAATTCCGCCAGAGATCTCGCTTCCAGACCGATCGGCACTTCCAGAATCCGGGATCGCTTGAAATGGAACGGTTCCCCGAACACCACACGGGGAATAATGGACATCCGCGACAGATGATCGTCGATGATTGAAATAATCTCTTCCCGCAGATCCTCCAGGTTCGGATAGTCGAATGGATCGACCACGGCGAGCCGTTCGCCCAACACATGATCTCCGATCTGCATCACGACCCATTGAGCAAAATCATTCGGATAGGCCCGCTCGATAAATCGATGCCGGAGAAAATAGCTGTGAGTATGGAAATGGATGGAATCGAGCGAGACCTCTTCGACGAGTTCGGCGAGCTCTTTCTCGTCTTCCGCCTGTTGCCCCAGGCTTTCCTGCACCTCGCTGCACCCGATGAATGTAAATGTGGCACCGCCGATGTTATGCGCAGCCTGTTGGGTCATATGGGGTATAAATCGCTATCTCTGCCGATTTGAAGCCGGGATCTCTTGCATGTTTCTACCCTGAGACTACGCTTTTCGAACCTGATACTGCGATATTTCCGGAATGTTGTCACTCACTCGCCGGAAAGCTGTCTCGTCTTGGTTCCACACGTGTGTGCGGTGCGTGGTTGCCCTCAGACACACAATCAGACCGCGCTTCTCAGCAAGTTTCCACTCAATGTCATGCAGTGCTCTCCGTTTGTCAAGCGGCCAGGGCTGACTGCTGTGGTTGCGCCAAGTCACATTCCAATCAGCTTAACTCTTTTTCCATATTAGTACAGCTCGGGAAAGCTCTACATTGCACAGGAGATTGCGTGAGATCATCCTTCCACTCTCCGCATCCGTACCGGGTTGATCAGAGATGCCGTATGCGGGAACACTTGTCGAATCACGCCTTGCAATACGACAACCGCATCGACATCCCTACCTTCTCCTGTCGTCAAACGATTGACCGGCTGGTATGGCAAAGATCCCCACAACAAAACGCAGAATGTCAGGCACGGCGTCGATGACAGTCAACTCGACCGGTTGATGCGACCGCCTCCGCGAAGGAATGCCCAATGCTGCCGCCTCGCTCGCCCATCCGGACCTGGCCCACTCCGCTAACGGGACGAACGTGGCAGGGCCACGCCGTGCCGGCTTGCGGCGGGCGTTTCCGGTATTGATCGGAGTCACGGCCACTCGCTTCTCATACGCAGCAACCAAAGCGGCCGTATCCACCGCCATCACGACTTGAAGCCTCGGTTCACAGGCAGCCTTCTGACGATTGAGGCGATCCACATCGAGCCAGAAGAACACGCGCGCATTGATCATGGCATACCAATCGGCTGGTTCCATGCCACAGAGGCATTGCGTCAGCGCGGTTGGCGGCATTGGGCATTGATCGCGAATTTGCATCCCTTTGCGCAGTTCGGTATGGGCCAGCCGTTGCGTCCTCCCCAATCGATCTCGATCCGACCCGGTAAGTCCCGCTACTTCCATCAATCGGTCGGCAGACAGCAACCCATGGCGTTGGATCGACGGCCAGTTTGCGGCTTCCGCCAAATGGTAGATTCGATCCGGCAGTTTCATATGGAACGTTCTCAATCCCTGGATGCACGAACACCGTCGTATAGTGTTGCCGATCTTGTGCTCGCCGTGCAATCCTGCAGTCGATTGCCCGAAGAGTCTCACCCCAACTTCGGATTGCGCGGGCGGGATTGGATGAGCACTTATGCAGTTTCCTCGGCGTGGAACACGTCGAAGCGTATGAGCGGGTGCGGCAAGACGGCAGCGGAGGATGTTGCCCAATAGTGCTTCCAGAAGGGTTTACGCCCGAACAAGATGCAGATGCGGATCTGGAACGATTTTCGCGCAAGAGCAAGTTCTGGCTTCTAGAGGTGAGGACGGCGACCTATGTCGCCGTCACAGCTCCTAGCAGCAATGTTCCTCAGTTGAGTACAACCAATCCTCCATCTTTTTCATGGAGTGCCTACTCTCATATGACAAGAAAAGCGTTACTTTCCGACCATCACTTCGGTCGCCTTGATGGCGACCGTCACAGAGTCGTTCACCTTCAAGCCCATGCTCCTCACGGAACCTTCCGTGATGGCTGCAACAAACTCAAGTGTGCCGACCTTCACCGTCACCTCGGCCATCGCTTGCCCCTCTGTGATGTGAGTGATCGTGCCTTGAAATTGATTGCGTGCGCTGAGTTTCATCGTCTCTCCTCCTTTTGCAAATAAAAATTCCTCATGACCTTCTCTCTATCGTAGCGTAGCATCATCCGATGAGAAAATGCTGTATGTGGGATAAGAATTTCTCGCTAGTCTTTTGAAGCAAGAGGTTGACCAAATTGAGTGGATTAGTCTTTCACGATCATGACCTCGGTCGCTTTGACTAAGGCAATTCGCAGTGTCCCCGATGCGGAGCCGAGTTCGTCCAGCGCATCACGAGTGATTACGGCGGTAATCTTGTGAGAACCAATGTCGACATCGATCTGCGCGAGGACTCAATCCGCTATGCCGTCAACTCTTCATTCAGGGCGAGGGCTTTGATATGCGCGAAGACTCGCTGCCCCGGCGTCAATCCCAGCATGCTCAGCGATTTGCGCGTGATGCTGGCCACGAGAGGCGCGCCGATATCCAACAATACGTCTACTGACGCCTGATCCACTTCCCGGATTTCTCTAATTGTGGCCTCCAGAACATTCAACACACTGGTCGGCGCCATGGTTTTCCCTCCGACGAGACTGACGTCGCTGGAAAGTATGTGGACGCGCAAGACCTGCCCGACCGCGACAGCTTGAAGCGGCACAAAAAGGGAGTGGCCGTTGAATTCCAGTCGGGTCAGGCCGTATTCCGCGTCATGTGCCGTCACATGAGTATCCAAGATGGCGCCGATGCGATGGGCGCCGAACTGTCCGCGGAATGTGAGAGACGTGAACATCTCATTGAGCGTACCGACGCCCACGACCTGGCCTTCTTGTAGAAGCACGACACGGTCGGCCAGGTGAAGAATTTCGGCGACCGCATGGCTGACGTACATCACCGGGAGACGCAACTCCTCATGCAGGCGACGGATGAACGGAAGGAGTTCTTGTTTGCGGTGCACATCGAGCGAGGCGAGCGGTTCGTCCAGCAAGAGCAATTGGGGACTGGTCAGCAGCGCCCGCCCGATCGCGACCCGCTGTTGCTCCCCGCCGGAGAGGTGGTGAATGCGGCGTGCAAGCAAATGGCCGATGCCTAAGATCTCCACGACCTGCTCCAGCGCCATGCGGCGTGCTTCCGCAGGAATGCGTTTGTAGCCGTACAGAAGATTCGCGCGGACATTGTAATGGGGAAACAAGCGCGGTTCTTGGAACACATAGCCGATTGGACGGTGCGAGAGCGGTCGGCACAAACCGACCGCTTCGTCCTGCCAGACCTCCTCGCCGACCTGGAGAAAGCCATGGGGAGCCCGCTCAAGGCCGGCCAGGCATCTCAAGAGCGTCGTCTTGCCCGAGCCGGACGGTCCGAAGATGGCGGTAATGCCCGCCAGGGGCACCTCCATCTCAACGTTCAGATGAAACGCCGGAAATCGCACCGCAAAGCGGGCCCGCAACCGGCTCATGACGCATGGATGGGAAATCGGCGATTCACGATATACACGGTCAACAACACCAGAAACGAAACGAGCAGCATGAAAGCCGAGATCGCATGCGCCTGCGCATATTCCATCGCCTCGACATGCTCAAAGATGGTCGTGGACAGCACACGCGTGTGTCCCGGAATCGAGCCGCCGACCATGAGCACCACTCCAAATTCACCCATCGTATGCGCGAACCCTAGCACAATCGCGCTGATATACCCTCGCAATGCGATCGGCGATATCACCGTGAAAAATGCATCCAGCTTTGACGCGCGAAGCGACCAGGCTGCTTCAAGTGGGGCCTTGCCGACGGCTTCGAACGCGCTTTGCAAGGGCTGGATAACGAATGGCATCGAATAAAACACGGACGCAATCACCAGCCCGGTGAAGGTGAACGCCAAGGTGAGATCTGCAAAACGACCGAGCGGTCCATAAGGACCCAGCGCAATGAGGATGTAGAACCCCAGGACGGTAGGCGGCAACACGATGGGAAGCGCAACCGCCGCTTCCACGATCGGCCTCAAGCGCGAGCGGGTATGGGCCAGCCACCAAGCGAGAGGGGTGCCCACGATCAACAGGACGACCACGGTCATCGTGGCCAGTCGAATGGTGACCCATAATGCGCTCAGATCTAAGTCTGTCAAAGCTTCCATGTGTGCTTTCCAGAGTGAGTGTCCTCACCCTATTGATGAAGGCGATCCAACGGAGCAGCGGTCCAGCGCTCTGTTAGTTCAGCGCATACCCATAGCGTTCGATGATCGTCTTGGCTTGTGGAGCACCCATGAACTCCAAGAGGGCTTTGGCTCCCCCGTTATCTTTTCCCTTCGTCAGCAAGATCACGTCTTGTTTAATCGGTTCGTGCAGATTGGTCGGGACATCCCAGCGACTGCCCTTTCCCTTGATCTTCGGGTCCATGATCTGCGACAAGGCGACGAAGCCCAACTGCGCATTGCCGGACTCAATGAATCCCATGGTCTGGCCGATGCTTTCCCCCATGACAATATGGGGCTGGTGGCTGTCCCAGAGTTCAAGTTTTTGCATGGTCTGCATGGCTGCGACGCCATAGGGCGCAGTCTTGGGATTGGCCATGGCCAGGCGTTTGAAGTTCTTCGAGCGTAACGTCTCTTCTCCCTTGATCAAGTCGGCATTTGAACTCCACAGCACCAGACGGCCGATGGCATAGGTGAAGCGGGTGTCCTTGACCCCCAACCCCTCCTCCTCCAATTTTTTGGGGCGTTCATTGTCGGCGGAGAAGAAGACATCGAACGGCGCACCGTTCTGGATTTGCGTATAGAAATTCCCACTCGAGCCCGATACCACCCGAAGGGTATGCCCCGTCGTCTTTTCAAATTCCAGTGCGACTTCGCGAAACGGCGGCAGGAAGTTGGCGGCGACGGCCACCAAGACCGGCTCGGCAAACGCCGGGGTCACCGCTGTGCACGCGAGGAGAACCAGACACCAGGCAAGCATTCGTCGTTTCATGGCGACTCCTTTCTAGATCCTGATTCGCATTTGCGCATAAAAGTAATCGCTATCTTTGTTCCCGCCGGTCGGCATTTGGGCCAGGATGACGGGACTGTCGAAATAGGAGCCCTTGAACCAGTGGATATAGCCGACGTCAAAGTCCAGGTTCCGGGTGACCGCCCATCGGGCGCGCAGTTGCATATCATGGCCCAGCGAGCCACCGGCGCTCCCCGTGGGGTCCCGCAAGCCGGAACTCCCGAAGACATCCTTGTTCTGCGCGAGATACCAGACGCGATGTTTAACCTCCAAAATCCAATCTGGTGTGGGGTTGAGGATCAGCCGCCACCCCGGCGAAATGAGGTTGGTCCGGTAAAAGGGCCCCCACATGCTGGTGATGTTGTATTCAAAGTTGCGCGCGCCAAATAACGTATCGAACCCCTCGTCCTGACTATCGCCCGGCTTGTGATCGCCGCTCACATAGTCGAAGTGAAAGAGCATTCGGGGTGTCCAGGGCAGATTGAACATATAGCCGAGATCGAGGTGCTCAAAATGGGCAAAGTGTTTGGTCACGCCTTTGTGGCCGATCTGCCAGGCGGTCTCAATTTCATAATCGAATTCTCCCGGCTTGGGGTCTTTGTACAGTCGGCCGCCAAACGTGTTATAGGTGCGATGGCTGGTCACCGTCGCCACGCGCCGATCGTTCAAGCCCAAGTAGTACGCGTCGAAGTTAAACCAGCGGAACTGCTGGCTCTCAAAATAGGTGCCCCAAAAGAGCGACTTGTTGTTCTGGGTGTCGAGGCTCGTATCGTCTCGTTGGACCGTCTCCGTGACGAAGGCCTTGAGCTTCCAGGTTTTGGCCTGACTGAGTTGCCACAGAAACCCATCGAAAGCGTTCGTGGTGTTTCGAAAATCGTTGCGCGCAATCAGCCGCCGGTTCCCGGCATCCAGGGTAAAGCGGCCAAAGAGGGCATCGGTCCGTAAGCCGGTCCCCAGGACATTGTCCACTTTCACGGCGCCAAACAACTGGTTCACATCGAATTCATTGATCATGGTGGTGTCTCGGAACGAACCAGGTTCTCCATTATCAAACGATCGCGAATCCTGGCCCTCAAATAGGAATCGCAACGGCCCATTGCCGCCCAAGCCTACACGAAGGCGCGATCGCATGGGAATTTGGAAGTCCGTCGCTCCGTTGCCGGCTTTCTGTGCGGCCCGCCAGGGATGGTCATACGACTCAAATCTGGTCCGATTTTCGAGGCCGAGATCGATCCAATCGGGCAGGTGCAGCCCCGTTTTGAGGTAGCGATTCCAGTCGATGTCTTTCCGGCGATTGAGGATCGCATCGGCCGGTTCGATCCAGTTCTTTCCCGTCTGGTCTGAGACGGTATGATAGCGCTCATTGGTAATCCATCCGGTATCCCGCATGAACTTGAACACCGGATCTTCCGTGCTCTTGAAGGCCCAGGTGCCGCACGGAATTTCGGGGGATCGCTGCTCACTAATCCCGGGGGCGGTTGATTCGCAGGGGTACGGGCCTTTCTGGACCAGTTCCCCATATTCGACGGCGTTCGCCCTGTCCGTCCCCCAAAAAAGGAGCGGCACCATGAGTAAGACGCACCATCGCGATGGCTTCGACATAATCTCCTCGTCATTCCACTGGTAATGCGTGAGCGTGTGTGATCAACCTGGCGAGAACGTAATTAGACGACCCGCAGGGCATGAACTTTCCCGGTCTCCCGGGTGTCGTATCCTCCTAAGGCTTGGAGCTCGTTTCGAAACGGTTTGCTCACAATGGTCTCGAACAAGCGGGGCAACGTCGGATGGGACTTCAGATGAGGCTTGGGGACGACCAGGTCGTAGCGGGCGGCTTGCAATGGGACGAAATCGAGGTCAAACAGCTGCGCCGCCGAGCGAATCCCCATGCCCACATCGGCTTGGCGTCCCTGGATGGCGCGCGCCACTTCAAAATGGGAAAACACGACCCGGTCGTATCCCTGAATCTGTGTCGACTCGACTCCGGATGCCCGCAACCGTTGATCGAGCAACAGTCTTGCCCCAGAGCCTTCTTCCCGATTGACGATCTTGACCGTAGGGTGAGCCAGATCCGCAACAGTCCGGATGGAGAGCGGATTGCCCTTACGAACTAAAAATCCTTCTTCCCAAGTCGCAAAGGTGACGACCTCATAGGCCGATCCTTTGAGGTGTCGCCGAAGGAACGGCAGATTTGATTCGCCGGTGGTGGGATCAAAGAGATGCAATCCCGCCACATGGACTTCGCCGCGCTGGAGGGCTTGCAGAGCCGCCATGCTTCCCATCGGCCACCCGACGACGGTCGTCTGATCCTTGTGTCGCCGTACATATTCACCGGCCAGGAAAATTGCCGGATCGCATCCGGCGACGGAGATGGCTTGCTGGATCGCGTCCCGATCGCGCGACAGTTTGACACGAACGTTCGCCCCCGATGGCATAGGCTCCGGGTCCGTGAGATAGCCGTCGGCCGGCACGGCGAAGCACAGCTGCTCCCCCAGGTCGGCAACCGGCCGCACGATCGCCCGCTTTCCCACGGTCGACACCTTGACGCGAATCGAGAACGTGTGCGCATCGACTTGAGGGAGCCAGCCGATCAGGGTGCCTTCGATGACGTCGTCAACCGGGATAAGACGAAACAAATCCTCGACGCGGCACGCGAGGACGGCAGCCAATCGGAGCGCAATGGCGGTGGTCGGCAAATACAGGTTGGATTCAATGGCAGAGACGGCCTGCCGCGTAATGCCCGCTCGCTTGGCGAGTTCACCTTGCGAGAAGCCTTGCTTGGTACGGACCGATTTCAAGTAATTTGAGAACTGAGCCGCGTTTGCTTGTCGTTGTTTCTCAATTTGCATAGTGGCAATGTATAGCAACCACACATTGCAACTGTCAATAATAAATGGATACAGCCTTATTACTTTAACGGTATCATTATTTGTCTCTAGTTTTGATATATAACAATAATTCACACTTATTTACTGACAATTTTAATCATGATAGGAAATATAAAGTTTTAACATGACGGCTTGTAAATAATAAATCATGTTGGTAAATGCCCAAATGACAGGTTTGTAATCAGGGAATGATGGACTCACACACCCGCTTCTCGTCGGCGTGTCCTCCTCAAAGCGTTCGGACTGGGCGCGGTGGCATGTCGATGCAGATAAGGAAAAGTTTCGACCTGGATTGATCCTTTCTACAAGTGTGTATATCAAGAATTCAGACGGGAGCTACATGAAGCTTGGGTACTAAACCTCGTCAGTCATGTCAGCGATCGAGCTGTTACGTGTACCCTAGCCAGAAAGTCCATGGACGCGCGGGGGCGAGACCGATCGATTCAGCCAGCAATGTTCCCTGCTCCGAAGAGCTTGTCCGCAGAACGTATGATAGCCTTGGGTGTCTATGGCGGTCACATTTACGATTAGGGACGGAAAGATCGTGAAATCGACCGACCACTTCCCGGGCTTATCTTCGTTAACTCAACCTCGCGGTCCTCACTGATCGAAGCGCACAGCAATGGTTGCAAATCGAACCTAGTGCTACTTCGCTCGCCGCTTGACCGCATACCCATAGGGGGTCGGCCATGAAGGTTCTTCGCCGAGCTCTTGCTGCGCCTTGAGCGCCCAGTACGGCTCCCGGAGCAGTTCCCGAGCGATGAACACCAGATCGGCATCCCCGCCGGTTACGATCTCATCGGCATGGTGAGGTTCGGTGATCATCCCGACCGCACCGGTCATGATGGCGGCCTCATCCCGGATCTTTCGAGCGAATGGAACTTGGTATCCCTTAGCCACCGGGATACGTGCCTTGGGAACCAGCCCCCCGGAGGAGACGTCGATGAGATCGACGCCGAGGTCTTTCAAATGTCTGGCCAGGACCACCGATTGCTCGACATCCCACCCCCCGTCTACCCAGTCAGTGGCGGAAATCCGGACAAATAGAGGAAGTTCCGCCGGCAACAGTTGCCGCAGGCGTTCGGCAACTCGGAGCAAAAACCGCATCCGGTTCTCCAGACTCCTACCGTAATGGTCTGTCCGACGATTACTCAAGGGTGACAGAAACTCGTGTAGTAAATACCCGTGGGCGGCGTGGATCTCGATCACCTGGAATCCGGCCACTATGGCTCGACGAGCCGCTGTCTCGAAAGCGGCGACAATCTCATCAATACCGGCCTCGTCGAGAGGCGTCGGGGTTGGATCACCGTCATTGAATGGTATCGGACTGGGACCGAGGACGGTCCACCCACCTACCTCAGACGTCTTCAGGCTCGCTCCTCCTTTCCAGGGCGGCTCACAACTGGCCTTCCGTCCGGCATGGGCCAACTGAATGCCGGCAACCGCTCCTTGAGAATGAACAAATCGCGCTATGCGCGCAAGCGGCTCGATATGCTGATCTCCCCAGATCCCCATATCCCCAGGCGAAATCCTGCCGTCCGGGGTGACGGCCGTGGCCTCGACCATCACCAGCGCCGCCCCGCCGACGGCACGGCTTCCAAGGTGGACCAGATGCCAATCGCTTGCGAGTCCTTCAACCGCGACATACTGGCACATAGGAGACATCGCGATTCGGTTTCGAAGCGTAATTCCCCGGATCGTCAGCGTGCTGAGCAAGTCGATCTCCGGGACTTCCCGGTCGTGATCCGTACTGGCTGGACATCCGTGAGCCGTGACATGACCGGCTTGCTGCTCTGATCGATCGGGTATGGATCTATTCATCGTCTGCTCCTCATGGAATAATGCGGATAGATTCGGGATCTCTGTTTAACCTCAGAGCATGCGCTCGCCCACGCTTCAGGTTGGAGGAAAGCGCAGCCTTCCTTATAGCAACCCTTTTTGCGAGCCGCTTCACATGCCCATAGTGGATCATCATCTTTCCAACGCCACGTAGGCGATATTCGCGGCGAGGCCTAGACACACCCTTCCAACGCCAGGAGGGCGCGCTTTTTCTCCAAGCCCCCGGCGTAGCCGGTAAGCGAACCGTTCGAGCCGACGATGCGATGGCAGGGCACAATGATGCTGATCGGGTTGCGGCCGGTGGCTGCTCCGGCCGCTCGTGCGCTACCGGGATAACCTGCGCGCTCCGCCAGTTCGCCATACGCGATGGTTTGACCGAACCGAACCCCCGCAATCGCCTTCCACACCGCGCGCTGGAACGGTGTGCCCTGCGGCGCGACTTCGACTGTAAACCGGGTCCGCTTGCCCTCGAAATATTCCGACAGCTCCCGCTTGGCCTGACGTAACGGCCCATGCCCGTCGGCGCGTTTCCACTTCTTATCGATGCGAGGGTGATATTTCTGCCCGGTGAAATAGATGCCCCTCAACGCTTGGCCATCGGCAACCAGCAATATACGTCCACGGGGACTTTGATAGTAGTCGTAGTACAACATGATTACTCCTTGGTCAGTGAATGCCAGAGCTGCATCACGGCATACGCGCGCCACGGCCGCCAGGCTTCACCGGCTTCGAGCACGCGGCGCGCATGCTTCTCCTTCAGCGCCTTCATGACGCCGAGATCGGTATGAGGAAATGCATCCGGCCATGCCAGCGCCCGCATCGCGATGTACTGCGTCGTCCACTCCCCTACGCCGGGCAGCGTACGCAGCCGTTCCAGTGTCGCGTGGAGATCTGTGTGAGGCGTTAAGATCAAATCGCCGTCCGCTACGGCACGCGCGAGCGCAATCACGGTGCGTGCGCGCGCCGCCGGCATGCCCAAGCGCGCGATGAGGTCGACGGCCACGCCGGCCACACGCGCCGCAGAAGGGAATATCGTCGTCAGTGCCTCAAACGGCGTCTCGATCGGATCTCCGAGCGCGGCGGCAAAGCGGCCCGCGATGGTCCGTGCCGCAGCAACAGTCACTTGTTGCCCGATAATCGTCCGTACTGCGACTTCGAATCCGTCGAATGCACCCGGGACGCGCATGCCGGGACGACGCTGCGCCAGCTCCCCCAACACGCCTGCTACTTCGGTCGGATTGCAGGAGAGATCCATGAGCGCCTTGATACGCGCAAGCAATGGAGGCAGAACCCTGGCGAGCGATGAAGAGACGACGACATGCAGTGCCGGCTTTTTTTGAGACAATCCGATCTCGACCCATCCCAAATGGTCCCTGCCCTCTGCTGCCACACGCACAGTGCGGCGATAACACGAGCCATCGAGCATCTCGACACCGTCAATGGCTCGCGCACCGAGAAACGCTTCCATTGCCGGCCAGTCGTAGGGCGGGCGGAAACTGAGCTCGAAACGCAGGACATCGGCGACCGGCATCGCTTTCTCACTTGCGCGCTGTCGCAACTGTCCGGGTTGCAAGCGATATCGCTGCCTGAAGAGCGCGTTGAAACGTCGCAGGCTTCCAAAGCCACTCGCGAACGCTACTTCGGTGACCGGCAAACTGGTATCGGTGAGCAGGCGTTTGGCGAGAAGGAGACGCTGTGTCTGAGCGAACTCGACGGGCGAGACGCCGAACTCGGCACCGAACACCCGGCGCAAATGCCGCTCGGTGATGCCCAGGCTCGATGCGACGCCCACCAATCCGTCAGAGTCGAGTGCACGATCTTCGATCAGGCTCACGGCAGCCTGTGCCACGCGAGTGGTCGCATCCACGCTCGCATTGCCAGGCGCAAGTTCGGGACGGCAACGCAGACAAGGCCGGTAGCCGACTACTTCCGCCGCGGCGGCGCTCGGATAGAAGCGGCAGTTCTCGAATCTGGGCGGCTTTACCGTACAGACGGATCGGCAATAGATGCGCGTGGATGAGACGGCGACGAAGAATCGTCCGTCGAAGCGCGCATCGCGCGCCCGTAATGCGCGGTAGCAGGTGGTGGGATCGAGCGTCATGGGTGCCATTATAACGACGGCGAACGGAGGTCTGCTCGCCATTTTCGGACATGACGACCCACCATCCTAACTGAGAAAACGTACGAGCAGCTCGTTATAGCTGAGCGCAGACGGTTTTTCGTTCAATCCCCATCGCCGCACCGAGACAGCCATCGCGCACAATGTGTGCCTTAAGGAACCTCATGGCCCACCGATTCATCATCCGAACGTCGTGACCTTGCCGTTGTATAAGTCGTAGACGGCGCCGACGACCTTCAGCGTTCCCTTCCTTACCGAACCGGCCAGAATCGGCTCCAGGCGCTTGAGCCGCTCCACACCCCGCTCTACATTGGATTTGATGGCATTATCGAGCATGTTGCCCGGTATACCCTTTACCGCTGCCACAGCCGGCCTGATCAGATCGACAAGATCGCCGATGGAACCTGGCAGAGCATCCTTATCATCAATATGCTTGATGGCAGCTTTGACTGCGCCGCATTGGCTATGACCCAACACCACGATCAGCCGTACATCGAGTTCGGCGACCGCATACTCGATGCTTCCCTTCACAGAAGCACCCGAGCCGGCGATCACGTTTCCGGCCACGCGGACCACGAATAAATCTCCCACGCCTTGATCGAAAATCAATTCAGGCGCAACCCGTGAGTCCGCACAGCAGACGATAACGGTGAGTGGGGCCTGACCCGCTGCAAGCGGCACGAAGTCCTCCGGCTTCCGGCGCGGGTGGGCGAGATCCCCCTTCATAAACCGCTTATTGCCCTCGAGCAATTGAGCCAGCACCGCATCCGCATCCTTTCCTTCCATAGGTAGGTCGGCGGCCCGCACTATCGTCGAAAGCGTTGAAAGGGCAATACCGGACGCGCCGGCCGCTAGTCCGGAAAGCCGCAAGAACTCACGCCGGGACACCGGTTTCGGAACTTGCATGACATGCCTCCCTGAGATCATCCAGGTTCAATCGACTTGAGCACCAACTCATTTGGCAACACAAGGGCGGGTTCAATTGAAAGGATGTCTCCACTGCAGGCCTGAAAAACGCGCGTAGTCGCGGTCTGTCGTAATCCACTCCGCGCCGGTCTCAATGGCGAGAGCGGCCAAGTACGCATCGGCGACGAGGTTGCCCTTCGCGTTCGCCTCACGGCATAAGCGTTGGAAAATTTCCCAATGGCGTTCTCCGGGGGCCAATGTCACCGCGTTGGGATGAGCACGTACCGACGCGACAAACTCCATAGCCACGTCAAGAGGAGTCGGATCGCCGAAGACTCGCGGATGAGTCACAACTCGTAGGAACCCGCTCAGCACCAGATCGGAAATTCCGAAAGCCGCATCCGATCTAAGAATCTTGTTCAGCCAATCTCGATACTCTGCATGGCGGGTTGAATCTTGCCGGTGCGCATACACCAGCACATTGGCGTCGGGCAGGATCAACGGCTTGACTCCATCACATCAAGCATAGACGCGGTATCGTCGATATCCACTCCAGGAAGCGGCCCGTGCTTTCCGTATGTAGGCAAGCTGACACGCATTGCTCGGCGCCTGTGGCGTCGTCTCGCTAGTCCCTCACGTAACGTTTCCTCAATCAAAGCGGTAACCGTCGAGTGAGTCGCCGTCGCAAGCTTCTTGATCTCGATCATGAGATCATCAGGCAAATTGATTGTTGTCCGCATGCATCAAAGCATATGCAGTAAGCATATTGATGTCAAGAGCACCCCGACCACCGAGGCCTGTTCCACGCTGGAGACAACGCGTGATGACCATCGGCAAGTCGGCTTGTCGACTTCAACTATTTCAACGGTTATCGTATGTGGCTGGAGGTGCCGCATGAAATATCTGTTGCTGGTCCACCACAACGAGGACACGTTTAACCGGATTCCGGAAATCCAGCGGAAGGAAATGCTCGCCGAATCAATTCAGCTCTGTCACCAACTCGACGGGAAAAGGCAATACGTCCATGCGTCCCCGCTGCAGCCTGAAGCGACAGGAATCGTCGTGCGGGTGCGCAACGGCAAGGCAACGGTCACCGATGGGCCGTTTGCCGAGACCAAAGAGCAGCTCGCCGGCTACTTTCTCATCGAAGTCCAGGATCGGGATGAGGCCGTCCGTCTCGCCACGCTGGTGCCGGGTGCTCGCATTGGGACAGTTGAGGTCAGGCCTCTACGAGAGGTCACCGGCCTGCCGGGAGAAGGGAAGCGCAACCTCGAATAGGGAAAGAAGCGACTCTGTCGGATCAACCCATCGTCCTCGACAATAAGTATCCACAGAATGGATCCGGGAGCCCGGTGGAATGCCCCTTGAGCCGCGGCAAACTGATACGTCATACTACACTGCACCGATGGATTCGATTTCAGCATCGCCTTGCGACACACTGATGGAGCGGTACCAGGCACTACTGGAAGTCGCGGAAGCGATCTCTGTGCACCGCGACCTCCACGAACTCTTTCGAGATCTCGTTCAACGGCTCCCCCGCGTGGTGCATGTGAATTTCGTCTCTCTCTCATTGCATGACCCGATGCGCAACCATATCCGCCTCCAAACCATTCAAGCGAACGTGCCGGCTGAGCTCTTGGGCGGCCATGAGGAACCTGTCGATGAGACTCCGGCCGGCTTGGTTTTCCTCACACAACAGCCGGTCCTCGTACCGAACCTGGCCGACGAACATCGTTGGCCGAAGGTCCTTTCTCGTATGCAGGAGGACGGCGTCAATTCCTTTTGCGTCGTTCCCTTGACCACCGCCGTACGACGATTGGGCGCCATGGGATTTTCGAGCCTGCGGAAGGAGGCCTACAGCGAGTCGGACGTGGAATTTTTCCGGCAGGTCGGGAAACAGGTCGCGGTGGCGGTCGATAACGTCCTGCACCATCAGGATCTGGCCCATGATCGGGATCGGCTGCGCCTGCTGCTGGAGGTCACGGAATCCATCGCGTTACACCATGACGCGGACCGCCTGCTGCACGATCTTGCGCAGCGGCTTCCCCGCATCGTGCCCTTCGACTACATCAACATCGTGCTGCATGATCCGGCAAAGAAAGTCATGCGCCTCCGATTGTTGGTCACGTCGATGCCCGCTACGATCAAACCGGGACTCGAATTGCCGATTGAGGAATCTCCCGGCGGTCTTGTCTGGAAAACGCAGCAACCCTTGACCGTGCCCGACGTTGCGCGCGAGGATCGCTTCCCCCAATTGATCACGATGCTCCGAGAGAACGGCGTGCAGTCGTTCTGCGCCGTGCCGCTGACCACTGCAAATCAACGCCTCGGCGCCTTGGGATTCGGCAGCCTGGAGCGCCGAACCTACGATTCATCCGAGATCGAATTCATGCACCAAGTCGCGAAGCAGGTGGCCATCGCCGTCGAGAACGCATTGAACTATGAACGCGCGCAGTCCACTCAATCGCAACTCACCCGTGAGCGCGACCATCAGCGGTTGCTGCTTGAAGTGAATAATGCCGTCATTACCCATCTGGACCTCAATGACTTGTTCACGGCCGTCAGCGAGTGCTTAAGAGAAGTGATTCAGCACGACGGGTCCAGTCTGTTGCTCTGCGATGAAGAGACAGGGAAGTGGCGCATTCATGTGTTGGATTTTCAGAGAAATGAAAGTTTCATCGAAGAAGGAACCATGGAGGAGAGTACGGAATCCCCGTCTTGTCTCGCCATTAACACCGGCAAAGCCGCGTTGTTTAGGGAGCGCGACCTGAAAGAGATGGCGATTTCTTCACCTTGCGCGCAAGATCTCCTTGATCGTGGAGTAAAATCGTTCTGCTCCCTGCCGCTCCTTGCGCACAAACGTACGCTCGGCGCATTGAACGTGGGGCGACGAGGGGATGACGGCTTTACATCGGAGGATGTCGAGTTGCTCAGTCAGGTCGCGCAACAAGTCGCCATCGCGGTCGAGAACGCCTTGGCCTATAAGCAAATTGCCCAGCTCAAGGATAAGCTAACGGAAGAAAAACTGTACCTTGAAGAAGAAATTCAGACGGACTACAACTTTGAAGAAATTGTCGGCGAAAGTCGAGCCCTCACGCATGTCCTCAAACAGGTCAAAACGGTCGCTCCCACCGATTCTACGGTCTTGATTCTGGGTGAAACAGGCAGCGGGAAAGAACTCGTCGCCCGAGCGCTCCACAATCTGAGCAACCGGCGGGAACGCACGTTCGTGAAATTGAATTGCGCCGCGATCCCGACCGGCCTCCTCGAAAGCGAATTATTCGGGCACGAAAAGGGAGCCTTTACCGGTGCGATTGCGACCAAGGTCGGCCGGTTTGAATTGGCCGACCGGGGCACGCTGTTCCTCGACGAAGTCGGAGAAATTCCCCTGGAACTCCAGGTCAAGCTCCTCAGGGTGCTGCAGGAGCAGGAATTCGAACGGCTGGGCGGCACCCGCACCATCCGCACGAATGTGCGGGTCGTCGCGGCCACGAATCGCGACCTCGCTCAAATGGTGGAAGAACAGAAGTTCCGCAGTGATCTCTATTACCGCCTCAAGGTCTTCCCGGTCACCGTCCCGCCGCTGCGGGAACGTCCGGATGACATTCCGTTGTTGGTCCGGCATTTCGCGCAGAAGTTCTCCCAACGGATGAAGAAACACGTCGAGACGATTCCATCCGAGGCCATGAAGGCGTTGCAAAATTATTCCTGGCCCGGCAACGTGCGCGAACTGGAGAACTTCGTCGAGCGCGCCGTCATTCTGACGCATGGATCGGATCTCTACGTCTCGCTGGCTGAATTAAAACAAACACCGAACCACGTGGAGCATTCCGGGGCCATCACCCTCGAACAGGCCGAGCGCGAGCATATTCTCAGAACCTTGCGCGAGTCGAGCTGGATCATCGGCGGAACTATGGGCGCCGCGGCAAAGCTCGGCATGAAACGGACTACCCTCCAATCCAAGATGCAGAAACTCGGGATTGCCCGCCCTCGCTGATGCTGGCCTTTCGGCAAACGCCGAGATATCGACAGAGGTCTTTCGTCATCAGTGGCGCTCCTTTCAACTGTTTCCTTTCAATTCAGCCGGACTCACATATTTGTTCCGCACTTAGAGATGCGCAATTTCAGTACATGTCCTTGGAATGATCATTGCCATCGCTTAGAACATCACTGAACTGTCGCCATGCCGTCAGGGGATTCTTGAGAGGCCGGTATGGATGGACTCGTTCACTTGGTTACTCAGCAAGGTTGAGCACGGAGAATCACGCTATCGTGCGCAGCATCCCTGGACGAGCGCAACGGTGCCTTGGCGGACAATAATGACGAGTGCCGCCTGGATTGATGCAATGCGCTCTGCATTGAGATGTGTTCGTAGATGAGGAGTCATTGCCATGAAAGTGTTTGTCGCAGGCAGTACTGGAGCCATCGGTAGGATTCTTGTGCCGCAACTGGTTGAGAATGGGCATGAGGTGATCGCGCTTGTCCGAAACGATCGAAAGGCCGAGCCCCTCCTGGCCATAGGTGCCAAGATTGCCGTGGCCGACGCGCTCAACAAGGAGGAATTGACGGCGGCCATTAGGAGGACGAACCCGGAAGTAATCATTCATCAGCTGACGGCCCTTGCTCATGTCGGCAACTTTAAGAAGCTTGACGAGGAGTTTGTGCTGACTAATCGCTTCCGTACCGAGGTCACGGACACTCTACTCGAAGCAGCGCGTCTAGCGGGAACACACCGGTTTATCGCGCAGAGCTTCTGCGGATGGCCGTTCGCGCGTGAAGGCGGACCGGTCAAGACGGAACAGGACCCGCTTGATCCGAACCCGCCCACGAGCTTCGCCAAAACCTTGGCGGCAATCCGGTACCTGGAAGATACGGTCCAAAAGACCGTGGACCTCCAAGCGTTTGCCTTGCGCTACGGACTCTTCTACGGACCCGGCACTGGGATTGCGAAAGATGGACCGGTTATCAACCTTGTCCGCAAACGGATGCTGCCGATCGTCGGCAACGGGGCCGGTATCTGGTCATTCATCCATGTTCACGACGCAGCGAGCGCAACGGTTGCCGCCGTTTCGAGCGGTAGTCCAGGAATCTATAATGTAGTGGACAACGAGCCGGCTCCAGTCACAACGTGGCTTCCTGCACTTGCCGACGCCATCGGGGCGAAGCCGCCCTATCGAGTGCCGGTGTGGCTTGGCAAACTGGCCATCGGCGAGGGCGGCGTATCGATGATGACCCAGATCCGTGGCGGATCGAACGCCAAGGCGAAACGTGAATTGGGATGGGAACCGACGTACCAGACCTGGCGGCGGGGTTTCGTCGAAGGGCTTGGCTAGGTTAGAGCCGATATATCGTCAGTTGACGAAGGGACGACGGATTCACTTCGTCACTCGGATATCCTTCTTCCATACTCAACGGACAATTCATTTTTAAATTCGTTGTACATCATACGGTTGTGAGAGCCGTCTTTACCTCAACTTGACTGGAACAGCCATTGCTGTTCCCCCCACCCTGACATGTGGTAGGAAGATCTCTACATGGTTCTTGGTACAAGTACCTTGGAGGGTCGTTCTCATGAATCGTCGTAACTGGATCGGAACCGTCTTGCTTCTTGCAGTGGTACTATCCACGGGCATCGGGTTGGTCGCCTGGAAGTACGAATCCATTCAAGACTCCGCCACGGCCTCTGCAAACCAACCGGAGCCGATGGAGTCTATTACCGTCGCCGTCGCACGCGAGATGGATCATCGCCAGACCACCACCTCTATCGGGACAGTTCTGGCCTTACGCTCGGTCATGCTGAAGAACGAACTTGCAGGGACTGTCCGTGAGGTCCGGCTCACGCCGGGTCAGATCGTGGAAGCCGGCACCTTACTGGTCTCGCTCGATGTTTCCGTCGAAGAGGCCGATCTCAAGGCACAAGAGGCCCAGGCGGCTCTTGCCAAAACGGTGCTCAATCGCCGACAGAACCTCAATCAGGAACTCGCGACGACTCAAGAGGAAATCGACCGGGCTCGCGCCGACTTGGATATTGCCCAGGCCCAGATCGCCCGTACCAAGGCGATCATCGCCAAAAAGACGATTCGTGCACCGTTCCGGGCACGTGTAGGTATCGCCGATGTTCACCCCGGTCAATACCTGGACGAAGGAACCTTGCTCACAACGCTGCAGGGCGTGAGCGACGCGGTGCATGTGGATTTCACAGTGGCACAACAAGTCGCAGCCGGCTTACGGGACGGGGAGATTGTGGAGGTGTTTGCGGCCGGCGAAGTTCCCGCCGTCAAAGCCACCATCGTCGCGCTCGATGCACGCGTAGATCCGACGACTCGCAATGCCATGGTGCGAGCACGGGTGGATAGTACGCGCGATATGCTGGCCCCCGGCGCATCCGTCCGGGTGCGTGTGCCGGTCGGGCCGCTTCGGAAAGCGGTCGCCATTCCAGTCAGTGCGTTACGCAAAGGACCGGGGGGCGATCAGGTGTTCGTCATCGCGCCGGATCAAGAACAGAGGGCGCGGGCGCATGTGCGATCCGTCGAAAGCGGCGCGATGGTCGGCGATCAGGTCGTGATCCACGCCGGACTCGACGCCGGCGAAACAGTCGCCGCGTCAGGGTCGTTCAAGTTGCGTGAAGGCGTGCTCGTCGCGATCGCAGCTGAACTCCACAGGACGGAGGCCTACGCACAACCTGTCGGCCAAAATTGAGCCGATCATCGTCGAGGAAGGAACGAGGCCATACTCCAATGCGTTCATTCACGGACATCTTCATCAAGCATCCGGTCCTTGCCGTTGTCGTCAACCTGGTTATCCTCCTCGCCGGCTGGCGAGCGTTGACGGCCTTGCCTGTGCAGCAGTACCCCCAAATCGAGAGCTCGTCCGTGGTCATCACGACAGTCTATTACGGGGCGAGCGCCGAAACGGTTCGCGGGTTTTTGAGCACGCCGATTGAACGGGTCGTTTCAGCCATCAACGGCGTCGACTACGTGGAGTCGACCAGCCGGGCCGGTGTCAGCACCGTCACGGTACACTTGAAGCTCAACCATAACAGCACGGCGGCCCTGGCCGAAGTCACGGCGCGGCTTCAACAAGTAAGAGCGGAATTGCCGGCGGAAGCGGAGCCGCCGGTGATCGAGCTGCAGCGCGCCGATCGACCCTATGCGTCGTTCTACCTCAGCTTCGCCTCCAGCGAACGAACGGTGCCGGCCGTCACGGACTGGCTGCTGCGCACGCTTCAGCCGCAACTATCCACACTCGCCGGCGTGCAGCGAGTCACCTTTGAAGGCGGGCGGCAAATCGCCATGCGCATCTGGATTGATCCCGACCGCCTCGCATCCTTCAATCTATCGCCCGGCGACGTACAGAACGCGCTGCGGCGCAACAACTACCTGGCCGCGGTCGGGCGGACCAAGGGGAACTTCGCTCAGATCAACCTGCTCGCGAATACCGACCTGCGCTCCGCCGCCGAGTTCGAAGAACTGATCGTGGCCGACCGAGGCGGGGCCATCGTCCGGCTAAAAGATATTGCGAAGGTCGAACGCGAAGCCGAAGAAGCCGAGATGATCGCCAAGTACAACGCGACGGAAGGGGTGTACCTCGGGATCTGGCCGGTACCGGGCGTGAATGAAATCGAAGTACAGCACCGATTGGTCAAGGAGATGGAGCGCATTCGGCCGACGCTACCCGCCGACATCGACATGCAGCTGGTGTGGGACGGCACGATGTTCATGCGGAATGCGCTGACGGAAATCACAAAGACATTGTCTGAGACGATTTTGATCGTCGCGCTCGTCGTGTTCCTCTTCATGGGCTCGGTGCGAACCGCGCTGGTCCCTCTCGTGGCGATGCCGGTGTCGCTGATCGGCGCGGCTATCTTCATGGTTGCGTTCGGCTTCAGCCTCAATCTGCTGACGCTGCTCGCGATCGTCCTCTCGGTCGGGCTGGTCGTGGACGACGCGATCGTCGTCGTCGAGAATGTCGAACGGCACGTGCGCCTAGGCAAATCGCGGGTCGAGGCGGCATTGATCGGAGCCCGCGAACTGCTCGGTCCGATCATCGCCATGACGATCACGCTGGCGACGGTCTACACGCCGATCGGATTCCAGGGCGGGTTGACCGGCTCGCTCTTCTTGGAGTTTGCCATTACGCTCGCCGTGGCAGTGGTGTTGTCGGGTGTCGTCGCCATCACACTCTCGCCGGTCATGAGCTCGCGGTTCGTCCACCCGCAAGGCAAGGAAGGAAGGTTGACCGCCTTCGTCAATCGACGGTTCGAAGAGGCGCGCCGCGCCTACGCCTGGTTGCTCGACGGCGCATTGACCATGCGTTGGGGAATCGTGGCGGCGGCATTGCTGATCATGGCCATGATCTGGCCGCTGTACCTGTTTTCGAGGCAAGAACTCGCGCCGGTGGAGGATCAAAGCCACATCAGCTTATTCTTTGAAGCGGCTCCCGACTCGACGGTCGCCGCCAGTAACCGCGAGCATCTGAATGTCGTCCAAGCCATCACGTCCCTTCCTGAAACGAAATTCACCTGGTCATTGACGACGTCCTGGGGCGGGTTCGGCGGCTTGGTCGCGAAGGACTGGCATGAGCGGACACGCTCGACCGAGGAAATGTACGGGGAGATGTTCGGCCGGGTCTCTCAAGTGCCGGGCCTGCGAGTCTTCCCGCGTTTGGACCCTCCGCTGCCGACGCCCGGCCAATATGACGTCGAACTGCTCTTGCAGAGCGATCTGCCGATCGAGCGATTGCTCGAAACGACGGGAGCAGTCCTGACCGCCGGGTGGCAGAGCGGCATGTTCTTGTACGTCGATACGGATCTGAAGATCGATTTGCCCGAGGCGCGCGTCGTGCTGGATCGCGAGCGTCTCGCCGATCTTGGATTCGACCTGGCCGGAATCGGCCGTGAACTCGGCACGATGCTCGGCGGGGCCTATGTGAACCGGTTCAATTACTTCGATCGAAGCTATAAGGTCATCCCGCAGCTCGGCGACAAGGACCGTTCGACCGTCGGTCCCCTGCTCGATTTGAAGATCAAGACGCCGGGTGGCCAACTGGTGCCGGTGTCGACGTTCACCCACATCGAAACAAACACCGCGCCACGTACCTTGAACCGTTTTCAGCAGCGCAACGCCGTGCGTATTTTCGGCGGCGTCAGACCCGGCATCACGAAAGATCAAGGTCTGCGGGTGCTGGAAGCGGCTGCGGAGAAGGCGAGCAATCCTCCTGTCATGCTCGACTATGCGGGCGAGTCGAGACAGATCCGCCAAGAAGGCGCCGCACTGACCGTCACATTGGGATTCGCCGTCGTGCTCATTTATTTGGTCTTGGCGGCCCAGTTCCAGAGCTTTCGAGATCCGCTGATCGTCTTGTTGGGCTCGGTGCCGCTCGCGATCTCCGGCGCGCTGATCTTTACGTTCTTGGACTTCACGACCATCAACATCTACTCGCAAGTCGGGTTGATCACCCTGGTCGGATTGATCGCAAAGAACGGCATCTTGATCGTGGAATTCGCCAACAAGCTTCAGGCCCGCGGACTTGCGCGGATCGACGCGGTGCGTGAGGCGGCCTTGACCAGACTGCGACCGGTGCTCATGACTTCCGCCGCCACTGTCTTCGGACATCTTCCCCTGGTGCTGGTATCAGGGCCCGGAGCGGCGGCCCGCAACAGCATCGGCATGGTGTTGGTCACCGGAATGACGGTCGGCACGTTGTTCACGCTCTTCGTTGTCCCAGTGTTTTACTCATTGATTGCTGCACAACACCAGCCGGCTCTAGAACCTGAAGCGATTCCACTCGCTGCCGATGATGAGAAGCTGCTTACGGTGGGAGCATTGAACTGAAGAAAGGTTCGAAAAATACTTGCCATGCTGAAGAACCTTCAGAGAAGGATCGAAATTCGGTGCAGCTCAGATCGGAAGGCAGCTTGGCCGGCCCATGGTCGGTAAACTCGAGCACGAGCGGCGAACCATTCAACCGGCCGAAACCATCTCTCCCGTCGTGGATCTCACGAACGTGACCTTTGTGGGAGAGGACGGCAAGCTTCTCCTCAAGCGGATGTGGCGAGAGGGAGCTCAATTGATCGCAGCAGGATGCTGCACCGGTCATCTTGCGAAAGAGATCACGCGCTCACCACCGAATGGATCTTCAGTCGATACGGAACACAATGAGGGAACGCATCTTACGCACAATCAGTCTCTTGGTAGGGTCCGGCTTGCTCGCGGCCTGCGCCGTCGGACCGGATTATACACGGCCTAACCTCTCTCCACCGGCGTCATTCAGGATGGCGGGCGGCGAGCAAGAAGCCGAGTCTTTCGCGAATTTGCCCTGGTGGGAACTGCTCCAGGACCACACGCTTCAAAATCTGATTCGGACAGCCCTCCAGGAGAACAAGGATCTCAAACGCGCCGTCGCTTCCGTCGAAGAATTTCAAGCTCGTCTGTTCATTGCCAGGATGGACTTCGCCCCGAAGGCCGACATCACGGGCAACGCACCGGCCATGGGGCGGAAGGCGGAATTTCTGTTTCCCGGCTTTCCGAACCCGTTCAACTATTATCTCCAAGGCAATCTCGCGTGGGAACTCGACATCTGGGGTCGCATTCGGCGATCGAATGAAGCGGCGCGCGGTGATCTCCTGGCACGCGAAGAAGCCAGACGAACCGTCGTGTTGCAGCTCGTCAGCGGGGTCGCGGAAGCCTACTTCGACCTCTTGCAGTTCGACCGGCAACTCGAAATCGCCAGGCGTACGTATCAGTCGTGGCAAGAATCGGTAAGGATCGCTCAGGCGCGTCTGCGAGAGGGGGTCATCGCCAAGCTCGACCTCGATCAATTCACGTCGGAGCGGGCCAATGCGGCGGCGCGAGTCGCGGAATTGGAACGGCAAATGGTGCAGAAAGAAAATCAGTTGAGCGCGCTCCTGGGACGTAATCCCGGTCAAATCGCCCGCGGCCGCTCGCTGACGGAGCAGGTGCTGCCACCCAGCGTTCCCGCCGGGCTCCCATCGGAGCTGCTGCAACGGAGACCGGACATCGTGCAAGCCGAACAGGACCTGGCGGCGGTGACGGCGAGAATCGGTGCAGCCAAAGCAGACCGGTTTCCGAAAGTCACCATCACCGGCATGTTGGGCGTCGCCAGCCCGCAGTTTTCCAGATTGATCGCGAACGAAACGGCGTTCGGCGTCGCCGGTCCCAGTCTGGCCGGTCCCTTGCTGAATGCCCAAATCCTCGGATTCCAACAGGAAGCCGTCGAAGCGCAAGCCAGGCAAGCACTGGCCCAGTACGAGCAGTCCATTCTCGTCGCGTTCAGAGAAGTGGAGAACGCTCTGGTCGCAGTACGGACCGCGCGGGAGCAGCGGGATGCACAGGCCGAACAGGTCGAGTCGCTTCAATCCGCCTTTCGCCAAGCCACGCTCCGCTACAAGAGCGGACTCGCTCATTATCTGGACGTGTTGATCGCCCAGCGCAATCTGTTCGAAGCCGAACTGTCGTTGACGAGCACGCACAGGCTTTATCTCGTCTCGGTTGTACAACTGTACAAGGCCCTGGGCGGAGGCTGGTCGCCAAAAGATTCAGCTCAACAGATGCCGGCGGCCAACGTTGCCGAAGCACGGAAGGGGTGAATTCGCATCCCGCCATGTTGCGCGGCGTGACGTTCTCATAGCCACTGAATAAAGTGTGGAAATCGCAAAGCGTTTCAGAACAAGTACGAGCATGAAAAATCGATGTCGATTTCCTGTTTATTCGTTCGACTATAGATAAACGGAAGCATTGGCCAAACCGCTGAACGGAACGACCTAGGAGGCTGCCATGCGATTCATGGTCATTGTGAAGGCGACACAAGAGTCGGAAGCGGGTGTCATGCCGAGCACACAATTACTGACCGAAATGGGCCAGTTCAACGAAGAACTGGTGAAGGCGGGGGTGATGCTCGCGGGCGAAGGGCTCCAGCCGAGCTCGAAGGGTGCACGCGTCCGATTTTCGGGAAACACGCGCACCGTAATCGACGGCCCTTTTGCCGAAACTAAAGAGCTTATTGCCGGCTATTGGCTCTGGCAGGTGAAGTCGAAGGAAGAGGCGATCGAATGGGTTAAACGCTGCCCCAACCCCATGTCGGGAGAATCCGAGATCGAAATTCGTCAAATCTTCGAAGCGGACGACTTCGGCGCCGAGTTCACGCCGGAACTGCGGGCGCAAGAAGAACGATTGAGGGCGGAGACGACCAAAAAGAAATAGAGACGTCTCTCCCAGGCCGGACGCCGAGCAGGCGGGCTGCACGATCGACGGTACTTTCCCGACGTGCGCGATACCGGCAAATCGGCTGACGCGATCGACTATCGAGAGTATCGATTGCAGCCTAGTTCATACGTAACCAGACCAGAAGGAGGCCATCATGCAGTTGAAACATTTGGTAGTGACCACACTGTGCACCATGTTGACTGCCGCACCGGTTTTCGCAAAAGAAAAGAAGCATGAGAAAGCCATGGACCCTCAAGAGATGATGGAGGTGTGGAAGAAACTGGCCCAGCCAGGCGAGCCGCACAAGCTGTTCGCGACATTGGCCGGCAGTTGGACGACCCAGACGAAAGAATGGATGGAGCCGGGCAAGCCGCCCTCGGAATCCACCGGCACGGCGGAAATAAAAATGCTGCTCGATGGACGATTCCTCTATCAGGAATACAACAGCCAAATGATGGGACAGCCTTACTCGGGTATCGGCATAGACGGATATGACAACCTGACCAAGAAATATGTCACGGTCTGGATCGATACAATGGGCACCGGCATCTTCTTCATGGAAGGCACAGCAAGCCCGGACGGCAAGACCATTACCTTGCGCGGTTCACATCCCGAGCCCGGCGGCGGCAAGATGACGCATCGTGCCGTTTGGAAGATCGTCGACAACGACAACCAGATTTATGAGATGTACGGCGCCCATGGTAAGGAAAAGGAAATCAAGTTCCTGGAGATCATCTACACGCGGAAGCAGTGAGGCTTATTTCGGAGCGGCTGAGTTGGCGTTTCGGCGTAAGGATGAATCCAGAAACCTATACCCTTGGTCATACAAAAAATGCGACCGACTTCATGTCGCAGCGCAGCTTGAACAAGTGGCCTTCTGCATAGGAGGAAACGGCTCCACACGCTTTGGCAGGCGAGTGGAGCCGCGACATCAACTTACTTCAGCGCGTCGAGTCCGGCTCCGAAGTTGATATGAAACGGCAGTCCTTCAAGCACGAGAGCCGGTACGGACTTCACCCCGGCAGCCTTGGCCTCTGTATGGTTCCTGTGAAAACCGTGCGCGCGCCCGCCCACGCGCATCACTGCGCTGCTGGAGGACGTGTTGGGGTGCAAGTGGTCCTGGAGCATTTTGCGCACTATTCATGCCGGCACTGCAAATTGAGGCATTGGAGCGTGAACGCGCCCAACAAGGCACTCCACCGAACGGGCTTGACGCCGACTTGCGGCGCCAAGCCCGCCGGTGAGCTCCGGTGTCGGGTCCTCCGCAGAAGCTACCGAGCGACGTATGACCAACTCCGATCCAGAAAGTACACCGTTCACATGATGGGACAACCCCTGTCGATTTTTTTGCGGTCGGACGACTAGCTTACGAGAAAACCGTAGACTGACCGTCGAATACCGGTCATCGAAAGAAAGGAGCCATGCAATGAGCACGGTTCGAGTACTGGTCGGCACCAAAAAGGGGGCTTTCATTCTGACATCCGACGGGATTCGCAAGCGGTGGGACGTACAAGGACCGCACTTCGGAGGATGGGAGCTGTACCACCTCAAGGGCTCACCGGTGGATCCAAATCGGCTGTATGCCTCGCAAACCAGTAGCTGGTTCGGGCAAGTCATTCAACGGTCGGATGACGGCGGCAAGACTTGGAATCCGCCAGGCACCAAACCGGAAGATCTCATGGGATCCGACGGCATGCCGAAGGGTGAGAGCAACATGTTTCTGTACGATACCTCAGCGGAGACAGGAAAACCGCTCACGACTCACCAACATTATGACGGCTCGCAGCGCCCATGGGAATTCAAACGGGTATGGCATCTCGAACCGTCATTGACTGATCCTGATACGGTCTACGCCGGCGTCGAGGACGCGGCCTTATTCCGTTCGACCGATGGTGGGCGTACCTGGCACGAGCTTGCCGGGCTACGCGAGGTGAAAGGAAATCTGTGGCAGCCCGGCGCCGGAGGGATGTGTTTGCATACGGTCATCCTGGACCGGACAAATCCTCAGCGTCTCTATATTGCCATCTCTGCGGCCGGCGCGTTCCGAACCGATGACGGCGGCACGACATGGCGGGCGATCAACCGCGGCTTGAAATCGCAATATGAGTTGCCAGATCCGGATGCAGATGTCGGCCACTGTGTGCACAATATCACTATGCATTCATCCCGCCCGAACGTGCTGTTCATGCAGAAGCACTGGGACGTGTTGCGGAGCGACGATGCCGGCGGGTCCTGGCACGAGATCAGCGGCAACTTGCCGAGCGATTTTGGATTCCCGATCGTCGTCCATGCTCATGAACCGAATACGATCTATGTCGTTCCCATCAAGAGCGACTCCGAACACTATCCACCGGAAGGCAAGCTGCGCGTGTACCGTAGCCGCACGGGAGGCAATGAGTGGGAAGCGCTGACGAAGGGCCTGCCGCAAGAGAATTGCTACGTCAATATATTGCGGGACGCGATGACCGTCGATCAGCTCGATCCCTGCGGCATCTATTTCGGAACAACCGGAGGCCAGATCTATGGCTCCGCCGATGGCGGCGACAGTTGGGCACCTATCGTCCGGGACCTGCCGCCGGTGCTGTCGGTCGAGGTGCAGACGCTGTAGCGTGAAGAAGGTCAAGGCTGAGGTTAAGGGTGAGCTTCGGAGCGGAAACACTCTTACCTTGGCCTTTGACCTCAGCCTTATCCTGAGGGGATCGAAAAAATGGTACGCGTGATTCTGCCGCAACATCTACGAACTCTGGCGCGCGTCAACGGTGAAGTGACTCTTGAGGTCAACGGTCCGGTGACGCCACGCTCGGTCCTTGATGCACTTGAAGCCCGCTATCCGATGTTACGTGGGACGGTCCGTGATCACGCCACACACAAGCGCCGGCCATTCGTGCGTTTTTTCGTCTGCGAGCAGGACCTCTCTCATGAGTCGCCGGATATGCCGCTGCCCGACGCCGTTGTGACGGGAAGCGAGCCGTTCCTGATCGTGGGAGCTATGGCAGGAGGATAGTTGCCGCAACATAGAAATCAAGAATACGTCGCCCGGACATTCAACCGAAAGGAGAAATCGATGAACAAGCCAGTCAAGCCGATTCCAGAGGGAATGCATACGGTGACCCCGCACTTGGTGTGCGCCGGTGCGGCCAAAGCGATTGAATTTTACGAAAAGGCCTTCAACGCCGTGGAGTTGTGTAAGGTACCCGGACCGGAAGGAAAACTTCTTCATGCCTTGATCCGAATCGGAGATTCTCCCGTCATGCTCGTCGATGAATTTCCCGATCACCACTCATTCGGGCCGAAGTCGCTTAAAGGTTCGCCCGTCACCATCCATCTCTATGTCCAGGATGTGGAGGCAGTCTTCAACCAAGCCGTGGCAGCGGGCGCGACAGTCACGATGCCGGTCGCCGACATGTTCTGGGGAGATCGTTACGGCCTGCTGGAGGACCCCTTTGGTCATCACTGGTCGATCGCCACTCATATTCGAGACGTCAATCCGAATGAGCTGCAAGAGGCGGCTCGGAAGGCTTGCGGCTAGGCCGACTGCAGTCACGGCAATGTGAAGAGTTCAGAAGAAACATGCGGCAATCCCATGTCCGCTATGTCGAGGGATTCATCTCGCCCGTTCCGAAAAAGAAATTGAGCGCCTATCGTGCGGTTCATGCAAAATAGTAATCGCTAATCTAATCTCATCGTTTTCTCGCTTTGTATCAAAGTTGAACGCTCGGGGATTGCCGGGTAGTATCACGCGCACTCATGTGCTAGGTTGCATAGTAATCCATCAACATAGTCTGGAACAGATCGCTCGTCCTCCTCATCCTTCCCGCGATCCCTTTCCAGTCTACAGACGAATCACTTCTCACAGGAGGTCCCTATGAGACGCCCATGCCTATTTTTTTCGCTATCCAGTTGGAGCGCAGTTCTGTTGCTTTCAGCTGTGGCGGCGTGCGCCGGAGAACAAAAGAAAGGAGTCTCACCAATGACCGTCTCGAACGGGAAACAAGTGACCTTGGAATACACCCTGCAATTGGACGATCAATCAGTCGTGGATACCAATGTCGGCGGGGAGCCGTTGAAGGTGACTCAGGGCAGTCATCAAATCATTCCGGGTGTCGAGAAGCAGATCGAGGGTATGGCGGTTGGCGAGAAAAAGAAGTTCTCGGTAGCCCCGACGGAGGGTTACGGCACCGTCGATCCTAAAGCATTTCAGGAGGTCGACAAAAAAATGGTACCGGCCGATGCCCAGAAGGTTGGGATGCAGTTGGAGGGTACCACCGCCGAGGGACGAAAGGTTTTCCCTCGTATTTCCGCAGTGAAAAACGATACGGTCGTGCTGGATTTCAACCATCCGCTGGCCGGCAAGACACTCTACTTCGACGTCAAAGTCCTGGACGTCGCGCAAGCATCGTTGAAGTGATCCCGACCTTTCGTGCGGGGCGGTGGATCCCCCCGCACGAAGCGATGCTCCCCTTCGAGCACCTGCTCATTGAAGCTCGCCCGCATGCCGTCCGATGGCGCACCCTATCCCATTTTAGTCTTTGCGCTCTGTTACCAACTTTCTTTCGCTCAGCGTCTACGGACAACGGCGACTACCAGCCTGCTGTCGCACGTGCTCCTAACTCAGAAAGAGCCGATCGAACGACGTGCGCCGTCCTTCCAACTGCGGGATTTGATCGAAATCCTCCTGCTTCAATTTTTCGGCGGTTCGTTGATGCAATTCGCGGTAGGTCAGCTTGCCTTCAGCTTCTTTGATCGACTCAACCAGGTAATAGGTCAGAGCCCCATTGTAAGATCCGCCGATATGTGCATCGGCGGAAGTCTGTGTATCGCGGCAGCCGGTGATCAACATTTCACCAATATCAGCATCGACGATATCGCTCTTTCGCTTGCGTCCACGAGGCGCCTTTCTGATTTGCCCTCGAAGCGTCCCACGTAGTTTCCGGCCGGACTCCGTCGCCATGAGATCCAACGGGCACGGGAGGTACCGTTGTCTTCTGGAAGCGTCCAACGGGTTCATCACGCGCGTGATGGTGCCGGAGTGACAGCAGTCCATGATGACAGTCAGGCTTACTCCTGACCGAAGTTTTCCCAAGGTTTTTCGCAGCCAGTCGTCGCGGAAAGGATCCTTCCAATCCAGATCGGTGGGACACAAGATCTCATCGCGCTTATCCGCTTCGTCACCATTATCGTCCGGTACGTTTGACCCATGTCCTGAATAATGGAGGAGCAGGACATCGCCCTTCTTCCCTTTCGTAATCAGTTTTTTAATGGCTTGTTCCATCGCTTTTTTCGTCGCTTGGGCATCCGTCAGGGTTATGATGTCCTTGTCGTCAAAGCCGTAATAGGTCGTCAACGCCCCCTTCAGATTCTTCACGTCATTGACGCACCCTTGGAGATCAGCGCCGGGCACCTGATACTTATTGATCCCGATGAGCACGGCTCGTTTGGCCATACCTCCTCCTTTCTGTGATTGAATAGCGCAAGAATGAGCGAGACGAAATTCGAGATACGTGTCGACCTGTGACCTGAGCCATCAGCTTGCCGGTACGCATTTACACGAAGTGACTTTGCTTGATTGCATTCCTATGTACTCTTTCTAAGGATTTTTTTCACTATGGTTTCTTCAATGGGGGTGAAGAAGTTGTGGAACCTCTGGGTAAGCGGCTCGAAGCCATGGAATGGAGAATCTAACCCGATACGGTACTGTCTCGTAATAGGTACGATAAGGTCGATGAATATTCATAAAGTCATCCCAGCCTCACTGGCTGACTAAAACGCGTCGATCTTACCCCTGAGTCAGCTCTGCATAGACGCGATTGAAATCAATATCAAGGTTTGACAAAGATTCATACTAATATTCCACTCAATAGACCGGCTCAACCCTGCACCTTCACGGCAACGAGGGTGTCTTGTCATCCGTCTCCTTTTTATCTTTGAACACCTGCGTGATGTAGGACTTGACCTCTTCACGACTGAGTTCTTCAACTCGAGTCGCGAAGGCAGGATAGGCCTGAACATGTGTTTGGCCGGCATAGATTCCGCTCAGCTGTAGAAATTGCCAGCCTTCGCTCTTGAGCGATTCGGTCATCTGTCGGTAGTGGCCCCATCGCTCGCCGTAGCGAAAAAACTCTTCCACGGCGGCGCTCAATGCCACCACAAGGCTGACGATGAACGTAAGTGTTTGAACTAATCCCTGCATGTCGCTGCCGACGTTCAAACTGACCAATGCTGGCACGATCACACCGCCGATGATCGTCGCCAGACGGAGCCTCCGATACCACCATACGGACTCCTGCGCCTTCCCATCCATCCAAATCACCAGTTCCAACCACCGCGCCCGCAGGAACTGTTTGTTCAGTTCCGGCAACTCGATTGCGGAAATCAGTTGATCCATCTCGGTCCGCATGTGTGCATGGTCGGTCGTCTTGTTCATATTCATAGAGCCCTCCTGTGCAAGCAACGCTGGCCCACCTCTCTACACATTACACCAGCCCATGAACCAACGGAGGAATACGCTAAGCTATGCATGCTAAGGAAGCGGCGATGATGGTGTGTCGCCATAACAAAGGATCGAACGGGATATGATGGGTATCCCTACAGATACCATAAGTAGGTGGGATAACGGAACCTCGAGTTATCGTGTCTTAGGTTGCTCTTCTCACCACTAAAATCCCGTCACGGATCGTGACCAGCACGGCGGTCACGCGGGGGTCGGTTGAAACGGTACGGTTCAGCTCCTGAATGGCGGCGGTGGACTCGTCCGGCGGCGGCTGTTTCAAGACTTCGCCGCTCCACAGCACGTTGTCGATCAAGATCACTCCATTGGGAGCAAGTAGATCGAGCGAACGACGATAGTAATGAAGGTAATTGGTTTTGTCTGCGTCGATAAAGATGAGATCGAATGGACCATCGAGCATACGCATGGTGTCAAGAGCAGGCCCTATGCGGATACTGATCTTGCCGCCACATGGCGATTGCGCGATATATCGTCTGGCCACCGCCGCCGCTTTCTCATCGATATCGCAGGTAATGACGGTTCCGTCTTCCGGTAGGGCTTCGGCGAAGCAGAGAGCACTGTAGCCGGTAAACATCCCGATTTCGAGTACCCGCTTCGCCCCGACCAGCTGCGCCATCATTTTCAGAAACGCCCCTTCCAAGGGACCGACCAGCATCTGGGGGTATTCCATGGTCTGATAGGTTTCTTCGCGCAGTGCGCGGCAGACCGACGACTCCGGGATGGAATGGGTTTCGGCGTACGTTTCGATGTCGGACGGAACCAACCGGTTCATGGAAATCCTTTCGTGGTTTGAAAAAGACCGCCGCCCTGCGTACACTGCGAGCCACACTGCGTTCGCCACTGCCGATCTTAGCATAGCAAGTATGAGAAGGAGGCCTGCTTGAAAACCCTTGCGACATTAGAACCTCTCACGACCAAGCTGCTGGAAATTCAACGCATCAATAGTGCGGCCTCGGTCTTGTCGTGGGATCAGGAAACCTACATGCCGGCCGGCGGGGGGGAAGCGAGAGCCGAGCAGATCGCCGTGCTTCAAGGCCTGGCTCATCAGAAACTGATTTCGTCGGATGTGCAGAATCTCTTGTCGCAATGGGTCGATCCCGCCACCGGCCAGGCGGTCGACCAACCGGGCGAGGCATGGGATGAGCCGTCTCGTTCGCTCTTGCGTGAAACCTGGCGCGATTTCAGTCGTGCGAAGAAGCTGCCGTCGGATTTCGTCGTGAAGCTGAGTCGCGAGTGTTCCCTCGCTCAACAAGTGTGGGCCGAGGCAAAAGAACAAAATACATTCCAGATGTTTCTGCCGAACCTCCGGACGGTGCTGCAGCTCAAGCGGGAGGAAGCCGAATATCTCGGGTATCGCGATTCGCCCTACAACGCCCTATTGGACGTCTACGAGCCGGGCTCCACCATTGCCGGACTCCAACCGGTGTTTGCGGCCCTGAAGGCTCGCCTGGTGCCTCTGCTAAAGCGAATCATGCAAAGCCGCGTTCAAATCGACGACGGCATTCTGCGCCACTCTTACGATCAGACCCGACAGTTGGAGTTCGGCCGATTGATCTTGATCGCGATGGGGTATGATTTCGAACGCGGCCGACTGGATCTCTCGGCCCATCCCTTTACCACGTCGTTTCATCCGACCGACGTACGGGTGACGACCCGTGTTCATGAACATGAATTACAATCCTGTCTCTTCAGTTGTATCCATGAAGGAGGGCATGGACTGTATGACCAGGGGCTGGATCCGCGGTATTTCGGCACGCCGTTGGGCGATTCGGTGTCCCTGGGCATCCATGAAAGCCAATCTCGTCTCTGGGAAAATTGCGTCGGACGCTCGCGATCATTTTGGCGCTTTTTCTACCCGATTTTGCAACAGACCTTTCACCACCAGCTGCGTGGCGTGGATGTCGATCAGTTTTATAGCGCGATCAATCGTGTGAAACCGTCGTTGATCCGGGTGGAAGCCGACGAGCTGACCTACAATCTCCATATCATGCTGCGGTTCGAGATCGAGCAAGCGCTCCTGGAAGACAAGACCCAGCCCGAGGACTTGCCGACCATCTGGAATCAGAAGATGAAGGATTACTTGGGAATCGTTCCGACTTCCGATGCGGAAGGAGTGCTGCAGGACGTGCACTGGTCATTCGGCGCGTTCGGTTATTTCCCCACATATACCTTGGGCAACCTCTACTCCGTACAATTCTTCGAGCAGGCCAAGTTGGAGATTCCGCATTTGGAGGATGAGATTGCAGCCGGTCAGTTACTGGTCTTGCGCCGGTGGCTGGAGCAGAAAATTCACCGCTGGGGCCGCATGTTCACGCCGGCCCATCTCGCGCAACGCGTGACCGGTTCGATCCTCAATCCTGAACCCTTTCTCAACTATGTGGAAAAGAAGTACGGCGAGCTCTACCAACTCTGACTGTCGGTGACAGGTCGGCTGTCATACCCCATTGCCGCATTGAGCTTTGCCGCAATGGCCGGAGACAAGGCAACTTCAGCCTGCACCTCGATCCGATGCGGCACGAGCAGCGTGGTGTGAAAGACAATGTCTCGAATGGGAATCTTGAGCTCAGGGTCCTGGGGTGTGCTCAGCTGAACGGATTCGACGGAATTCGTGATGGTACCGGTGTCTTGTTGCCCATAGGCGGCGACGACGGCATCAACAATGTCTTTGGCCTTTTCATTCGCCTCCACCCCCTCGATCGCGTTCAGGAATAACGGAATCGCCTCCTCCTTCACTTGGTCCGACACCGTGAAGTTTTCGATCCGCCCTTTCCGGCGGAGAGAGGTCAGGTCGTTATCGAGATCTTTACTGAAGGCTCCGTAAGCAAAGCGAAAGAATTCGAAATGGAACGCTTTCAGGCCTTTGGCAAAGGTTTGAAGTTCACACAGAAAACACAGCTGCTGCACCTTCACATCGGTCGGCCGGCCATAGGGTTCCAAGAGCTGCAGGACATACAGGAGAAGCGCTCGGTCGACTGTGATCTGGTTGGGTGTCCTCAAGGTCTCCTCGCCATGTGCGTGAGGACTTCACTATAGACAGCCTGGGAAGCAGCCGTCAAAGGGGAATTTGCGTTACTATCGGTTTGATGCAGACACCCTTGACCGGCTGCTCAGTTTCGTCTTTAATTCCGATCTAGGAGGCTTGATCTCATCATGATGTCGAAACATGCCAAAGAAATGGGGGTGCTGAAGGAGCATCTTGGGAGGCACCAGCTTAAATTTACGCGGCAGCGTGAATTGATCCTCGATGCCTTTCTGAAGCAGGAACACATCACGGCTGAAGAGATGTATCATCAGCTGGCGCGCAAAGATCCGCACCTGGGGCTCGCGACCATTTACCGCACGCTCAACCTCTTCTGCGAAGCGGGTCTGGCCCAGGCCCGGCACTTCGGGACTCAAACCCAGTACGACAATGTATCGCATAAGGGCCATCATGACCATCTCATTTGCACAGGCTGTGGGAAAATCGTGGAGTTCGAAAACTGCGACATCGAACGTCTTCAGGAAGAAGTGGCATCGCGGAACGGTTTTACCATTCAAACCCACCGCCTCGAACTCTATGGACTCTGCTCTCGCTGTCGCCATTGATTCCCTACCAATTTTTCCGGGACGGCTTATCAATTTCAAATCTCTCTCTACTAGCTATATAATCCCTCGCGGCTATATAAAAAGGATCTGTCATGTACATATCCCCTCGACATTCCCCTCGCGCCTTGGGCATTGGATCCCGCTTTAAATTACTTGTCATTTCCGCCGGTTGTTTTCTGACGTGCCTTGGGCCGGTCACGCCGACCTCCGCATCGGCTGCCGACAAGTTGACCGTCTATTCCGGACGGGCCGAACGATTGATCAAGCCGGTCCTGGACGTCTTTACGGCAAAGACCGGTATTCAAATAGAGTTGCTCTCATCCGGCACCACCGAGTTGGTAAACCGAATGAAAGCGGAAGGAGGCCGCAGCCCGGCCGATGTCTTCATCACCAACGACGCGGGCAGCTTGGAAATGGCCCGTACCGCTGGGCTTCTTCGCCCATTGAACATGCGGGAAGTCGAACGGTCCATTCCACCTCAATTTCGTGCGGCCGACAACAGCTGGATCGGTTTGTCGGGACGGTTTTGGATTGTCGTGTACAACACGACGATGGTGAAGCCCGGCCAGATCAAGTCGTTGCTGGACTTGGCCGATCCGATATGGAAGGACAAGATCGCCATTCCCAACTCCGGCAGCGAATATTTGCAAGCGGGTGTATCGGTGATCCGCGCGAGCATCGGCGACGATCAAACCAGGAAGTTTCTTGAAGGCCTTCGAAACAATGCCGGCACGCAGGTCTATCAAAAAAGTTCGCAAATCGTCGAAGCCGTCGCCAAGGGGCAGGTCGCCATGGGCATCGTGAATCACTATTACGTCTATCGGCATCTCGCCACACAACCGACTGCTCCCCTGGCGGTTGTGATGCCCGATCAACAGGAAGGCGGCATGGGCGCGATCATGAATGTCGCCGGCATCGGCGTCCTGAAGCACACTCCCCGCGTGGAGAACGCCAAATTGCTCGTGGAATTTCTCGTGGCACAAGCCGGCCAGAAGATGTTCGCCGACCTCGACAAGGAGTACCCGCTCCACCCTGAGGTCAAGGCGGATCCCGCCCTGACCGAACGGAAGAGCTTCCGAGCGGCCCTCGTGCCTTTAGCGAAGCTCGCAGAACTCCGAGAGCCTACCCTGCTGCTCATCGAACAAGTAGGGATGCGGTAACTCCGCGAGCGCACTCTGTGATTGCCTTCCACCGATCATCTGTCTCTCCCCTCCAACTCGCGGCCCTCGCCAGCGCGACGCTGGTCCTTCTGCCATTAGGCTATGTCACTGTCCTCGCCTTGTCGGCCGATGCTTCCGTGTGGCATCGTCTTTGGACCACCCGTGTCCCTGAACTGCTGTTGAATACGGTTTCCTTGGCCGGTGCCGTGGCGTTGCTCGCGCTCGTACTCGGCGTATCGACCGCCTGGATGGTGACGCGCTTCGAGTTCCCTGGCCGCCGCCTGTGGGAAATTGGTCTCGTGCTGCCGTTGGCCATGCCGACGTACGTCTTGGCCTATGTGTACAACTATCTCCTGGGATTCGGCGGTCCGATGGAGCAAGTCTGGCAGATGATCGCAGGGCCTCAAGCCAGGATCATCTCACCCCAAAGTTTCTGGGGCGTCACCGTCGTGATGGCGCTCGATACGTTTCCCTTCGTCTACCTGCTCACCCGCAGTGCGCTCCTGAGTTTTAACGTGTCGTTCGAGGAGGTCGCCCGTACCTGTGGTGCGTCACCGCTTCGTAGAATGCTGTTCGTCACCCTTCCATTGCTACGCCCGTCCATCGTTGCCGGCGTCGCCCTTGTCGTCCTGTACGTCGTTTCCGATTTCGGCGCCGTCTCGTTGTTGCGCTATCAAACTCTGACCTACGCCGTATTTCAGCAAATGACCGGACGGTCCGACAACCAAGCTGCGAGTATCCTGAGCATCCTGTTGGTCATCCTCGCGCTCCTGTTCTTGTTGACCGAACGATGGTTTCGTCGAAAGAGCCGATTTTACCAGACCACCGGGCGCTTTCGAGCGCCGCAACGTATCCGATGCGGATGGTTGCACACTGCAGCTCTGACGGCATGCTTGGCCGCCGTGATCGGCTCGGCCTTTGGAATCCCTGCCTATCTACTGGTGACCTGGAGCTTGTCCTCGAAGGCCCAGACGATTCTTGATGCTCACTTCCTCGACTTTGCCTGGAACAGTGCCTTGCTCTCGACCCTGGCCGCCACGGCCGGCGTGTTCGTCGGACTGCCCCTCGCCTACCTCGCCAGCCGTAAACCGACCTGGCTCAATACCGGTTGTTTGCAAGCCGCCTATGCCGGCTACGTTTTGCCGGGACCGGTCGCCGCGCTCGCGGTGTTGGTTCTCTTTCTAAACGTTCTACCGTTCTTGTATGGTACGGTCATCGTCTTGATCGTTGCCTATGTCTTACATTTTCTCCCGGCCGGTCTTCAGTCACTCGAACCGTCGATTCAACAAATTACACCTAACCTGGAGGAAGTCGCCCGTACCCTGGGCCTTACCGGTCGGGACACCTGGCGTCGTGTGACGTTGCCGCTCATCCGCAACGGGGTCATCGTGGGGTGGGTCTTGATTTTTTTGCAGACGATGAAGGAGCTTCCTGCGACGTTACTGTTGCGACCGGTGGGATTCGACACCTTGGCCATTCGTGTCTGGCTGGAAGCAAGCGAAGAGTATTACCAACTGGCGGCTCCGTCCGCCTTATTGATCGTGCTCGTCGGCTTACCGGCGCTGGCCTTGTTGCTGTCCCGTGATTGGCGGGCGGCCTAAACCATCGTGAGCGCACCGTCACACATCACGCAGGTAAATGCCGTCCCGCTCGAAGAGCAAGTCCGTCTCTACCAGCCGGCGTCTCCTATCTTGGAACTCCGTTCAGTGTCCTGTGCCTATGAGCCCAACCGACCCGCCGTCCGCGACATTTCATTTTTGGCGCATGAAGGCGAAATCCTCTGTTTGCTGGGGCCGTCCGGCTGCGGCAAAACCACGATCTTGCGAGCCATCGCCGGTTTTGAACCGGTTCGGTGCGGACACATATTTTTATCGGGCCGAATGGTCTCCTCCTCCTCGGAAACGATTCCGACGGAGAAACGCCGTGTGGGCATGGTCTTTCAGGAGTACGCCCTTTTCCCTCACTTGCGCGTCGCCGATAACATCGCCTTCGGGCTCCCCCACCTGTCGCGGGCGGAACGGAGATGTCGTGTTCAAGAAATGCTGCGGCTGACCGGTCTCGAAGGGTTCGACCGACGTTACCCGCATGAGTTGTCGGGAGGGCAACAGCAGCGAGTGGCCCTTTCGCGCGCACTGGTGCAGAATCCCGTCTTGCTTCTCTTGGATGAGCCGTTCAGCAACCTGGATCCTGATATGGCCGGCCGTATGCGGCAAGAAGTTCACGCCCTCTTACGGCGGATGAAAACAACGACCATTTTAGTGACGCATGATCATGACGAAGCCTTCGCCATGGCGGACCGTATCGCCGTCCTGAATCAGGGAGTGCTCGAACAGATGGATGCCCCGGAGCTCATTTATCACCTTCCGACTACGCGCTTCGTGGCGGAGTTTGTGGGTCAAGCCGACTTCATCACCGGAGAGATTCGTCGAGGCATGGTGCATACCGAACTGGGCGAGTTTCCTGATACGCTGAATAGCGCCGAAGGAAGCACGGTCGTCGTCATGATCCGTCCGGATGACATCCATCTGGCACCCAATAAGTCGGCCGAGCCTCGAATTGTGGCTCGTCAATTTCGAGGATCGGAGAATCTGTATACAATCCGCCTTCCCTCCGGACAAGTCGTCCACAGCAGCGAAAGCTCCACCAGTGTCTACCAGGAAGGGACGACCGTCGAACTGCGTGTTTCCGTCACCCATACGGTACTCTTTCCCGCGGAACAGTCTCCTCGTTTCTAATGCTTGCCCGGATTGACAGTTTCCACCGGATCTGGCATGGATGCTCAGACGCTCTGATCCCCCGCCCGACATGAGCCACCTTTTCAGGACGTAAGGAGTTTCGATGGACGCGTTGAAAGACACCATTGATTACGGAGTGATCGGTCTGTTATTGGTCCTGAGTGTGTGGTCCGTGGCCGTCGCCATCGAACGCTGGCTCTTTTATCGCCGCGTCAATCTTTCGCAGTTTTCCAACGCGCAATTGCTGGAAATCACTCTGACCAAACACCTCGTGATTATCGGCACGGTGGCTGCCAACGCCCCGTACATCGGCCTCTTGGGAACGGTGCTTGGGATCATGCTGACATTCCATACGATGGGAACATCGGGTACGATGGCCGTGAACACCATTATGATCGGCTTGAGTCTGGCGTTGAAGGCGACCGCCATCGGTCTTCTGGTCGCCATTCCTTGTGTGGTGATGAATAATGTGCTGCGTCGCCGTGTGAGCGAAATCCTGACCGAGTATAGGGCACAACATGGAACGGAACATTGACCAGATCAACGTGATTCCGCTCGTGGATGTGATGTTGGTCTTGCTCGTTATTGTATTGACCACCGCGACCTTCATCAGCACCGGACAAATTCCCGTCAACTTGGCCAAGGCCAAGGAAGTGGGCGATCGAAAAGATGTCCCGATCGTGATTTCCTTGACCGCCGATGGAAATCTGTTTTTAAACGATACCCCCGTTCCTACGGGAACCCTTCCTTCCGCTTTGAGCTCCCGGCCTCGTGAATCAGCCGTGGTCGTACGAGCCGACAAAGTGACCTTGCTCGAAAAATTCGTTGCGTTGGTCGACGAAATCCGCGGCCTAGGGTTTCAACAGGTCAGCCTGGAGGTCATTCGTCTGTGATGGAGCAATTCCATCCGGCTTACAGACAATCGAAGGGGCAATGACGGCGGGTTGGTTCGTATCTTGCCTTTTCGATCAGTCATGATCTGAAGGCGGTTCAGTAATCGGCCCGGATTGAGACGTACAGTCTTGTTGTTTCCAATCGCGCAATACGCCCGACTGATCGAACGTCAGGAGATACGCTTCGCACTTGTGCGACGCCGCACGACCTGAATATCCGACCGTGCCGCTGCCTCGATCAAAGTAGGTCCAGACTGATCCCCCCGCCGGCAATCTTTCCTCCTTGTGCGGCATACCATACCGGACGGCCACCACATTCTGAGTAACTTGATTCACCTTGTTTTGGAAGTATGTCGTTTCAAACTCGCTGCAGGCGAACAGGGCTACACACGCAACAGGCAACAGGCGCAACGACCCTCGTAAAGCTACTTTCATTGTGTCGCCCTCATCCTGTGTTGATCAGTATGACAGCCAATATAAGTCCTTCTCATGGCGCACGCAGCCGACCACGGAGCCCCGACGACACGATTACCTTCCCTTCATCGTCGATGATGATCGCTTCGACATCCGGTAAGCGCTCGACCAACTCCATACCGCGCGCCGGACCCAGCACAAAGATTCCTGTATCCAGCCCATCGGCGACCGCCCCTTCTTTGGCGATGACTGTGACGCTTTGACAACCACGAGCCGGCTGCAAGGTCTGTGAGTCCAAAATGTGATGATACCGGACTCCATCTCGCTCGAAGAACCGTTCGTAATCACCTGCCGTTGAAATCGCTTCATCCTTTAAATCGATGACGGCAATGATTGCCTCATCTTCACGTGGATGCTTGATCCCGACGGGAAACCCATCGCGCTCGGGAAGGACACCGAAGGTTTTAATATCTCCCGATAAGGCGACCACTCCGCTCCGAGCTCCTGCCCGTTTCATCTCCTCTACCGCCCGATCGGCCGCATATCCTTTTCCAATACCGCCGATATCGACACGCATTCCCTTGTGTGGAAGAAAAATGGTTTGCGCCTCCTTGTTGATATGGATAGTTGTCCAATCGACAAGAGGCTTCAGCTGTTGCAACTCCTTGTCATCCGGGATGTGTTGGCGTTCCGTAAAACTCCAGGCTTCCATAGCAGGGCCCACGGCGATATTAAAGCCGCCATCGGTCAATTGTGCCATTTCTATGGATCGGACCACCAACTCCAATGTCTCGCGGCTCACCCGCACCGGCTGAAGGCCGGCTTCGGCATTTACATGTGAGAGTTCGCTGTTCGATCGCCAGGTGCTCAGTAACCGTTCGAGTCGCTTGATCTCATCGAATCCGGCCTGAATCGCTCGATTGGCCACGTCCTTGTCGGAAGCCACAGCAGTGATCGTCACCAGCGTGCCCATGTGAACCTGGGCACGCTTGATGGCGAGAGGCGGCGGATCAGGCCGCAGCTCCATACACCCCACCAAGGATGCTGCGATAAGGCAACACATTGCCATCGAAATCGCAACGGTTCGCGGCGCCTTCATTGCAAGAATGACCTTCACCACCAATGTCGTCGGAAATATCTGGAAATCCGAGGGTAAGGCATGACTTCGTAGAGGCGTGCTTCCGCCTGTGACGGCTGAGGGAGCCTTTCCACCATGGAGCCTTCATTGAAGGCTGGATATTGTTCATTGAGAAAGGTACGTGCTATAGCTCGTTCCTCGGGAACCATTGACACAATGACGTTCCGTCCATAGCGCGGTGACTCGACTCCAAAGCGCCATATACCCACATGCGTGATGACATCTGCTTCTACGGAAAATGTCATATCTAAATCGGCCATGGACATGAAGGGCCCTTCACTGATCTGCACTCGGATGAGCCGATACTTTCCGGCCGGTAAATCGACGGCAAAACGTTGATCGGGAGACTCGATGTCCACCTGGAAGCGTTGTTCAGAGTCCTTGTCCTCCAATTCCAGAAACCGCATCTGTGGGACATACCGTCGAGACCGTTCGCCTGTCAGGACCGTTATGACTCTCCCCACGACCATGCTGCCTGCGACCCGATCTTGATCGACCAGTGAAGGCAATTCCGTCACACAACTCGACATACCGAAAACGAGCGGTCCCAGGAGACCTTCTCGAAACATCCGGATCTTCATCATAGAAAAATTATATGACAAGCTGTGCTGAAATAGCACACACCGCCCTGCTAAAAACTAATCGCTTGACAGCTGGATACTGATCGGGATATTAATAATCGTTCTCAATTAAAATTCATTCGCCACGGATCATGACGATTACGAAGACGCTTACGTTGGAACGCGATCAGGCTCTTGAAACGCGCTGCGAGTGTGGGCAACTGATTGCCAAGGTATGTGGGCAAGGGTTGGAACTGAAGTGCAAACGGTGCAAGCGCATTGTCATCATCCCGTTCTCATCGATAGAGGGTTGGGGGAACGAACCATCATGACTCATTTCAGGCGGCAACTTACTTCTAGCTGTAATAATAAGGAGACTTCCCGCCGCTTCCCGCAGGGAGCTTGTGGCATGCCGAAGTCTCTTCTGACGGGCGTGCAAATTCTTCCGCTCATTCTGCTCGGAAGCATGGGCGGCTGCGCCTTGATAAGCGGAATGCAAGAACGGTCTACCGCGTGCAGCTATGATCAGGCCTGGGATGCGGCGGTCGATACCGTGAAGGATCGCTCGACCGACACAAAGAATAAAGACACCGGATTGATCGTCACTCACTGGCTTGAAATCCCAATGCCGGGACGAACCTACGGCATTTTTGGGAGAAACGTAGCGGACAGCAGGGATCGGTCCCGCCTCACACTGGAGGTGAAGCGGTCGGATGATGTCACAAGAATTTCTTTCATCGAAGAACGGCAGAGCTGGGCATTTCGCGGGGGAGCGCGTCTCTTCGGCTGGACTCCGACGGACCCTTCGGAAGAAGTCATGCGCGACGTGCGGAATCGGATTGATGCCAATCTGAAGGAGCACGGATGTACCGTCAGCTAATCCTAATCCGAAGGTATTTTTGACACCAGGACACACAGCGGCACCAGACGACGTGGCGAACGGGGTACCCCACCGAGCACAACGGAATGGCTCACTGGAAGATGGGCCGCACGGCGCAAGGAATAACGAGGAAGACTGGGAGACAGGAACATCATAAACTTACGGCGCAAGAGGAGGCATTGCAGTCACATCTCAATTCTAGAGCTATAGAGCGCGTGTCATTCCCGCGAAGACCAGAGACCTTCGAGTCCCGAGTCATACCACAACCTTAGTCATGAAGGAGGGTGCCGATGAAGATGCGGTCACTCCTCGGGGCTCTTGTCATTGTCAGCCTATCGGTGATGCCGGTTTGGGCCGAAAACTTGACCCCGGAGGAAATCAAAAAAATGATCGACGAAGCGGTAGAAAAACGCTTGCAGGAACGCGAGCGGCAAGGACCGCCGCTGGAACCTCAGGAAGGGGTAGAACCAACGGCCGAACCTAATATTGGCCCTATTCCTGAAGTTGGCAGGGACCTTCGCGCCAAAGAGCGGCAACCTCTGTCCTTCAGCTCAACCGGATCGGGGCGACTTCTGTACGCGAAACCGTTCCTGACGTTTCCCAAGGCGATTGTCGGCGGATATTTCGACATTCAATATCGGGCCCATCGTCAGTCGGTGCTTGAAACGGGCTATGACGCCATACGAGGCGGCCAAGGCACCACGAACGGGTTCGATCAGCAGCGACTCGTTCCGTTTATCTATGCGGACATTACCGAGCATGTGAAGTTTGGATCTGAAATCGAGATCGAACATGGGATCAGGGAAACCAATAGTCTGGAAATCAGCGCAGAGTTCGCATTCATCGATTACCTGATACATGAAAGCGTCAACCTACGAGGAGGAATCATCCTCCTCCCCATCGGCAAGTTTAACCTTCTGCATGATTCGCCGTTGAACGACTTGACCGATCGACCGTTGGTCAGCACACTGATCATCCCGAGTACCATATCGGAAACAGGCGTCGGCCTATACGGTACGTTCTATCCCGGGCGAACCGGCAAGCTGGATTATGAAATCTATGCGACGACCGGCCCTTGCGGCTACAACACCGATGGAAGCCCTCGCGTCACTGAGTTTGACGGCACGAAAAATTCCCGTCAACGGAAATGCTTGTCCGAGGACGGGCTCGATATCAATAATGGAAAAGCGGTCGTAGGACGCGTCGCGTACAGCCCGATGCTGGGCGTCGAAGTGGCCGGGTCCGGATATTATGGGAATCAATCGCCCACAAGCTATAACCCGCTCAGTATCTTTGCCATAGACTGGACCCTTCAAAAGGGCCCGTTTGAACTCATTGGCGAGGCCGCCTGGGCCTATGCGAGAAATAACAATCGAGCTATCCCCGGAAGTACATTTGGATTCGCGCCAGGTTCTCGGATAACCGGCATCAACGCACTAGGATTCACACTCAACCCGCTCGCCACTCCCCCTGAAAGGATGCAAGGATTTTATATCCAGGGCAACTACCACTTCATGCCTTCTTTTTTGACGAACCTCTCACCAAAGCGTTTCGGTGAAGGTTCGACATTCACCGCCGTCATCCGCTACGACCGAGTCAATTTGAATTTAGACAACAAAGGAGAGAACGCGGGGAAGTACGAGCAGATTTCGTTCGGATTGAACTACCGTCCGATCGAAGATACGGTGTTCAAGATCAGTTATCAGTACTTGCCGCAGTCCTTTAACCCAAACGACGGACAACGCGTTCACGACCAGGCATTGGTTATTTCAGCGGCAACCTATTTTTAAAGACCTGGGGAGGCCGGCGGTTACTGTCGGCCTCCCCGCAATCGAGGCGACCTCATGATCATTGGCATACTCTCCATACTAGCGGTTCTTTTTGCGATACCCGTTTCCTCCGTTGGCGCTGAGCGTGTATGGGACAGCGACCTCAAGCGTTATCTCACCGATCAAGAGATGAACATGGCCGAAGTCTATCTGCGGGAGGAAGAGGGCATCAAGATCATGCTTCCGAAGTCCGAACGGGTCCGCAAGGATATCATCACGCTCAATCGCGAGAAAAAATCCCTCATTGAAGAGCGCATCGGCTGGAAATTCCCGGAACAATCATTCGAGGTGTACATCGGAGAAACCGGAGGTCAGATCGACGGCTATGCGGTCGTCCAAAACACGATCGGCAAGCACAAGCCGATGACCTACATGGTCGGCGTCGATAATGAGGGGTCCGTATCGAATGTTGAGCTTCTTGTGTTCCGCGAATCGCGCGGGAGCGAAGTTCGGAAGAAGCGGTTTAACGCCCAGTATGAGGGCAAGACCGTTCTCGATCCGGTTCGGATCAATAAGGACATCACCAACATCACCGGCGCCACCATGTCCGTTCGCTCGATGAGCGCCGGCATCAAACGGGCATTGGTACTGATCGACGAGTTTTACTTGAAACCGGCCGGAATCGGCAGCGACACGATGGCTGCGAAAGATAAGGGATTCTTCTCGTCCATCTTTGGGAATTAACCTCAAGCGGACCAAGCGTCCCGACATGCGCAACTTTAACCAGAAATTTAGGCTGCGTGATGCTGATCGACATATTCGGTTGCTCTACACCTTGTTCTTGCTCTTAATGTTGGCCGGCTTTGCCTTCTCTTTTTTTTGGGCACATAGCATGACGGGCCTCTCGCCGCAAGGCATTGCCGATCACTATCGAGGGTCCGATACGACGTTCGGGGAACCCATGTCCTTTCGCGAATTGGCAGAAATCACGCATTTTCATCTCTTTACGATGCCGGTCGTGTTCATGATCCTCATTCATGTGATGTATCTGACCGGTGCAAGCCGAATACTGAAAACGGTCATCACATGGGCCGGCTTCGGCGGGGTGATCCTCGACCTTCTGTCGCCGTGGTTGATCAGTTATGTCTCCCCTATTTTCGTCGTCTCGATGTTGGCCGGTGATACGCTGATGACCGTCAGCTTTCTGACGATGCTTGTCGTCCCGCTGTATGAGATGTGGGTACTCGAGCAACCCCTGATGGGAGGAAAACGACCGCAAGAATCGTAAGATTCAAATTGCCTGCGCAATTGTTTCAGAGGCCAGCGGTTATTCACCCAGAGCCCAGGATCACGACAGCGGTCCTAGGGCTCTGTGTTTTTTCGGAGGTGATGTGATGCACACCCATATAGCAGATCAGGTTGAACCAGCCGTGCTGAAGATTCAAAGCATGCTGCAGAAGATCGACCGTCTTCATCTTCCAGCGACATCCCGGCGCGATGTCGAAAGCATCCTGGTCCGGCAAGTCGGTAAGGAGCTGGATCGGCTCCTGCCATGGCAAGCGGGCCATGGCCAAGAGACGGCAGCTGTTGCGATTCGTATGGGGTTTGCTGCGAACCTTGATTATGAACTCTTGCATCAACTGAAACTGGCCGCCTTGCTTCACGACATCGGTCTCCTGATGCTTCCGACTCACCTCCAAACAGGGCGGGAGGCTCGAGATCCGGAATCGTACGTGGCCATTCAGAATCATCCGCGGTTCGGGGCGAATTTACTCGAGCCTTTCTCATTCCTTCGTGACGCGACCATCATGATCGCCCATCATCATGAGCGATGGGACGGATCAGGCTATCCCTATGGCCTTAGAGGAGCGTTCATTCCGCTGGGCGCCAGAATTCTTGCCGTCGCCGACGCATTCGAGGCTATTCAGGTTCCCCATGTCCCCGACCGATCTTTGCGTGATCGTATCGCGCTTCGAATTCTGCGGGTGGCCTCTGGAACTCAATTCGATCCCTTTATCGTCGATCTCTTGGTCGAACTGACCCTCGCCTCTCCCGGAGATCCGCTTAACAGAAGGACTACTGCGCCATGAATCATGCCCATGTCCTTCATCAAACATCGACGTATCGCACCCTTCTCTTCTCTCTCCTTTGGCTCAGCCTGGGTGCCTGCTCGTCGGGCGGTGAAGGCTCATCTCCGCCTGTCGCCCTCGCACCCGGTACGCCCGGCGCCGAAGAGGACGTCGGCGAACGGTTGTTCCTTGACACCCGATTTGCGCAGGCGTTCAAAGTCTTCATGGACAATGGCGGCAACGTCAACAACCCCAATGCCGGTGATGGCGTCGTCAATTCCCTCGAAACCTTGGGGGCGCCGATTAATCCGGGGCCGTTCAGGGGCATGTCGATGAATTGTCGGACCTGCCATTTGGTGGACGATGTCCTGGCGTCACCTAGTGGAGGCATGCGGGCCTATGCCGACTTTGCGCACCGCAGTCCTATTCCAGCCAGAGCCGACGGTAAGACTCACGCGCCACGGAATTCTCCGCCGCTGGTCAACTCGAGCCTCAATAGGCCGGGAGGGGTGTTGTTCCACCTCGACGCCGAATTCAATTCGATGGAAGATCTGGTCGCTGGAACCTATACGGGCCGCAACTTCGGTTGGCTCCCCGGCGAAAAGGCTCAGGCCATCGCACACATCGCAAAGGTAGTTCGGGAAGACGATGGTTCTTTTGATTTGACCGACACCGGTTTGTCTTACAGAATTTTATTTACCGGCACCAATCCGGATATTCCCGACGAACTGCGCCTGCCTCCGCAATATCGCGCCTTCATTGGATCGGCCACCGACCAGGAAATCTTCGACGCGGTCGTGAAGGTCGTCACGGCGTACGTGAACGGTCTTCGGTTTTCCAAGACCGACGACAACGGGGTGCCAATCCGCTCGCCGTTTGATGTGTTTCTCAGCATCAACGGCTTACCTCAGCGGCCGGATCCGAATGAATCTCCGCTTTCCTATAGCCGGCGGCTCCGGGCGCTGATCAATGCACCGAGCTTCTCTCCGCAATTCGTGACGTCCAACCCCAACCGACCGGACGGACGGTTCCAATTCCACACTCAGGCCTTCGAGTTCGGTGCGACGGAGCTGGCCGGCTTGAGGATGTTCCTCTCCGAGCCGGCTACGCTGCCCGCTTCACCAGCCGAGTTGACAGCGGGCAAGATCGGCAACTGCATTGCGTGCCATGCCGCCCCCGACTTTACGGATTTCAAGCTGCACAATACCGGCACGACACAAAGAGAGTACGACAGCATTCACGGTGCGAACGCATTCAACGCTCTCGTGATCCCGAATCTTGCCGCTCGTAATGGAAACTATGATGCCTTCCTCCCTGCCACGGAGCACCATCCCAATGCCTCGGAACGTTTCCGAGCCATCCCTACGATCGCCGATCCTACTTTGGTCGATCTGGGTGTATGGAATATCTTCGCCAATCCCGACATCCCGAATCCCCAGGCCAAAATCAGAGCCATCTTGTGCGATGACCAGGTGCCGTGCCCCTTATCCGATTCGGTCTTACTGGATCGCGCCATCGCCAGATTCAAAACGCCAGGCCTCCGCGATCCCGACCATTCCGCTCCTTTTATGCACAACGGTCGATTGGATACGTTAGACGACGTGATCAATTCCTATATCGACAGATCAAACGAAGCTCGCGCAGGAACGTTGCGCAATGGAGATAGCCGGCTTCAGGGCATCGCGCTCAAGCCCAACGACATCGTCCCTCTCGTGGCATTTCTTAAATCTCTGAATGAGGACTATCAATAGTCATTTCTAGGCTAGTGGAATGAAAACCCGTCTCCCTATGCAACAAGCGGAGTCTCGCATGTCGCGCTCCGATTCTGAGATACGTGTCGCGACCTGCAACCGCTGCGACAGACCTACTGGACACCAGAGCTCTTTCCTCTGGTGCAGAAACTGCCGGCTATTCAATCGGCAGCAAGGGCGAGCACGCGGGCTCATAAAATCGCTCCGAACCCGACGCCTTAAAGCCTGGTTGAAAACTATTCACTAGGTAAATGGGTTGGGGTGCTTCGACGTGTTTCTGTTTTTCCAGGCCAAGCGATCATAAGGACTCATGGATTGCCCCCATACCAGGAACCGGATGTTCTTCCACGTATCATGAATTCATCATTTGACTGCAGCGGACAGGCCTCGTAGGAATAGAACCAAGCGTGCTATGAGCAGCGGCTACATCATCAATATTGAAGAAGCGACGACCAGGAACGAACATGATCGTCGAGTGTTATTTACCGCACATCATACCCAACTGGTGCTGATGAGCTTGACGCCGGGCGAAGAGATCGGAGAAGAGATGCATGACCTCGATCAGTTTATCCGCTTTGAGGCAGGTGAAGGCAGTGTGATCCTAAGCCCCTCGGGGAAGAATGGCGGGTAGGCAAGTGATCTCGCCTACCCGTTACTGAGTTGCCATTACTTTTTGATTTGTTCGGCAAGGTAGTTCTCGATTCTCACCTGTTCGATAGTCCGCAGTTGAGTCTCGAACCAATCCACGTGCTCTTCCGAATCCTCGATCATATGTTCCAGCAGGTGACGGCTCGTGAAATCACCGACTGTGGCGCAGTGCGCGATTGCCTTCCGGAGCAATTCGACATCTTCCCGTTCGAAAGCCAGATCCGCACGAAACAGAGCCTCTACGTCCCGCCCATGCGCCACACCGTCGATATGCTCCACCTCCGGCGTCCCATCCAAGTACAGGACATGATCCATGAGTCCTGAAGAGTGCTCGACTTCCTCATTCGCCAAGTGTCTGTAATAGTCGTGTAGCCGCTCATATCCCCAATTCTTGCACATCGCCGCATGCAACAGGTACTGGTGCACGGCCGTCAACTCCGCTTTTAATATCTGATTGAGATGTTCAAGGACGCCTTCTTTAGCTTTCATGGTCTCCCTCAGGATTCTTTCTTGATCTGTTCGGCCAAGTAGTTTTCAAGACCGACTTGTTTGATGGTTTCCAATTGGGTCTCAATCCAATCAATGTGCCCATCGACATCCTTCGCCATGTCTTCGAGCATGTGCCGGGTCGTAAAATCAGTCACCTTCGTACAGTGCACAACCCCTTCGCTCAACAACGTCAGCATCTCTTGCTCGGCCTTCAGGTCCAATTTAAATTGTTCGGGTACCGTCTCACCTACCTGCACCGCATTCATTCGCTGCATATTGGGAACCCCTTCCAAGTAGAGAATATGACCGATGAGTTCGTCTGCATCTTTCATCTCATCGATGCTCCGTTCTCGCACCTTGTGACAGAGCCGATCATACCCCCAGTTGTCGCACATTTTGGCGTGGACAAAATACTGATTGATGGCCGTCAAGTCCGCCGTCAGAATTTTATTGAGGATGTTGATGACCCCTTCTTTCGCTTTCATCTCTAGCCTCCTTCCAATAGGTGTTTTGTCGCCTCTCTTATTATCATCACGTCCTGCGCGCGCGTCAACCATTAAATGCACGTATTACGATAATGCCTCTCAATTTCGATGAAATGAATTCTCAGTATTTAGACGATCGCGTCGGCACCATCGCGGCATGCCTTCGATGCACCCCCTGCGCGGGGAGGGTCAGGTAATCTTTTCCGCGCAAAGACGAGCCGTCAGCCGGCGGTGATGCGGCGAATCCATGCGCTACCCAAGGAGGTGTACCCATATCGACTCGGGTATCCGGACCAAGCAGCGGCGACGCGTTCAGAAAGAACCCTAGTGCTCCAGTACTTGAAAGAACAGTCTACGGGGTGGTACATTTCTAAAAATCTAGACCGTTCAAGAATATTGACACTGCAAATGAAGTCATGATTACGCAGGCAAGACGTTTTGGCCCGCCCCTGTTTCTACTGACTCTTACGGCGATATTCAGCCCTAGTCTCGCCGCCGCGCATGGAAACGTGTCGATGGAAGAGGACATTTGCGTGCGAAGAATCGGCGGGAATATGGTGCATTTCAGCGCATACCAGCCACAAATCGAACCGAAGGCTCAATACTGCACGGATATCCCGGATGTGGGTGACACCTTTCTCGTGGTGGACTTGGTCGACCCGAGCCTGCGCAATCTGCCGGTGGGAGTCAAAATCATTCGAGGGATCAATGAAAATGAGCAAGACGAGGCCAAGACCGTCGCGTATTGGAAGCCGGCTTCTCACCCTGATGGCGTCGTGAGGGGAGAAGCGAAGTTGGATAAGGGCCTCTATAAGCTGATCATAACGGCGGAAGGGCTCAGCCCTTCTTCCTATTTACTGCGGGTGCAACAGATCGACTATTCAAAACTTGGGCGCGCGGCTCTAGGACCCTTGGCTTTGCTGTTGGTACTCGGAATCGTTGGGTATGAGCTCTCGAAATCGAGCCGAGTGCGGGGTTGGTTTGCATCTCGCCGTCGTTCGTAAGCAGCCGGCGCCAGCGTGTGACTATCTGAGCCTTCACTTCACCATTGCAGAGAGGGATCTTTCATGAGGCCTTTCGTATATCTGAAACTGACGGTTGGATGTGCGGTATTTGCTATAGGTGCCCTCGTTACCTCACAAGTCCATGCCCATGGCGGACTTTCCATGGCTGAAGACATGTGCAAACTTACGATCGGCCCTTACATGATGCACTTCAGCGGCTACCAGCCTGAGAACTCGCAGCAAAAGCAGTTCTGTGAGGATATCCCGGCGACCGGCCAGACGATCGTGGTACTGGATTACATCGAGCAGGAGCTTCGCTCGCTTCCCGCCGAAGTCCGCATCATCAAAGATACGGGTTCAGAGGACAATCTTGAGGCCATTACAGTGTTTCACCTTCCGGCCAAGGTGTATCCGAATGGTTCGATCGACTTTGCATACACCTTTGACAAGCCGGGGAAGTTTGTCGGCATGGTCACTGTCGGCGACAAGCAACAACATATATCCCGGTTCCCATTCTCTGTAGGCGAACCGAAGGTCTTTTCCAAATTCTTAAATATCTACATGGTTCCAGTCGCTGCGGTAGTCATCGTCGGCGCAATTGTCTTTTTCATGCGCGACCGCCGCAAGCCGTCGCAAATCGCGGCTTCCTAGGATTAGGCGACGACGGGACCTTACGCTTCATGAGAAGCAGAGAAAGAAGAGGTTGAACATGTCCTGTCACTTGCTGATTCGTGCGTGGGTGTGTTGCTTGTTCCTGCTGGTGCTGGCTCCTTTCCCGGCGCTGGCACAGCATGGACATGAATTAGCGACCGACACCTGCGTCCTTCACATCGGACCGTATAAGATGTACTTCAACAGCTATCAGCCCGAAACTCAGTTCGACAGGCAGTTTTGCCAGGAACTCCCAGGGACAGGTAACACGGTTTTGGTGCTGGATTATGTGGAACAGGAACTTCGTTCTCTCCCTGTTGAGGTAAGGATCATTCGGGATACCGGCTCAGAGGAGAATCTCGATGCGATCACGATCGCCCATTTACCCTCCAGGATCTACCCCACGGGATCTATCGACGTGAAGTATAACTTTGATAAGCCTGGCAAGTACATTGGTTTGGTTTCAGTGGGCGCAAACCATGAGCACCTCTCGCGATTCCCGTTTTCAATCGGCGAAACAGGAATGATGTCTCACTTGACACACTATGTCATGGTTATTGTCCCCGTCCTGGTAGGCATCGCTGTAGCTGTGTTCTTTTCTTTTCGGGATCGTCGCAAACCTGCGGGAATCCCCGTGTCATCATAATGATAGGCGACGGATGCCCGCTGGAGCAGTGGATTAGACGGCCGGATGCGTCGCGCTTTCTTGGATACCTTAAGCAGTAACACGGAGGACCAATGATCGGCTCACCAGGCAGGCACACGTTCAGGCATGTCATCTTGATCGTGGCGTTCGTCTTGGGAGTTCCCGCCACCTCGGCCTTCGCGCATTCCATGTTGGTCAAGGCAGAACCACCACGGCGGGCCGTCCTTACCAAATCGCCGAGTCAGGTGCGCTTGTGGTTCAATGAGAAAATCGAAGGAGACTATGCTTCTCTCGTGGTCCTTGATGCCAAGAAACAGCCGATCACCGAGTTGAAGCCCACCCTGGCCCCTGACGATCAAAAATCGATCGTCCTGCCGTTGCCCGAGCTATCGCCCGGCAAGTATTCCGTCAAGTTTCGCGTTCTCTCGGTGGACGGACATGTCGTCGAGTCATCTTTCGACTTCACCGTGAAGGGCGAAGCCCACAAAAAATGATCGAGGCTGCTGGCGCGCTGTTCCGCTGTCTGCAGCTGGCCTCCTCTATGCTGCTGGTCGGTGGTTGCGTGTTTTTGGCAATTGCCGAGCAGAAGTACTCTGCCTCCCGATATACGTGGCCGGCTCGTCTGAAACAGTTCTTTCCATGGCTGGCCGTAACACTGTTGCTCGGGTTATTCGGTCTCCTCGCTACAACGACGGCACAAGCGACCGGAGCTCCTGAAAATTCTTGGAATCCGCAAGCCTGGTTAGACTTCTTACAAAAAACCCGCATCGGGCTTATTTGGATTTTGCGCGCTTCTAGCGCCCTCGCTGTCCTTGTGATGGTTCTGTACGTTCGATTTTCTCCTCCAGCGCAATGGCGCTACGTTACCTGTGCGTCAGTTGCGGCTCTGCCCCTGGCCCTCAGTTCTCTCGCCAGCCATTCGGCGGCCGAGGAGCAGGCGGTTGGGGTCACGTTGTCCTATGCCCTGCATGTCATAACAGCCAGTGTCTGGCTCGGCGGCCTGCCGGGCGTGCTCCTTGTTGCCTCCACCACCACGACCGAATCGCCGGACGACCGATCACGTGCCGGAGAAGTGCTGAGCCGTTTTTCGGCATTGGCGCTCCCCACGATGATCGCCATTGTCGTGTCGGGCCTCGTCGTGGCCAATCGCATGATCGACACAAATTACGCCGGACTCGTCGCAACGACCTACGGCTTGCTCCTTATCGCCAAACTTACGTTGCTGGCTATCATTCTTTTTATCGCCTCGCGCGCGAAGTCTGTTTGGGTGCCGTCGCTTAATCAGAGTTCGATTATAGCCGCAGCGGGCGGACGAAAGCTCCGGACGTGGGTGAGAGTTGAATTCGTTCTCGCCATCCTACTGATAATCGTCGCCACGTTGTTGGCCAACGCCGTGCCCGCCAAACATGATGTGATCGATTACTGGCCCTACCCCTTTCGCTTCTCCATCGATGCCACATGGGGCGATTGGCTTGTACGAGCTATCGTACTCACCGGCCTTGTACTCCTGATCATAGCCGGAACGATGATCGTTCTCAGCCGCAAAAAACATTGGGGAACCTCGTGGCGGATCACTGCTCCGACAGTTTTAGGAATCCTTGGACTTGCCGCGGCACTCTATCCCATTTCCGTGCAGTCGTACCCGGAAACCTATCGGAAAACTCCGGTACCCTTCGACGCCATCTCCATTGCCAACGGTGTTGAGTTATTTGCCGCGAATTGCATTCCCTGTCATGGGCCGCAAGCAAAGGGAAATGGCGTACTGGCCAAAACATTGCCGAAACAACCGGTAGACCTTCTGACGGAACCGCATACCGCCATGCATACGGCCGGTGACTTCTTCCATTGGCTGACCTACGGACGATTCAACGGTATCATGCCGGCCTTCGGCGACAAATTTTCCGAAGAAGAACGCTGGGACCTGCTGAATTTTCTTCATGCCAATTCCCGAGGGTATCAATCGAGGATCATCACCCCTCGTATTCTGCCTGAGCAACCGTTCATGGCTACTCCGAACTTCTCGTATACCGCGCACGATGGCTCAAGCGGCACACTGAAGGATTTCCGCGGGAAGCAAGATGTGCTGCTGATCTTCTTTTCATGGCCGGAATCGCGCGTTCGGCTCGATCAACTCCGTACGGCTGCCGCCTCAATCATCGGAAAGAATACGGCCATCTTGGCAGTCCCCATGACTGACTTAGCTCCGGATGAACTGACCGCAATCGTACGGGATATGCCCTTCCCTGTCGTCACACAGGGCGCGCGCGAGATCTCCAGCAGCTATGCCCTGTTCCGAAGGACACTCTCTATTCCGGATTTGTTCGGCGAAGGAACGAGTCCAAAGCATATGGAATTTCTCATCGACCGCTTTGGTTATTTGCGGGCACGATGGATTCCTAACGGGGACGGATCCGGGTGGGCGGATATAACCGTGCTGACACAACAAATCACTCAACTCAATCAAGAGCGAGAAATCTTACCTCCCCCAGGCGATCACGTTCATTAGAAAAATCTCATTTTACGTAGTCGGCCTTATTGCTTTTTCTTGCAGTCAACAGGCCTTTTCGTCGTCCAGCAAAAGCCGATTTGGCACCAGGAGCTTCCCCGCTGATCTTGACTTCCAATACCCGCAGGAGTATACCTGCCCCTCTAAGCCGAACCTCTCATTTGCGCTGTAGGCAAGGGGTTAGGTGGCCTATCTCATGATATTTTGCTTGACTCGTCTCGAAGCTTTGTCGGATACTTGCTCACCTTTTGCCGGGTCTTCCGCCAGAAGAAGCATATCAATCGTGGCAAGGTCCTTTCTTCAAACGTGGTATTCGGTAGTAGGACACTTTCATTTAACACAAGGAGGTAGGGGACATGGCAGCTGACAGTTCTGGGCGAGGGTATGACATCTCGCAGTGGTACGACTCGAAGCCGGTGAAAATCGGCTGGTTGGCGATCTTGGGAATCGGGGTCTTCTGGGTGCTGTACCAGCGGGCGTTCGGGTACTCGCACGGGTTGGACTCCATGACCCCGGAGTTTGATTCGGTGTGGATGGGCCTGTGGCGGTTTAACATTTTGGCGAACGCGGTGTTTTTTGCGGTGACCATTGGCTGGATCTGGGTGACGCGGGACCGGAACCTGGCGAACCTGGACCACAAGCTGGAGCTGAAGCGGTACTTTTACTGGATGGGGTGGTTGGTGTGCTACATCTGGGGCGTGTACTACGCGGGGAGCTACACATTGGAGCAGGATGCGGCGTGGCACCAAGTGATCATCCGGGACACGAGCTTCACGGCGAGCCACATTGTGGCGTTCTACGGGACGTTCCCGTTGTACATCACGTGCGGGGTGGCGAGTTATCTGTATGCGCAGACGCGGCTGCCGTTGTACGCGCAGGCGACGTCGTTTCCGTTGGTGGCGGCGGTGGTGGGGCCGATGTTCATTCTGCCGAACGTGGGGTTGAACGAGTGGGGCCATGCGTTCTGGTTTGTGGATGAGCTGTTTTCGGCGCCGTTGCACTGGGGCTTCGTGACGTTGGGGTGGTGCGGGTTGTTCGGGGCCGCGGGCGGCGTGGCGGCGCAGATCGTGAGCCGGATGTCGAATCTGGCCGACGTGATCTGGAACAACGCGCCGAAGAGCATCCTGGATCCGTTCCCCAGCCAGGTGAACCCCAACGCCAAGGCAGGGTACTAAGCAGCAAAGGCGGGCAGTCCAAACAACGAGCAGTCGGCATGGGAGGCTGGATGCGGCGCTTCGAGGCACAGAACGCCGGGTCGGCCTCAGCCGGCTGAAATGACGGAGGATGTCAGTTATGTTTAGAACCGATGAGATTATTAAGGCTTCGAAGCTGCCGCCGGAAGGCGTCGCGATGTCCCGGCACATCGATTACATTTACTTCATTCCGATTTTGTTCGTCACCATCGTCGGCACCTTTCACATGCACTTCGACCTGTTGGCCGGCGACTGGGACTTCTGGTTGGACTGGAAGGACCGGCAATGGTGGCCGATCGTGACCCCGATTACGGCCATTACCTTTTGTGCGGCCCTCCAGTACTACAATTGGGTGAACTATCGCCAGCCCTTTGGGGCCACGATCACCATCCTGGCGCTCCTCGCCGGCAAGTGGGTCACGATCGTCGCCGCGTGGTGGTGGTGGTCGAACTATCCGTATAACTTCGTCATGCCGGCCACCTTGCTGCCGAGCGCCATCGTCCTGGACATCGTCTTGTTGTTGACCCGGAACTGGACGCTGACGGCCGTGATCGGGGCCTGGATGTTTGCCGCGTTGTTCTATCCGACGAACTGGGCGTTGTTCGCCTACAGCCATACGCCGCTGGTCGTCGATGGCACCTTGCTGTCGTGGGCGGACTACATGGGCTTCTTGTATGTCCGGACCGGAACGCCGGAGTACATTCGGATGATCGAAGTGGGCTCGCTGCGCACCTTCGGCGGGCACAGCACGATGATCTCGTCGTTCTTCGCCGCGTTTGCGTCGTCGTTGATGTACATTCTGTGGTGGCAGTTCGGCAAGTTCTTCTGCACCGCCTACTTCTACCTCACGGATGACCGGCAGCGCACGACCAAAGTCCACGATGTGTTCGCCTATGCAACACTGGCACATGCCGATAAGGCCAAAATCGGGGGGAAAGCATGAACGTCACACATGGCTTCAAACTGTGGATAATGGGCCTCTGCGGGGTGGCGACGCTGGCGTTCACGCCGGTTTTTGATATCACCCCTGCATTCGCTCACGGCGAGCGCTCGCAGGAACCGTTCCTGCGTATGCGTACCGTGAATTGGTATGACACTGAGTGGGTTGGGAAATCGACTAAAGTCAACGACGTGACGGAATTGAGAGGCAAGTTCCATTTGTCCGAGGACTGGCCTCGTGCAGTCGTAAAGCCGAACCGTACTTTCATCAACATCGGCTCCCCTAGTTCCGTCTTTGTGCGGCTCAGTTCTAAAGTGAATGGAACACCGATGTTTGTTTCGGGGCCGATGGAAATCGGACGTGACTATGAGTACGTAGTCACGTTGAAAGCCCGACTCCCGGGCCATCATCACATCCATCCGATGTTTGCCGTCAAGGATGCCGGTCCGATTGCGGGTCCTGGCGGATGGATGGATATCACTGGCCGGTATGAGGATTTCACCAATCCGATTAAAACCCTTACCGGGGAAACGTTCGACTCGGAAACCATGGGTACGGCTACTGGGATCATGTGGCACTTGTTCTGGGGGGCCGTGGCCATTTTCTGGGTCGGCTTCTTCATGATCCGACCGATGTACTTGGTCCGCGCTCGTGTCTTGGCGGCGTATGGGGATGAGATTCTACTTGACCCAATCGACCGCAAAGTGGGAACTGCGGTGTTGATCTTCGTGTTGGTCGTCGTGACCGTCGGGTATCTGGCGGCAGATGCACGGCACCCTGTGAGCGTGCCGCTTCAGGCCGGTGAAACAAAGGTCAAGCCGATGCCGATTAAGCCGAACCCGTTCGTAGTTGAAGTCACCCATGCTGAATACGACGTTCCAGGTCGGGCGTTGCGCATGACTCTCCATGCGACAAATAACGGGACTGAACCTGTGACCATTGGTGAATTCACGACTGCAGGTATCCGGTTTACCAACAAGATGGGGGCAACCAAACTCGATCCAAACTATCCACCTGAGTTGGTGGCTCAGGCTGGTTTGACGATGGATAATGAAGCCCCGATTCTGCCTGGTCAGACAGTCGACATCAAAGTCGAATCCAAGGACGTTCTGTGGGAAGTGCAGCGGCTGGTGGACATTCTCCACGATCCAGATCAACGCTTCGCAGGGTTATTGATGTCCTGGACAGAGAAGGGTGATCGGCTCATCAATCCGATTTGGGCTCCGGTTCTCCCGGTCTTCACCAGACTGGGCGCATAGAGCAACGCGTCTCTAGGCAAGATGCCGACCCGTCTCCATGAAAATGGTCAGGCGGGTCGGCATCCTTGTTTCATTCAAGATTCAGCCTCATTTTCACTCTTTCATAATCTTTTTCCTATCCTGTCTTTGGTTCATCGAGCGCTGTCAGCCTAGGCTCAGCTCAGTTTAGTGTTCGCTAATGCTGGGTTCTTTGTGATGGTCTTCTTATGCCGTATAAAAGACCGCGATCTGCCCTCTATCATCATGGCGAGTCTGAGATCAGCCAGTGGGAGCAAAACCCGGACAGATCAGGTCTACATAAACCGGACAACTTAACTTGCTATCTCCACAGTCACCTCTACAACTTGCCCGTCTGGCAATGGTCCTGTATGATGTTGTCGCTCTTACGAGCTTTGTGCTTCGAGATTCTGCTGTTTCTGCAGAGGTTTCAACACACAGACTCCTACATCACACCTTCTGTTAGGTCCATGGAGACACCTTCAAACATTTCCCCTCCTTCGCCGCTCTTCGACACCATCGGGCGTATTGCCTTCCGACATTTCCCTCAAGCGGGCCCATTCAATACCCATCGGATGCGGGACTACGGAATTGCCGCCTTCACCTTCTTCAGCGTGGCAATCAGTTCCTTGTTGGAGATTAGCGCAAGCGTTGAACGGCAACAATTGCTTGGAGCGTTCGCATGGATGTTTCTCGCAACCCTATTGCTTGGCGAGAATCGGGAAACGAAGGCTCAGGTCGTCATCGCCGTCCTATTTGCAACCATTGGCGAACATTTTGCCTCTATTTACATGGGAGGCTACACTTATCGGTTTGAAAATGTTCCCGCCTATGTTCCGCCCGGTCATGGGATGGTATATCTGACGGCCGTGGCGCTGGCACGATCCGGGCTGTTCGTCCGTCATCCCGGGAAAATAACCCTTTTCGTCGTGGGAGTATGGGGTACTTGGTCTCTTTGGGGAATCAGCGGTTACCCGGATCGAGGAGATTGGGTCGGTGCATTGTTGTTCTCCATATTTTTGGTCTGGTTGATCATCGGCCGCTCACCGATGGTCTATTTGGCTGCTTTTTTCATTACGACGTGGCTTGAACTGATCGGCACTGCGGTCGGTGCATGGAAATGGGCTGCCATCGATCCTCTGCTGGGATGGCCACAAGGGAATCCTCCCAGTGGGGTGGGCGCTTGGTACTGTTTAGTCGATGCGGTTGCTATCGGAGGAGCAGGACCTGCTCTCTATGGGATGAAACGCCTCCGTAACTGGTCCAAATCCTTTGGGTCTCCCCAATAAGCCGTCATCATTGAAGAACTCACTGCATATACGTGGAGAGCGAGTCCAATGCCTCGTGACAGATCCCTATCATTTTCTTCTCATCCTCTGTAGGCAGCTCTTGATATAATCCTGACCATGTTCGCTAAACCTGGAAGCACATCTTGAAATTCGACATAAGCGCAACGGTCGTCTCGCTTCAAGTAGGGCAACCCCGCACTGTTAGATCGAGCGAAGGAACTGACTCGGAAGACCAGGTCTGGAGGACCGGGTTTTTTAAGGAGCCGAGATCCGGATTCGTTTGGCTGGGCCGGACTAATCTCGACGGTGACGGGCAGGCGGACCTTGAGAACCACGGTGGTCCCGAAAAGGCCGTCAATGTCTATCCGGACGAACACTATCCCTATTGGGCACAAACTACAGGATTGATCAATCTTCAGCCCGGAGGTTTTGGAGAAAACTTTACCACTAAAGGTTTGCTGGAAAGTGACGTCTGTATCGGGGACATTTTCGAAATCGGTGAATCGCTGGTCCAGGTATCGCAGCCCAGGCAACCTTGTTGGAAGCTGGCACGCCGTTGGCAGAGGAAGGATTTGGCGCTTCGTGTCCAGGAAACCGGCCGAACCGGCTGGTATTTCCGTGTGCTCAAAGAAGGTCATGTCAAAACCTGCACTAGGCTCGTTCTAGTTGAACGCCATCATCCGAACTGGACGGTCTCTGCAGCAAACGAAGTGATGCATCATCGGATAGATGACCGGCAAGCCGCTCAAAACCTTGCCGACTGCATTTACCTCTCAGAAAGATGGCGGGAAAAACTCAAGCGACGTGCCCGCAGTGGGGTACCCGAAAATACTTCTTCACGGCTGGATGGACCCAGGAAGATAGGAGACTAAGCGACTTGCCTTTTCATTTTGATGAGCGTCAGGGCCGTATCATATAGAATGAATACACGGCCCTGACGCTTAACTGACTGGGAACTCTCCCGTCACATACTAGTCTTCCTCGTCATCATCGTCTTTCTTCTTCTTGACTTCCTTGATCACAGGGCGTCCCTGAGCAAGACTCGCGTTCAGATCGTGCTCCGGAACCTTCTTATGCACAAGATTCTGATGGCAATCGATGCACGTCGCCCCTTCGCTTTGCATCTTGGCATGTGCCGCTTTAGCCGAAGCTCCCGGCGGCTTCGTATTCTTGTGACATGCTCTGCACGTGAGGCTATCCCATTCCTTAAGTTTCATTCGAGCGCGGTAAGCAGCCTCCGGTCGATGTTCATTGAATTTTTCCACCGTTGAATAGTCAGTGGTGAACTCCTTGATCAGGAACGGCACTCCGTCTACAACGTGCGTATAAATGGCCTTGTGAAAGTTTGATAAGCCTTGAGGCACATGGCAGTCCTTACAGCCTGGATCCATGCCAAGCGCACCCCAATGTGAGGACTTCTTCAGTTCCTCATAGGGATATATTTCAGAGTGACAACTTATGCAGAACTCAGTCCGTGAAATTGCGGCTTCACCGCCGAACACAACGGTAATCAGCCCTATCCCAAGAACTGCCCCAGCAGCTAATGTCCCCAACTTTGGCATTGTTATTCGTCCCCAGCCTTGTCCGATTTCACCGGAGGCTTGGCTGTCTTCTGGAATTCTTCATGAAATTTTGGAATGGGCGGACCGATAAATGTGCCTTCAAGTTTGAAGTGCTCATGCATAGCCTTGTCATTCCGAACATATTTTTCAAAGTCAAATGCATATTTCTTGTCTACTTTCGGAGTAAATGGAGTATAAGGCTTTTTCACGCCTTTCCACGGAGATCCTTCATAATTGAGGTGACAGGCATTGCACTTTTCTTCAAACTCAAAATCCTGACCTGCTTCGACAAGATTGGCTCGCTCCATCGTCTTCTTGGATTTTTCAAATGCTTCACCGGCTTTTCTATGGATCTTTCGATAATCGCTTCCTGCACCATGACAAGACTCACAACCGACACCGGTTAAAAATTTATCCGGCTCTTCGATGACGTACCCGCCTTCCTTCCCGAATCCATCGACATGGCATCCAACGCAATCCTTGTCTTTTGTATAGTCCTTCTTGGGGTCCAGCTTGGCCTTGACCATCGCCTCGTCCTTCTTCTTGCCTCTGCTGGGCTTGAGCGACTCCATGGCCTTAGCATGGAGAGTCTTCTCCCATGACTCCCCCTCGCTTTTATGACAGTTGAAGCATTTTTTTCGTCCTTCAAACGTTCCTTCCGCCCAAGCCGTCCCGGCGACGGCCAGAAATACCGCTGCAGCGGCGAATGCGTAACCTATGCGGTGATTCACGGCATCTCCTTTCCCATAGATATTTATAGATTATGGAGTAATTCACCTAGTCATTGTCATGGTTAGTCTTCACTGAGCTTGCGCGAATCTTTATACGAACTCAGTAAACGCGGCCCAGTTTACCATGAGAGATTTCCGGACTGCTAGCCTGATGTTCTACGATGGCGGATCCCGACAGGTTTTCACGCCCCCGGAACTTTGTACACCCAGTAGCCACCGTGCTTATGGACGAGTTGCATCGCTTTAAAATCAACCGGAGTTGAATTCATGAGCGGAAGCATTTGAGATAGTAATGTTTTCCCATTCTTGCTTTCTTTCAGAAAATAACCTCGTATCACTTTGTCAGACACAGATTGGAGACTATAGGTATCGTATCCGTTCTCCTTCATCCACGCTTTCACTTGACCGACAAGCCCATGGACATTCCCGGTCAAAGGGAAGTCTTTAAATGCGATATCTATTCGATCCGGTCGCATAAGTCCGAGTTTATATAAATCTGCGGGATGCACGACGATATACGCTTCACGAGAACCAACTAATTTCCGGAGCATGGTTGCCCCTGTATTGGGCTCGGCAGACAGTGCATCGACAAACTGTTGGAATAATCGGTTTTCATCCGGTGATCCTGGTGCGCCCCAAAACCGACGTTCATACTCATCGATCACATCCACACGATCTTTCCAGTACGATGGTGCAATAAGCGGTTGCCCAAGGTGGGAGGTAAACAGAGTATCCCGTTCCGCCAGGAGACCAAGCTGTCGAGAGGTATCCCACCAGGCCAAGATTATCGCTTCTTTCGGCACGTGCTTCGTGATATCCGTCGCAATCGTTGCAAGTTCCAACAGATCGGTTCCCATCGATCCGACCGGTTCTGAAACAAGATTCTCCCAGCTTAATAGGACAGACTTCCCGTTCCCTTTGTCCGTCAGGTAGGCAACAGCAATTGGTTTATCGACCGATTGAACGCGAAGTTCGTATTTGCTGATTTTTAAATGGGGCCAAGCTTGCAACGGGAGGTTATGAAACTTATTGGCGTTACCTTCATCAATCAATTGATAGCTGTAGGGCACAGGAGCAGGTTTAAACCAAAGGTAGGCAAACCACCCGACCAAAAAAAGACCTCCCGTCACCAGGAGCAGCCCTAGTGACGGGAGGAATTTCGACCCTGACGGATGTGACACCGGCGCGTTGACAGAGGGAGCCGAGATCAACGATCCTTCCTTCCGCTCCTCCGCCAGCCGGCAATGGCCATCGTCCCGGCGAGCAGCATTCCACCGCCGAGCCCCCCGAGCGACAGCTTCCCAGTCTCGCTATCCAGGTCCAGCAGCCCATGCTTCACCTGGCCCTCAAGTTTGGCAAGCCGGGATTGGAGATCCAGCTTCTCCTTCAGCCGCGTGTCATCGTCCATGATTTCCACATAGGCTCGGTTCATCGCCGCCCAGCCGACTGTATAGGTATACCCCCAGTATTGGTGGGCCAAGCTGACATGCAATTGCACCAGGTGATCTTCGGCCATTTCGAACAGGCGCAACTCATTGGCTGCCGGGTTATTCCCCTTGGACCAATAGATCTGGAAGAACTTCTCAAAGCCATCCGTCTCCGGTGCCGGCGGGGCCGGTCGATTGGTCTTTTGCCCGGTCAAGAGCCCGGCCTTGTACTGCTCCTCGACCACATGATGCGCTTCATCATACTTATCCAATCCGGAGAAGGTGCCGTTATCCATGAATTCCAACCACGCCCTGGCGTACGTTTCCGAATGGCAATTGGTACAGGTCTTCACCCAGGCATCATTCCGCTTTTCCGCCCAGTCGGTCTTAATGTTCTCGCGGACACCCGGCACGAAGGGATAGTTGGCCCACCGTACCTTGCGCACCACATTGTGGGCGATTTTCCCTTGATACTCCATATGACAGTATTGGCAGGTGGGGGCGGTTTCGGCGCCTTTGACCATTGCCTCCTTAATGGGAATATTGAAGTTCCAATGCTCTTTATCGCGCTGATACTTCAACCCATGCTTGGACAGGTTATACGCTTCCCAATTGTTATGGTCGGCCCCGCTGTGGCATTGCCCACAGACTTCCGGCTTCCGTGATTCCGCCACGGAGAATTCATGCCGCGCATGGCAGGTATCGCACTTGTTCTGATTGACGTGGCAACCGGTGCAGCCATCGGCAATTTCCCGCTGCGGCATCCCGGCATAGACTTCGACTTCCACATTGGCCCGGTAGTCCAAGGCATGGGACGGACGGCCTTTGGGCCACTGATCTTTCGGCCACGTGATGGTATCGCGTTCCGATTCTCTCTCGGCAAACTCCTGCAAATGGCACGTGCCGCACGTGTCGGCCGTGGCCAACCTGATATCCTTGCGATGGTCCGCCTTGTTCTTGGCATTGACCTCAAAGTGACAATCAATGCACCCCACTTCTTTGAGATGCTCGCCCTTGCCCAGCTTGCCGATCGATCGCAGATTCTCTTCGACGGCTTCGAGCTTGGCCTTCTTGTAGTAGGTTTCATCTTTCGGGGTCAGCTTGCGGATCTTATCCAAGTTTGCATGCGTGCTTTTCTTCCACGCGGCGACCCACCCCGGCGATTCATCCGTGTGACACTTGACGCATTGCTCACGGCTCGCCACCTCTTTCACCGCCTGCGGGGGCTTATAAAACGTGTGCGGGTCGAAATACTTACTGAACGAGACGGGTTGCCAATAGTCGCCGTACTTTCCCTTCCCTTGCCCATTCTGATTGGGGTCCATATATCGCTTCAGCAACGCCTCGTACAGTTCCTTCGGCGAGGCGGACCGCTCAATCTTCAACGCCTCATAGGTTTCCTTCGGCACGGTGGGGAAATTCGCCTGCGCCTGCGAGGCAACGACCACGCCCCAGACCACCAGGGCATACTTCACGAGGTTCTTTACCATCACAGCTCTACTCCTTCCGTTTGAGGGACAGTGGGAACTGTCCTTCAGAAAACATGAACTCGGTACATTTCCGCTTATTTTTTTATCTGCGTTCATCTGCGCAAGTTCACAAAAAGAATGGCCGCGAAATATAGCTTAGCCCTACCAGACTGTCAAGCGATTTCCGTGGATCCCATAATTTCTTAAAGAATAGAAAAGATAATAATACCTACGGTCGTTCTCGGTCGATGACAACGGTGATATTATCAGTTCCCGGCTTGACCGGCTGACTCATACCTTCCAGATCACCACTTTCAGGCATGGCTTTTCCGGATTTCGACAGACGCGCCACGATGACCACCGTGTCGATGTCCGAGAGCTTCCTTGACGGCATGGGACTGGTGGAGTCATCCAGTCGGAAGGTGAAGGGTAAATCCTTTTTCGATGCCCGTACAATCGACACCGGCATCGGCGGCCCGGCGACATCCTTCGCGAATACGAATAAGGTGTCCGGGAGAGAACCTTTGCTTGCCAGATTCGGCCCCAACACCACTTTGCCCGTTATCGCACGAGACTGCCCGGATTGTGTCGCCGGCTTGGCCGGCTTGGCTGCTTCCATCGGAGGATTCGCCACCAACATGTTCGTACTAGGGCCACCCAGATGGCGTTTGGCTTCGGCGATGCTGGCCTTGAGTTGATCCGCTGACTCCTGGTCATCGGGAGGAAGATAGGCGTGCGCATCCTCCCACTCTTTGGCGGCACGCGCAAAGTCTTTTCGGTTGTACGCGATCGTCCCCGACAACATGAGCGCCTTCACGTTGTGCGGGTCGAGCGTTAAGGCTTTTTGAATCAACGTCTCCGGTTTTCCATCCAACTTGCGTCCCTGATGGACACCGAGGGCATCCGCATAGTCGGCGAGGAGACTCGCATTATTCGGATCGAGCTTGGTGGCTTTCTCAAAAATCGGCACCGCGTCGGCATACCGCTCCATGGCCATGTAGGATCGAGCCAAGAGTCCCCACCCGACTGCATCGTTTGGGCTTTGCTCAAGCTTCTTTCTCAACTGTTCGATCAACGTGTTCAGACTGTCCGCCATCTGGGAATCATTCCCAGGGCCGCCTTGAGAAGACGAGGCTGATACCGCCGGGTGCGTCATCGCCGCCGGATTCCCCAATGTCCAGTAGAGCACTCCACTGGCGGCCGGAATAATCATGGCCAAGGAGAGCGCAACGACCCGAAGATTCACGAGCCCTCCTGTAGCCGCGGTCGGCGCTTCGACACGACCCGCCTCCTCTAACACACGACGCTCCAGCTCACTCCGCGCCGCTCGATACTGTTCATCTGTCAACAATCCATCGGTCCGATCTTGCTCCAACTCGGAAAACTGCTGTCGATAGACCGGCAGCGTTTTCTCCTGTTCGCTCGTGGCGACAGACGGGCGCTTCAACAGAGGCCTCAGCAGAAGACCGAGGACACACAGAGTCATGGCCGAAACGATCAACCAAAATGTAGCGGTCATGAGCGCTTGCCTCCTTCTGCCAATAGTTGTTCGACTCGTCGATGCTCCTCAACCGTCACCGGCGCATCGACGACTTTGTTCGCCCGACGCCGCAATGTGATGACGAGCACCGTGGCTCCGATGGTCAATAGAACGAACGGCCCAACCCACAGCAGCGTGGTGGTCGCCTTGAGCGGCGGTCGATACAGCACGAAGTCACCATAGCGTGCGACAAGGAAATCGATGATTTCCTTGTCGCTCATGTCCTTCGCGATCATCTCCCGAACTTCCCGGCGCAAATCTTCTGCCAGCGGAGCGTTGGAATCGGCCAATGTTTGATTCTGACAGACCAGACATCGCAGCTCGACGGCGAGATGCTTGAGTCGCGCCTCGACGGCTGGGTCATCGGCCAACGGCCGGGCCTCCCCCGCCCAAGCAGGTCCGGACAAAAACAACACTATGAGCATCACCCATTTCATTCTCATTGTGATTCAAGCTGCTTCACAAGGGGAAGGATTTTTTTGGCAACGGTGTCGGGATCCAGGGGCCCGATCTGTTTATAGCGGATCACACCCTGCTTGTCGATGACGTAGGTTTCAGGCACTCCGTAGACCCCATAATTGATGCCGACCCGGCCGGCATCATCCACCCCGACCACAGGATAAGGATTGCCCCACCGCCTCAACCAGGTCATAGCCTCGTCACGTTGATCCTTGTAATCCATCCCATAGATCGGCACCTCACCGGATTTGGCCAACTCCATCAATACCGGATGCTCAGTCCGACACCCGCTGCACCATGAGGCCCAAAAATTGAGCAACCAGACTTTCCCTTTAAGGTCAGTCGACGAAAATACGTTTGCTGAATCGTAGAGCTGCGGCTGGGAAAAATCAGGGGCGGCCTTTCCGACCAAAGGAGACGGGATTTCCCGCGGGTTGAGCCTAAGCCCCACCCCCAGGAAGACGACGACCACGATAAAAATCGACAGCGGCAGGAGAAACCGATTCATGCCACTTTTCGCCTAGCGGTTCGTGTCGACGCGGGTACGGCCGGCTCTTGCCGACGCCATGCAATTCGATACCGGCGATCGCTGACAGCCAGTACGCCGCCCAGCGCCATGATGAAACACCCACCCCAAATCCAGTCTACAAACGGCTTGTGATAGAGCCGTACACTCCACGCGCCATCGTTCAACGGTTCCCCCAACGACACATAGAGATCGCGTAACAACCCGGGATCGATCGCGGCTTCCGTCATGACCTGATTCTGAACGGTATAGCGCCGCTTTTCAGGATACAACACCGTCGTTTCGCGACCGTTACGACTCACGGAGAAGGTCCCACGGGCAGCCGTATAATTCGGCCCAACGACATCCTGCGCACCGTCGAATCGGAACGTATAGTCGCCGATGGTCGCCGTTTCCCCCACGTTCATCCGCACATCTTTTTCAGTTTCAAAGCCCTTCACCATCGTCACCCCGACGATAAAGATCGCAATACCGCAGTGCGCCACGAGCATTCCCCAGTAAGATCTGGGTACCGCCGCCAGTCGACTCACAAGGCTGTTCCCGCTGACATGAGTCAACCGTTCACGCAATGTCACAATCGCGGTCGTCACGATCCAAATTGCCAGGAGCAGCCCCAGGCTCAACAGCGGCGTCCAATTCCCCATGACGACCGGTAAGGCCAGGGCCGTGACAAGACTGACTCCGAACGCCCACTGTAATCGTTTCGTCAAATCGGGCAAACTCGCTTTCTTCCATTGGGCCAATGGACCGATTCCCATTAAAAAGATCGCCGGCGCCATTAACGGGACAAAGACGGAATCAAAATACGGAGGCCCGACAGAAATTTTCCCGAGATCCAACGCATCCAAAAACAATGGGTACAATGTGCCCAGCAACACTGAGCCCATCGCGGCAACCAGTAACACGTTGTTCGCCAGCAACATCCCTTCGCGCGAGATCATCGCAAATCCGCCGCCGAGTCCCACTCGTGGCGCCCGCCAGGCATACAAGGCAAGCGACCCTCCGATGACGACGGCCAAGAAGGCCAGAATGAACAGACCACGTTTTGGATCGGTGGCAAAGGCATGCACGGAGGTCAACACACCGGAACGGACAAGAAATGTCCCAAGGAGACTCAACGAGAACGCCATGATGGCAAGCAGGACGGTCCACACTTTGAACCCTCCCCGTTTGTCGGTCACGGCCAGTGAATGAATCAACGCCGTTCCGGCCAACCATGGCATGAATGAGGCATTCTCGACCGGGTCCCAAAACCACCATCCACCCCATCCTAATTCGTAATAGGCCCAGCCGCTTCCCATTGCAATGCCGACGGTCAAAAAGCACCAGGCGACGGTCGTCCATGGGCGAGACCAGCGGGCCCACGCGGCATCAAGATTCCCTCCCAGCAATGCGGCGATCGCGAACGCGAAGGCAACCGAAAATCCGACATAGCCCATATAAAGCATCGGCGGATGGATCACCATACCTGGGTCTTGCAAGAGCGGATTGAGATCGCGCCCGTCAAGAGCGGCAGGAATCAGCCGTTCGAACGGATTCGACACGGTCAGCATGAACAGAAGAAATCCGACACTCACAAGCCCCATCACTCCGAGAATACGAGAGCGGGTGGCTTCGGGGAGGTGAGCGGAAAAAAGCGTCACCGCGAACATCCACACGGTCAGAATAAAGGTCCATAAGAGCAGCGACCCTTCGTGCGCGCCCCAAATCGCGGCCAGTCGATAATGCAAAGGGAGCTGGGAATTCGACGTGGCGGCGACATACAGCACAGAGAAATCTTTCGCGGCAAACGCATAGCCAAGGCAACAAAACGCCGTGAGGACTAAGAGAAATTGCCCTCGCGCCGCGGGCTTGGCAACGGCCATCAGCGCCGAGTTCCCGACGGCAGCACCGTAGATAGGGAGAATGCCCTGCACCACGGCGACGCACAGTGCAAGAATCAACGCAAAATGACCGATCTCCGGAATCATAGCGAGCCTTCCCTACCTTGCCTACCTTGAGGGACAACGAGAGATTTACTTTGCTGAGCACCGGACGCCTTGGCTTTTGCCAATGCCTCGGCCGCTTCAGGCGGCATGTAATTTTCATCATGTTTGGCCAAGACTTCGCTGGCGACAAACGTGCCGTCGGCGTTGAGTTTTCCTTGTGCCACGGCACCCTTCCCTTCCTTAAAGAGGTCCGGCAGAATCCCCTTATAGGTCACCGGCACGCGCTTCGCCGTATCAGTGACGATGAAACGGACCGTCAGGCCGTCGTTCTCGCGGACGAGACTCCCATCCTCAACCATCCCGCCGATCCGGAAACTGCGTCCTTGCGGCACCTCACCGCTCACCACTTGAGTGGGGGTAAAGAAGAACACGAGATTGCTCTGAAAGGCGTTCAGGATCAGCACCGTCGCCACACCCAAGACGAGCAATCCCAAGCCGATAAAGGCAAAGCGTTTATGCCGTGGTTTCATCGGTGCCTCCTAACAACGCGACGCGCTGTTCGGCGCGCGCCGCAGCCCGTCGACGCCACAAGGCCAACACTTCCCATACCATGCACAACGCCGTGGCCGCAAATGAGGTCCATACATAAAGCCCATACCCTCCCATCGCAAAGAATTCCGATGCGCTTCCCCACTGCATCAGCGAGCCTCCACTGCTTCCTGAATGACGGCCGGCTTCTCATCATTCCATACCGGCAACGATTCCCGTTCAATCATGACACAGCGTACTCTGGCGAGGATGACCGCAATGCTGTAGAGCCAGAAAGCCACCGTCATCAGCAACATGGCGGTGAGCATGGTCGATGCCATTTTCGAGCCGGTCGCCATGCTGACCGACGCGCCCTGATGCAAGGTATTCCACCACTGCACGGAAAAATAGATAATCGGGACGTTGACCACCCCAACGAGAGCAAACACGGCACTCGCCCGGTCCGCGCGGCGCACATCATCGATCGAAGTCCGCAACAGCATGACGCCGGCGTACTGAAACAATAAGATGAGTTCCGATGTCAATCTCGCATCCCAGACCCACCAGGCTCCCCATGTGGGCTTCCCCCACATCGCTCCTGTCAACAATGCCAAGAACGTGAACATCGCTCCGGTGGGAGCAATCGCTTGCGCCATCATGAAGGAAAGGCGCGCATTGAGCCCCATCCCGATGCCGGCCCACACGGCCATGACGACATAGAGGAACATCGACATCCAGGCCGCCGGAACATGGACGAAGATAATTCGGTAGGCTTCACCCTGCTGAAAGTCGGTCGGGGCGACGAAGAACCCTATATAGAGTCCCACCCCCATGAGCACGACCGCTGCACAAGCGAACCATGGAATGAGGCGTCCCGCGAGAGGATAAAAGGCTTGGGGAGACGAATACTTCAGCCAGTTGATGCCCGTGCTCATGAAACGATGTCACTCCAACGCGATTCGCAACGCTGCCGCGGTAGCCCAAGGTGCCAGAAAGAGAGAGAGTACCAGACAAGCCCCGAGTAGCGACAGATTTGCTTCACCGCCGATCCCGGCCATACTGCTGGTGACGGCGCCGGCTCCAAATATCAATACTGGAACGTAAAGTGGAAGCACCAGGAGGGCGACCAGTAGACCACTCCCGCGCACGCCAAGTACTAAAGCGGCGCCGATCGCACCAATCATACTCAACGTCGGCGTCCCAAGCAAGAGCGACATGACCAGCACTCCCAATGATTCCCCGCTTAAACCGAATTGGAGGCCGAGCAGCGGCGAGAGCAGCACGACGGGAAATCCGGAGATCATCCAATGGGCGAGAACTTTCCCCACTACCAACAAGGCAAGGGGTTGAGGAATCAAGGCCATCTGCTCAAGGGCACCGTCCAGATAGTCCGCGGTAAACACTCGGCTCAGGGACAGCAAACAGGCCAAGAGAGCCGCGACCCACAACACGCCGGGTCCGATGGTTCGTAGCACCGCCGGCTCCGGTCCTACACCGAGAGGGAAGAGACTGACCACGATCACCAGAAAGAAGACCGACATCGCGGCATCTGAACGGCGCCGCATTGCCAGCAACAGATCACGCCGGATGATTCCGCTGACGGCTTCCCACATGCTGGAGTCGCTCATCCCATCAGCCTTAGACGTTGGACAACTTCCGTGGGAAGCGCAACTTCCTGATGGGTCACAACAACTGCCAGCCCCCCGCGCTGCAGATGCATAAGCAACCGCTGCGTCACGACACTGATCGCAGCCGTGTCGAGCGAGGTAAACGGCTCATCGAGCAACCATAAAGGACGAGTGGAGAGCCACAGCCTTGCCAGGGCAACTCGGCGCTTTTGTCCTTGCGAGAGCACCTTGGACGGCAAATGATGAATGGGCCGCTTCAGCCCGATCCCCTCCAAAGCCTCCTTTGCCCCATTATTGGAGCAGGATTCTCCGGCAAGCGACATCGCGCTCATCAGATTTTCCAGCGGCGTGAGATCGTCCTTAATCCCATTGAGATGCCCGATATACGTCAGTTGACCCGAATAGAGCTCCTTGAGTTGCTGGATATCTTGTCCCTCCCACAGAACCGAACCCTGGTCAGGGGACAACAAACTGGAAAAGATACGGAGCAGACTAGTCTTTCCGCTGCCGTTTTCACCCACCACAGCCAGCAGCGACCCCCGCTCGACCTTCACATTGAGGTCGGTGAACAATCGTCGTTCACCGCGACTACAATGCAACGAAACAGCTTCCAACATAAGAAACTCCACGCCGATGCGCGACGAGAGTAAGGGAACAGAGCGTGGAAAAACAAGGGGAGAAAAGGGGGATGTCGAGTGGCAAGTGAGTGGACTCTCACAGCCATCTTGCTCTGAGGACGATCCTACTGGTAATTAGTGCCTGTACGGCGAAATTGGTCATCCATCACCTGGGAAATATCGATATACGTAGCATTGTACGTAGCCTCGAAGGAGATGAATCATGAGCGAACTTGTCTGCATTGCCTTTAAGGACTCCGGTACAGCCGATCGAGTACTGAACGAACTACGGGCGATGGAAAAGGAGTATGTCCTCGACCTGGAAGATGCAGTCATCGTCGTCCGTGACATGGATGGTAAGGTCCACCTGAAGCAGTGCGTCGACGTGTTCGGCGGTGCCACCAAGCATGGCGTGGCGCTGGGTGTGTTATGGGGAGGGCTCATGGGACTGCTTTTTATGAATCCCCTGGCCGGTCTCCTGGGAAGCATTGCCGGCGGTGCAGGAGCCGGAGCCATGACCACTGCCGCCAATGAGTATGGGCTCTTGAGCGACTATGGGATCCCCGATCAATTCATCAAGGATTTGGGCAGTACGATCACGGGGGGCACCTCGGCGATCTTCTTGCTGATTCGGAGCGCTGACCAGGATAAGCTACTGGCCGGCTTCTCACGATACGAGGGAACCATTCTCAAGACCTCGCTCAGCAAAGAGCAGGAAGAGAAGCTGCGGGCCGCCCTCACGCATGAACACAAACAAAAGATAAGCAAGAGCTAGCGTTGCCTCCCAGAAATACGTTTGCCGTGAGCTTGCCGAAGGGCAAACGTATTTCTGGCAATGTCTTTCTGGATACAATATTAGGTCTCTCCTTTCTGCTTCCCATCCAACAAACAACTGATGTTCATATCACCCATGACGTTGATCGCGGTGCGGCAGCGATCGAGGAACCAATCCACAGTCAGCAAGACGGGGATGTATTGCACGGGCAAGCCGACTGCCGTAAAGACCATGGTCATCGTCACCAATCCCGCTTCAGGAATGCCGGCGGCGCCGACGGACGCGATGATGCTCGTGAGCACCACCATCACTTGCTGCTGACCGGACAGATCCATCCCGATCATCTGAGCAATAAATAAGGCCGCCATCGCCTCGTAGAGCGCAGTACCGTCGTTGTTGAAATTCGCGCCGACCAGCGCTCCCATGCCGGCGGACTGTTCGCGCAATCCCACCCGATCTTTGAGCACGGCATACGTCACAGGCATGGTCGCCGTCGAGCTGGACGTCGAAAAGGCCATGACCAGTGCATCGCGTCCGCCGCGAATCAACTCACCGGGACGTACCCAGGAACCAAAGCGGATGCGGATGAGGTAGTACGCCGCGTTTCCGCGGACTGTCTCTAGATGGAAAGGACTAGGTGAGTCAACCGTGAGAGAGGGATCAAGACTTCCGGAACAGTCTCTACCCACGAATGGACCAAAGCAAGACAGCGCACGTTATGCATTTACACGCGTGACTGACCTTTAGGCGCAGTCAGCACAATCCGCTGGAGTTGAGGCACTAGTGGTCGGAGGTCTTTCAAGCGATTCGTCGAAGCCTGGAGGACAATCACGGCAATGCTGAACTGGGAAAGGTGCTGTTGGAAGGATAGATTTCGGTCAACTGTCACGAAAACGTCGAACTGTTCCTGTGCGCGCCTGAGCAACTCTCCATTTTGGATTCCGGCCCACCCAGCCTGGGGAACCGTGACCACCTCATGGCCTTCGATGTCCTTAGCCAATCGCCGATCGATACATTCGTCGAGAAGGATCTTCACGAAGCGACGGGAAGCATCCGAGCTTTGGCTTCCTCAAGAAAAGCGATTACTTGCTCACGCGTGACCGTGGGAAATCCATCAAGGAACTCGTCGATAGTCTGTCCCCCTTCCAAATATTCGATGAGGGTTTCCACAGGCACTCTCGTTCCACGAAAGACCGGCGTTCCGCCGAGTATGTCGGGTGTGGAGGTAATGAGAGGTTGCTTCGTGGCCGCCATAACAAGTCCTCAACAAGTCCTCGGGAAGGACTGAATTCTATGCCAGCAGGCGGGAGATTGCAATTCCAAGCCATTGCACAACCATGCCAGCCACCAGAGCAGTGATCACACATCATACGCGCAGTCGGCTCGTCAATATTAGGCTGTAAGGTTGATCTCATACTCGTACTGAACCCTACCTCGACTGGCACTCTCGTGATCCTAACATGTCACAGACGTCTGGGCACAGACGCTCCTGAATGCAGGGTATCCTGTTTCAATTGGCCGACGAGGTAGAGCACAATCACGAGATTCAGCAGCAACATACCGATGCGAACCATCGACACCCGGTCGATCACCTCATAGAGTTCGAACGGGAGCAGCAGACTCGTCGAGATCACCGTCAGATACGCAGCCCAAGATCGCTCCAGCCACAACCCGACTCCTTCCAGCAACAACATCCCCGCATAGCCCAAACTGACAAGCGCGGCCACGAGGACGCTGTGCGGTTGCAAGGCATCCACTTTCAGCACCAGCGCATGAATGATCCGAGAATCGGCATTCAAATGGAGCGCTTCGATCAAACGGGAAAACAGCGTCGCAATGTCGGCATGCATCAATTTCAGCAAGCCAAGCCCGACAAGAAGCAAGAGCACGCCCTTCATGAGCTTGAACACCGCAATCGCGGCGAGGCCGGTTTGGTGAGAGCGCATCGTCATCGAGTGAAGAGACTATCACACAGGACCAGGAGGCATGCATGGACAGGACTTTCAGATTACGGAGCTTGACCGGTTTTTGAATTATAAGTTTCGCTCAATAGACAGAAAATACTCCGACTTTCAGGGCGATTCGTTGAGCACACATGCATCTAAATCTACGATGGCGCACCGGCTCCTCAAGATTGAGGTTGCAGGTCTCATCTCCTTGCTTAAAGGTCTTCAGGGGCAAGTCCGGTCCTTTTCGACAGGCGAGCAAGCATCTTGGGGCCAATTTCTTCGCGATCGTGAAACGCAAACACAACGTCAGGCCAGCTGTCCCGCGCCAGTATCCGGTGAGAGCCGGTTGTTCGTTTGATTATCCAGCCGATGCGAAGAAGAGCGGAAAGAACACGAGGAGCGCGGGTGGAAGCCCACCGGCTCATGCAGCAATGAAGGACACGTTCAGGAACTCGTCAGGAAGGGCTTCCCCATGTTCAAGGCGATCCGCTATCACACGAAGCGCTAAGGCCTGCACCGCAGCGAGAGCTTCCGCCCGAGTCTGACCATACGCCATCACCCCAGGCAAGGTTGGCACCTCACCGATCCAGCGGCCATCATCTTCCTGCTCAAACTCGATAGTAAACTGACCGGGCTTTTCCACACCCCACCTCTGACCGATAGGCTATGCCCGCCTCAGCCAAAATGCAAGATCATGTGGTTGCAAGGCATTCACTTTCAGCACCAGCGCATGAATGATTTGAAACTTGGCATTCAAATGGAGCGCTTCGATCAAACGGGAAAACAGCGTCGCAATGTCGGCATGCATCAATTTCAGCAAGCCAAGCCCGACAAGAAGCAAGAGCACGCCCTTCATGAGCTTGAACACCGCAATCGCGGCGAGGCCGGTTTGATGATGGCGCGTCGTCATCGAGTGAAGAGACTATCACACAGGACCAGGGGCGGATGCGGTGGATGGGGCCTTCCGATTAAGGAGCCTGTTCCGTCTTCGCGGCCTGAGTCGCGTTCACGCGATCCGGAGTTCGCGTTAACATTGTTCATGTCCTGAGCAACCGACCTTCAGAAGACCTTTTGACCATTCGGCGGACACAAAACAGATACAGGATTTCAATCTTGAAAGAGGTCTACTGAACTAGAGTCTGTTGACATTCATTTCATCCAGAGCACGGACGCAACAAGATAGATGAGACTCGCGAAGTTGCGGACCCGTTTGGCGTACCGGGTGGCGACCGCGCGATAGTGCTTGAGCTTGTTAAAGAAGCACTCGATGCGATAGCGTTCAGCATACCGGGCGAAAGCCGTCTCGCGCAGCTCTTTGACGCAGGAGCGCGGCGGAATCACGGCTTTTGCACCGGAACGTTCAATCGCCTCCACGATCGCGTGACTGTCGTACCCCTTGTCGGCTATCACATATGGCGCAGGCCATTCTGCCAACAACGGCTCCGCCTGCGTATAGTCGGATACCTGCCCCGGTGTCAGGATAAAGCGCAGCGGATTGCCCAGGCCATCGACGGCGGTGTGGATTTTGGTGGTTAGCCCACCTTTCGACCGGTCAAGGGCTTCGTCTCAGCCGCCCCCCTTTTGCGCCAGCCGCGTGTTGGTGCGCACGGACGATGGTGGAGTCGATCATCACATACTCAAAAGCTGGATCGCCGGCTAGCTGACGAAACATGCGCTCCCACACGCCTGCCTTTGCCCACCGGTTATACCGCTGAAACACACGGTTCCAGGTGCCGAACTGTTCCGGCAGCTCCCGCCAGTGTGCACCGGTCCGCGCGATCCACAGCACCGCATCCACGAATGTCCGGTTATCGGTTGCGGTCCGTCCTGGATCGCTCGCTTTGCCAGGCAACAACTCTTTAATCCGCTTCCATTGGTCGTCTCGTAGCTCGCGTCTCGCCATCCTCCCTCCGGTGGGTGTTCAACAATGCCACACCAATGCCGAGGCGGAAGCTGAATGTCAACAGACCCTAGGAACATTGAGGCCTGCTCACTTGTAAAACAGGGGGCTTACCGTTATCCTTGCAACTGAGGTCTCTCAAGAGAGGTGATCATGCCCTCCGCAAAAGAGCAGATCGCCAAGATCCTTCAAGATCAACCGGATGACAGCTCCATATGATGAGCTTCTACGAGAGTTAGCGTTCGCAAGAATGATCGACAGAGGGCTCGCTGACTCTGATGCAGGAAAGATAATCAGCCATGAAGAGATGGGGCGCCGCATCAAGACATGGCAGAGCTGACGTGAACGGCCGAAGCCGAACGATGACTGCGCGACGTCTATGACTACATCGCATTCGATAATCCATCCGCTGCCAACCGAACGATCGAAACCATCTATCTGAAAACCGAATCCTACGAGAATTTCCACAATCAGGATACCGCTACTGGCAGAAACCGGGCCGACATATCCGCATCCTGCTTCACGGACATTATCGTATCGCTTACCTGATCAAGAATTCAGACGCGATCGACATCATCGGCGTCTTCCATGGAGCACTCAATATCGACCGGTACCTACTCTAGGACCCGCACCGATCGCCCCTGCGCCAACCGCATAGATGGCTTGCTTCGGATCATGGAAATTGGATGCCCAACGAGAAGTCACTTTTATACGCGTTCGACGGTCATACGTATTGCTGGGCCAGCCTATGCTATCTTGAATGTGGAATCCCGTTATACACGTTATACAATTGAGTGCACAGTTGAAGATCCGACCCCCACTGTTTGCTTACACAGCGGGCCTGATAGATTGCTTCGCTGTGTACGGCTTCATCCTCCTGTCGCGCCATTCCTCTTGAACGATGAAATAACAGCCTCGGCAAATGCAGGGGGCTGTGGGAACTTGGCCCAATAGTCTCGTATCTTTCCCAGCGCACTCTGCTTTTCGCTGTCTTGAGACAGATGAAGAAGACTGTAGAGGGAATTCAGAGCTTCTCCATTACCTCTTGATATGTCCTCACCCAGATTCACATACATATGCAGGATGAAATTGCGCAATTCAGATTCCTTTTGTATTTTGTCCGATTCTTCTGATGATATGCCAAGAGGTGTCAATGTCACGTGGTATTGATCCGGCTGGTACTGAATTATTGCTCCCGAAATAGCATCCGTCGTTGTGCCATAGAGGCCGGGAAATAAGATATTACCTAGAAACCACCAATTCGTGGATTTGGCGAGTTTGATCTCCATATCCGAGTAACCGTTCTTCTTAATAACCACAACGGTATCACTGAAGAAAGATCGATCGACTACAATATTCGCAGGAGTGGTTCCAGAAGTAATGCCATTTACGACAACATGGGCACCTTCCGGGACAGAATTAAAGGTCATGGCTTGGCGCTTTCCATCTATGATAGAGGCGCAGCCAGAAATTAGGAAAACAAGCAGCAGAACCCACAATGACGCAGATCGCACGCACGAGTGAAGCATGGACTACCTCCTTGCCACGCAAGACCAAAACTAAACCGCTGTAGCTAGCCCATCATCTGTCCGCTTTTTGTAGCACATGAAGTGTCCGGTTTACGGTGCGCCCTCAAGGAGGGCCACCATGATGCGGGCGACAGTGCTACAGGAGGTGAGACGGATGCGATTTGAAGAGTTGTATGCGCGGCGACACCGAGGGGAACTGACCATGGCGGAGGCGGCGGAGCTGTTAGGCGTCACGGAACGGACGTTTCGCCGCTGGAGCGTCCGCTACGAAACCGAGGGTGTGGAGGGATTAGAAGATCGGCGGCTGGGCCGGGCCTCGGCTCGGGCGGTGCCGGTAGATGAAGCGCTTCGGATGGTGACGTTGTATGAGACACAGTACCGGGGCTGGACCGTGAAGCATTTTCATGAGCGCTGGCACCAAGAGCATGGGGGGACGCGCTCCTACACGTGGACGAAGAACCGGCTGCAACGGGCAGGACACGTGACTCGGGCCTCCCGGCGCGGAGCGCATCGCAAGAAGCGGCCCCGCAAACCCTTGCCGGGGATGATGCTGCACCAAGACGGATCCCGGCATGAATGGGTACCGGGATGCCAATGGGATCTGATTGTGACTCTGGATGATGCGACCAGCGAGATGTACTCGGCCTTCTTCGTCGAAGAAGAAGGGACGATGAGCAGTTTCCGGGGTCTGCGGGAGGTCATTGAAAAACAGGGCCTGTTCAGTTCCCTCTATACCGATCGCGGCTCGCACTACTGGTATACGGAGAAGACGGGAGGCAAGGTCGATAAGACGCGGCTCACGCAGGTGCATCGGGCGCTCCGGCAATTGGGGATCACGCTCATTGCCGCCTATTCGCCGGAAGCGCGGGGCCGTTCCGAACGGGTCTTCCGCACCCTGCAAGATCGATTGCCCAAAGAGCTGGCCCTGGCCAGGATCACCACCATCGCAGCGGCCAACCGATATCTCACCGAGCAATTTCTTCCGGCCTACAATCGGCGGTTTGCCGTGCCGGCCGTCGAAGCGGGGACGGCCTTCGTCCCCTGGATTGGTTCGAACCTGGCCGAGATTCTCTGTGTGCAGGATGAGCGGGTGGTGGCCAATGACAACACGGTGCGCTATCAGGGCCAGCATCTGCAGATTCCGCCCGATCAACACCGGTTCCATTATGTGAAGACCACCGTGCGGGTCCATGCGTATCCCGATAGTACCTTGGCCGTGTTCCATGGCCCGCGATGCTTGGCGCGGTATCAGCCGGATGGGCGGGTGATCGAATCCAAAGACGCCCCTTCAAGCCGTCGCGGCCCGACCCGCCGATCGGGCGGCCGACCGATCGTTGATCCTAGGCCAATTGTGCGCGAAAACATTTCGGCGCACGGCTGAAATTATTCGAGCGAAATACCGGACAGATCATGTGCTACATAAACCGGACAACTTAACTTGCTATCTACAGACCAAAACTAAACCGCTTGCTAGTCTTATCGGTTTAGCTCAGCCTTTTCTGAAGCTAGCTGGGATACTAGATGCGAGAACGCGAAAATAAGGGTCAGCAACTGTCTTTGCTGTCAAGAGCCAACGAGGGTATTTTCAGAGTCACCCGTGAAAACTCTTCGCACACAATTGGCCTCGGAACGACGATCGCTGTCTGGTCCGGGCTCAAGATGGGGAGGAGTTTCCGCATGCAGGCCGTCAGCGCCAATTTCTTCGCCTTGCCTCCCTGACAGAGTCGCTGATAGAAGATGCGGATCACCGGGTTCTTGCGGGTGGCCACGAGTGCGGCCATATACAGCGCGGCCCGCACGTGCGCGCGCCCACCCCAAATCGTCCGTCGGCCTTTGAGGGTGCCGCTGTCTCGCGGGAATGGCGCGATCCCCGCCAAGGCCGCCACTTCTTTGCGTGTCAACGTCCCCAGCTCGGGAAGATTGGCGAAGAGCGTCATGATGAGCACCGGCCCGACACCCGGCACACTCCGCAACACTTCTTCCTTCTCTCGCCACACCGGACTTTCGCGCATGGTGGTGGTCAGATTGGTCGTGGTCGCGGCGAGTTCCTTCTCCAGCCACGCGATGTGCACCTGTACCCGTTTCTGAATGGGACGGGCTGCGAAGCGGAGACGATTCTTTTCGGCTGTCAGCATCTCAATCAGTTGCCGACGACGCGCCACGAGCGCGGCTCACGCCTGCGTCTGCTTATCGGGGACCAGCCTGATCGGTGGTCGAATCGCTTCGGCGAAGTGGGCGAGGACCCGGGCATCAAGCCGATCCGTCTTGGCCAACTGTCCAGTGGCTCGCGCAAAGTCCCGCACCTGGCGTGGATTGACCACGACGACCGGCAGTCCGGCGACAGCCAACGCCCCCGCAAGTGGAACTTCAAGACCGCCCGTCGCTTCGAGCACAATCAAGGTGGGCGGCACGGCCTGGAGCTGCTTGACTTCCGCAATCCCCGGCTCATCATTCGTAATCCGGAAGACGGTCCCCGGCAGGACCGCCACATCGACGGTGTCTTGCGAGACGTCCATGCCGACAACACACGTTCCGCTCATGGTGCACCTCCGTGTCTCCCGTTCTTGCACAATGCGGGCTCGGGGCCCCTCAACTGTTCGGGCTGGTGACCGGAGGAACGGGACGACCCGAGCTGACCCACGGTCTTCATGACTCCAGACCCGGATCTTTGCGATCTGCCCCGTTCCCGTGGTGCCATGATGCAAAACCTCTCAATGAAGATACAAGATCTTGAATCGTGCATGTTGAGACATAATGTTAGGCACGAGTAATGATCCGTGGAATGCAAGAAGCAAGTCACGCCGCACGACGAATCTTAACGGTTAGACGAACCGTCGCACCAAGCCGAGTGAGCATGTCAATGAGTGTGGTGGTGAAGAAGTCGATATGCCAGAGATCGCGGACGCGCGGCCGACCTTATGATCATAGTCAGACTTGGCTATTGAGTGAGGAGTTTGTGTCCATGGATTCCGCCGACTCCTTCCCCCCTCACTACGCGCATGGATTGATCGTTCTGCAACCGTGAGAAGAATGTCCGCGAAGCCTGTCACACCGAAACTTCAACATATTCCACTTGGCTGCTTGGTGGTGGGATGGGCAGACTGTCTGCGCGAAGACCATCCAAATGGAATTCTATCGCTTCGCGAATCATCGTTTCAGTTTCCTGGATCGTCGCACCGGTCGCAACACACCCAGGCAGGTCCGGCACATAGGCTGCGTAGTTAGAGGCGGCTTTTTCAATTACGATTGCATAGCGCATAATGGATCCTCTATTTCTTCCATCCAGCCTGTTTGAAGATACTGTTCAATGTTCCAGGTGACAACTCGTCGCTCGGCTTGCCTGCGACTGTCACTCGACCAGGCTTTATGGGATGCTTAAATTGTCGATGACTTCCCTTCGTGGCAACCAGATACCAGCTGTCCTCTCGCAATCGATCGAGAACCTGGCTGACTTTCACGAAGCCAGCATACCTCAGTAGGAGCGAGAATCCAAGAACTGGAGACAGATATGAAAGCCCTACAGGCTACAAATGGATGTAATGAGTCCGCCCTCTTACTCAATCATCGTGAGCATTTGAGTTCACCCTCATCGAAAAACAACGGATACAAACTACCTATGGTCTGCCACCTTTCGTCGTTCGCCACGCAATCACAGCGGCGCCGAGAAGCATGAGCGAGTCGAGTATGAATGGGGCGCCGGGAAGTTCAAAAGAAGTGCTAAGTGTTGAGTGCTGAGTGCTGAGAATGAAATCAGATCGGATGAAGTAGGCGAAGGTCTGCGTGAAGAGGGTCGGGCCGATCGGGCCCCCATGCGGCTCACGATCGCGTTCGGTTGAACTATCTGCACTGATAAGTCGAGCTGAGTTGACAGGTTTCACAAGCGCCCATAGAATCAGTTCAATACGCGCCGTCCGCGCGGAGGACTGGAGAAGCCATGAGGCACATCTCGGCTCACTATGATGGAGAGAAAGTCGTCCTGGACGAACCAGTGTTACTTTCCG